>CAZEWA010000102.1:0-17563 GCA_964515685.1 uncultured Polyangiales bacterium | reverse complement strand
GCAAGCCGCGTGACCTCGATCGCGACGAACGCCCTGCATTCAAGGCACGCGAGGAACGCGAGGAGCGCAAGCCACGCAGCCTCGACCGCGATGAACGCCCAGCTTTCAAGGCACGCGAGGAGCGCAAGCCGCGTAGCTTCGATCGCGACGAACTGCCCGCATTCAAGGCACGCGAGGAGCGCGAGGAGCGCAAGCCGCGCGACCTCGACAAGGAAAAGGCCACCCTGCGCGGACGCGAAGAAGCCCCTCGTCGCGAGCGCACTGTGCGCGCTGACGACCGCTTTGAGCGCCGCGACGAGAAGCCGGTTGAGCTCGACCGCGACCTCGCCCGCCGAGACCGTGGCCCGGCACGGCCGCGCGATCTCGACGCCGAAGAGCGCCCCGCACGCACACGCGATTTCGATCGCGGCGCTGCTCGGTCGCGCGACCTGGACCGCGACGAACGTGCACCCGCACGTGGCCGCGACCTGGACCGCGATGAGCGGCCGGCTGTCGCCAAGCCCGCGCCACGCGATCTCGATCGCGACGCACCACAGGCCCGCAGCGCACGCCCACGCGATCTCGATCGCGATGAGCCCGTCCGTGGCGCACGCGACCTGGACCGTAAGCCACGCCCGCGCGACGAAGATGTACCTGTCGCTCGTGCGCGTGACGAACGTCCGCGTGGACGCGATCTGGACCTCGACGAGCGTCCGGCACGCGCTGCACGTCCCGCACGCGACGACGACCGCTTCGAAGCGCGCCCTTCACGTGGTGAAGAGCGGGCCCCTCGCCGTGCTCCGGTGTCCGACCTCCCGCCTCCTCCTGCAGCCCGCCGCGGCAGCATGGAGGACGACCTCGACGAGCGTGCTCCGGCAGCTGCGGGCTCTGACCGCGACGACCGGACCGAGCGCGAACGCCCCTCCCGCATTCGCACCCGCGCCCGCACCCGCGAGCGTGTACGCGAAGCCGATCGCGAGCGCGGCCGCTGAACATGACGGGTCCCGCACTCAAAGTGCTTCGGCTCCGAGGTAGCGCGGTTGTTCCGCACTACGCGACAGCCGGCGCCGCGGGACTCGACTTGAGCGCCGATCTAGACGCCCCGGTGGTTCTCGAACCGCTGGGGCGTGCCCGCATTCCCACGGGCCTCGCGATCGCACTTCCTGCGGGTTACGAGGGCCAAGTCAGGCCGCGCTCGGGCCTTGCCGCCCGTCACGGCGTGACGGTACTCAATGCGCCTGGAACCATCGACGAAGACTATCGCGGTGAGCTCCAGATACTGCTCGTCAATCTAGGCGATGCAGCCGTCACCATCCACGCAGGCGATCGCATCGCACAACTCGTGGTGGCGCCAGTGACGCAGGCTTCGGTTCAGCTTTGTTCCGATCCTTCTGAGCTCGGCGATACATCGCGCGGCGAAGGTGGGTTCGGAAGCACCGGTCGCTGAACTCGCGCGCACAGCGACTGCTACCTGTAACGCGTTGCTAGCGCTCAGTGGCCGCTCTCAAGCGAGCGCTAAGCTTCAGAGCGCGCGCTGCATCAGTGCTGCGATGTTCTGCTTGGGGGCCGCACCCTGCAGCTTGCCCACGACCTCGCCGTTCTTGAAGACGTAGAGCGTTGGAACGCCGCGGATGCCGTAGCGCTGCGCGATGCCGGGGCTCGCATCGATGTCGATGGTGCCGACCTTGATTTTTCCGCTGTACTCATCGGCGAGCTGCCCGACGAGCGGCGCAATCGCCTTGCAGGGACCGCACCAGGTAGCAGCGAAATCCACGAGCACGGGCTCGCTAGACTGAAGGACCTCAGTGTCGAAGTTGAGTTCGTTGAACTCTTGGACGTTATTGCCAGCCATGCTGCTTCTCCTGTGACGGGAACCTAGGGATAGGCTGCCCCCCTGTCAATGTGCCCAGATTACCTGAAACGTTTCTGATTCGATTACGGTTTAGGGCGGCGCAATCTTGTATGTCACACGTAATGCACGAGACGTTACAGCCGGGTCCCTCCGCTACCTCAAGCTCCTCGGGCATGGTAGCCTCCGGCCTCGCACCCGCGGAAGCGACCGTGGTGCAAGTTTGGTGACCTGACCTACCGTCGAGGAGTCGCGCATGTCCCTAGCGCGCGTATTCGTACCCCAAGAAACGCTGGAACTCTGGGTCGCAGAGGGGCGCGCTCAACTGCAGGGCGAGACGCTCGTGCTTGGCGACATCCCCATGCAGCTCGAGAGCGCCGTGCGTATCATGGCCGAAGTCGCCGACGGCGGCGACGCGGAGCAACTGGTCGGGCGTGTGAAGACGCTCACGCAGGTGGCCGAACTTGGCGGGGAGCACGCGAGCGCTTCTGTCATCTTGGGCGACAATGCGTATGAGGTCGTCGATGGCTTCCTCGCCTCACCCGAGCACGCTGAAGCCATCTCGGCCTTGTCGAACGAGCAAGTTCTCTCACTCTTTCTGGACCCATAATGAGCCCGCGCAGCTACCCGATCCAACTGCATCTCGCCGGCAGAAAGGTGCTGGTTGCGGGGGCGGGTCGTGTCGCAACGCGCAAAATCGAGCGCCTCGTAGCCTGCGGCGCAGAGCTGCATGTGGTGGCCTGCGAGGCCTCCGGCATCGTGCAGCGCCTCGCGCAAGAGCAGAAGCTCTCGCTGAGCTTACGCTCCGTGCAAGCGGCGGATGCGGCCCGTGTTTTTCTCGTCATCGCTGCGACTGACAGCACGGAGACCAACGCCATGCTGGCCGACGCATGTCGTGCAGCCAATGTGCTTGTGTCCCGCGTCGACGCCCCGGGAGAATCGGACTTTACGATTCCGGCCCGTGCATTGGGCGAGTACGTCGAAGCCACGGTATCCACCAAGGGAACCGCGCCGAGCGCTGCCCGCAGGCTTGGCAGAGAGCTCGCTCAGTGGATCAGTCGAGGCCCCGATCGATTCGTGCAAGAGATTGCGCGGGCACGTCGTGCACTCGCAGGTCATCCCGATGCCCAGACGCTACTGCGGAACCTGGCGGACGGCGAGCTCTTCGATGCCTGTGCTGCGCACGATGAAGCACGCATCGCGTCCTTGTCGGCGAGAGCCTTAGGACCAAGCAACCATGAAGGAGGCCTAGCTTGACCCCCGCGGTGCTCTCCACTTTGTTCTTGGCTACCAGCGTGACCTACGCCTTCGCGTCGCTTGGCTACTTCTTTCTCATCGGAACCGGCAACCAGAACACCGCCGTCGTCAGCGCGCGATTGCTTGCGCTCTCGGCGTTGCTGCATGTGACCTTCATGGTGGGCGACGCAGGCGGCGTGCCCCAGCCTGAAGATGTGCGGCAGATGTTCACGCTGGCCTCCCTCTCCATCGTGCTTTCTTTCTTGATTGCACAACGCTTCGGGCGGCTCTCCGTGCTCGGTGTGTTCGTCACGCCGGTGTCGCTCCTGATGTTTCTGGCAGCAGGCCTGGGCCACAGCGTTCCCAATGTTTCTGAAGACGTGCGCTCTGCACTGTTGCCCGCTCACGTCATCGTCAACGTGCTCGGCGTCGCGGCGTTTACCCTCGCCTTCGCTGTCGCCACAGCCTACCTGATCCAAGAACGCTTGTTGCGCAGGCGCCAACTCAGCGGCCTCTTCACGCGACTGCCGCCGCTCGACGTGCTCGACTCCATCGGGCTCAAGCTGCTCCTCGTCGGCTTTCCTTTGTTTACGGTGGGCTCGGTTTCGGGCGCGATTTGGGCCGCCCAACTGCCCACCACGATTTCTCCGACCCAGGCCCTCGGCCTCGTAGCTTGGTGCGTATTTGCAGGCGTTCTGCTCTTGCGTGTCGCGGCCGGTTGGCAGGGGCGGCGCGCAGCCATCGGAACCCTACTCGGATTTGCGTGTGCTCTGGCCGTCGTCGTCGGTTACGCCATGCGCGCTAAAACGGGAGCGATGTAATGCCCCCTCGCGGCCTTGTCCTCGTCGGCCTTTCGCATCACACGGCGCCGCTGGCCGTGCGAGAGCGTTTGGCGTTTTCGAGCGAGCAGCTGCCTGAGCTGCTGCGCAATCTCAGACAGCATACCGGCGTGCTGGAAGCCATGGTCGTTTCCACCTGCAACCGCGTGGAGCTCTACGGCAGTGCCGACGACCCGCTGCGCGTTGCGCGCGCCATCCGCGACTACCTCGCGCACCTCGCCCAAGAACAAAGCTTGTCTAGCCACCTGTACGAGCAAACAGGCGATGCGGTAGCCCGACATGCGTTTCGCGTGGCCTCGAGTCTCGACTCCTTGGTCGTCGGAGAGCCCCAGATTCTCGGCCAAGTCAAAGAAGCCTTTGCCCTCGCAAACGATGCAGGCACCGTAGGTCCGCTTTTGAGCCGCTGCATGAGCCGCGCCTTCGCGGTCGCGAAACGCGTGCGCACGGAAACGGGTATCGCTGCGGGCGCGGTCAGTGTGAGCTCGATTGCCTGTGATCTCGCGCGCTCGATTTTCGGAGAGCTGACAGGCCGCAAAGTGGTGTTGGTCGGCGCAGGCGAAATGAGCGAAGGCGCTGCCAAAGCGCTGTCTCAACACGGCACGTTGCTCACCGTGGTCAACCGCAACCAGGAGCGCGCACGCGCCGTGGCCCTGGCTTGTGGTGGCGAAGCGCGCGAGTTCGACCAACTCTCGCAAGAACTCATCTCCGCCGACGTGGTCATCACTTCCACTGCGAGCCCGCGCTACGTCATCACCCGGGAGCTCATGCAGGCCGTGGTCCGCGCACGTCGACATCGCCCGCTGTTTCTCATCGACATCGCCGTCCCGCGCGACGTCGACCCGCGTGTCGAGAACATGGACAACGTGTTCTTGTTCGACATCGACGACCTCGAGCAGGTCGCCAATCAAAACATCGCCGCCCGCAGGCGCGAAGCCGAGCACGCAGAACGCATCGTCGAAGCGGAAGTCAGCGCCTTCGAGGAATGGCAAAAGACGCAAGACCTGACGCCCACCTTGGTCGCCCTTCGCGAACGCGTGCGAGGCGTGGTGCACGGGGAGCTGGAACGCACCCTGCCCCGGCTCAAGAGTCTCGGGGAGGCCGAGAAAAAAGCCCTCGAGATCATGTGCGACGCGATGGTCAACAAGCTGCTGCACAAGCCGATTACAGAGCTCAAGCGCAGCGGTGCAGAGGCCCACGGCCCACAGCTCATCGAAAGCGTACGCCGCCTCTTCGAACTCGAAGACGGCAGCGCACAGGCCACGGAATCTTCCCTGAACGAAACTGCCGAGCCCACGCAGGCGCTCGTGCCCACGCCCTCTGGAGAGCGCTCGTGAAGCTACGTATCGCCACCCGAAAGAGCCCGCTCGCTCTGGCTCAAGCGCGCTTCATTGCTGCTGAGCTTCAGCGCTTCCACCCGGGCCTCGAAATCGAAGAGCTGCACATCGTCACGCTCGGCGACCGCATCCAGGACAGACCTCTGTCCGAGGTGGGCGGCAAGGGCCTCTTCGTCACGGAAATCGAGCAGGCCCTGAACGAAGGCCGCGCGGATCTTGCCGTGCATTCCATGAAAGATGTGCCTGCAGAGCTCGCACAGGGCCTCGAAATCGCCTGCGTCCCCATGCGCGAAGATGCGCGCGACGTGCTTGTGACCACCGATGGCGCGGCGCTCGACGACCTGGAGGCTTTCTCGAAAATTGGCACGAGCTCCCTGCGTCGCCAAGCTCAGCTACGCAGGCGTCGCAACGATGTGATCTGCGAGTCGGTGCGCGGTAACGTCGGCACACGCCTGCGCAAGCTCGAAGAGGGGAACTACCGCGCCATCGTTCTGGCCTTGGCGGGCCTACGCCGCCTGGGGCTCACCCACCTGCGTCACCGAGTTTTGTCGGTGGAAGAATGCGTGCCTGCGGTCGGCCAGGGCGCCCTGGGCCTTGAAATTCGCGCAGACGACGACCGCACGCGCGCGCTGCTCGCTCCACTCGAACATTGGGACACACGCATCGCGGTCGAGGCCGAGCGCATCTTCCTCGCCAAGCTCAATGGCGGCTGTCAGCTGCCCATTGCGGGTCACGCCCAGCTCTCACACAACGGCACCCGGCTCGTGATGGACGCGCTGGTGGGAAGCCCCGACGGCCTCGAAATCATCAGCGCTGGTATCGACCAGCACATCGACGATCGAAGCCCCGCAGGCAAGCTCAAACTGGCCCGCGAGGTCGGCCTCGAGCTCGCCGCGCAGGTCCTCGAGCGCGGCGGTGCCGAGCTCATCGAAAAAGCTCGCGCTCTGACCGAAGCTGCGGCCTGGAAGCGCTAAATTCTGCTAGTCTGCGCCGTTCATGGGGCTTTCCGAAGTAGTCGCGAATCACAGCGTGGTCGTTTGCGTAGGCAGCGGCGGCGTCGGCAAGACCACCACCTCCGCCGCACTCGCGTTATTCGCAGCGCAGCAGGGGCGGCGGGTTCTGTGCCTCACCATCGATCCAGCCAAGCGCCTTGCCAACAGCATGGGCCTCACGGCGATGACCACCGAAGAGCAGCTGGTCTCACCCGAGCTGTTCGCGCAAGCCGGCCTCGCGTTCAATCCGCAAGGCTCGCTCAGCGCCATGATGCTCGACACCAAGCGCACGTTCGATGAGCTGGTGACGCGCTACGCTTCGACCCCTGAGCGCGCCCAGCGCATCTTCGACAATCGCCTCTACCAGTACATCTCCACATCCCTGGCCGGCACCCAGGAGTACATGGCAATGGAGAAGCTGCACGCGGTGCGCAAGCGCGAAGAGTACGACCTCATCGTGCTCGATACGCCTCCCACCACCAATGCACTCGACTTCCTCGATGCGCCCGAAAAGCTCATCGAAGCCATCGACTCCCCTGCCATGCGCTGGTTCATCCAGGCGTTTGGTGGCGCGGGCAAGCTCGGGTTCAGCCTGGTCGGGCGCGGCGCACAGATGGTCCTCAAGGGCCTAGCCAAGCTTACAGGCGGTGAGTTCCTCGACTCAGTCGCCCAGTTCGTCAGCGACATCAACGATCTGTTCGGAGGCTTCACCGCGCGCGCCAAGG
Source organism: uncultured Polyangiales bacterium (assembly GCA_964515685.1). Lineage (GTDB taxonomy): Bacteria > Myxococcota_A > Polyangia > Polyangiales > DASUME01 > DASUME01. Next base: position 10,609 of record CAZEWA010000102.1, on the reverse strand, counting down.
CCGTGTCGGAAGCCCTGCGTAGCCCTGAGGTCGCGTTTGTGTTGGTCACGAGCCCTGAGCCGCTCGCCATCAAAGAAGCCATCTTCTTCGCCGGGAAACTGAGCGAACACGGCATGCGACAACAGGCCACGGTGATCAACCGCGTAATTCCCTTGCTCTCCGAGCCAAGCGGCAGCGACGCCGAGATAGCCCGCGACCTCACGGCCCTGTTTCCTGAGGGCACCGACATCCCGCGCCTAGGCCACAAGCTGGCCCTTGCCCTCGACGAAGAGCGCACGCGTGCCGTGACCTGTCGCGTCGAGGTGGAGCGCCTCAAGGCTCTCACCGGCAACCGCGGACTCTATGTGGAAGTCCCCGCCTTCGACGAAGACGTGCATGACTTGCAAGCGCTGTCGAAAGTAGGGAAGTTCCTTACAACATCCCAATCTTAGCCACATACGCCTACCTGTGGACAAAGAAGAACGCTGCGACTTCGTGGCTCGCCAAATGCGGCTATTCTTTTAGATTGATAGGTATGAGTTCCGAGTTCGCAGCAGTCATCTTGGCGGCAGGTCAGGGCACCCGAATGCGGAGCAATCTGCCCAAAGTGCTCCACCGCCTGCTCGGTCTTCCCATGTACGCGCACGTCACGCGCGCGGCACTCGAGGCCCAGGTCTCCCGAGTGGTTCTCGTGGTCGGGCATGGACGCGAGCTGCTGACGAAAGACGTAGCCGAGCGCTTCGATGCGCAACAGGTGCTCACCGCGGTCCAGGAGCGACAGCTCGGCACCGGAGACGCCGCGCGCGCAGGCCTCAGCGCAATGCCCGATGTCTCTGGCTGGGTGCTGGTGCTGTGCGGGGATACGCCCCTCGTGAGCGCAGACCTCATACGCGCTTTGATCGCGGTCGCCGAGCAGACCACTGCACCGCTTGCCATGCTGACGAGCCACATCAGCGACCCAACCGGCTACGGCCGCATCGTGCGCGACGCCGAGGGCCAGATTCAGCGCATTCGCGAGCACAAGGACGCGAGTGAGGCCGAGCGCAAGATCTGCGAGGTAAACCCAGGCGTTTACGCCGTACGCGCGCCGTTCTTGCGCGACGCTTTGAGCCGACTGTCCACCGACAACGCGCAGGGCGAACTCTACCTTACGGACGTGGTCGAGCAGGCCGCAAACCAAGGCGGAGTCGCAAGCTTGCCGTGGCGTTTCGAAGACACGCAGGGCGTGAACGACCGCGCGCAGCTTGCCCAATGCGAGGGCGTGTTGCGGTTGCGTCGTGCGACTGAGCTCGCTCGCTCGGGCGTCACCGTGCGCGACCTCAACAGCGTCTGCGTCGATGTCAGTGCGGTGGTCGAGCCCGACGCCATCCTCGAAGCCAACGTTCACGTGCGCGGAGCCAGCGTCATCGCCTCTGGAGCGCGTATCGATACGGGCTGCGTGCTCACCGACGTGCGCATTGCACGCGGCGCGTACCTCAAGCCCTATACGATCGCCACCGAGAGCGTGATCGGCGAGGATGCGCAAGCCGGACCGTTCTCGCATTTGCGACCGGAGAGCGTAATGGAAGCCGACTCGCACATCGGCAATTTCGTGGAGATGAAAAAGACGCGTCTCGGCCGAGGCAGCAAAGCCAATCACCTCGCCTATCTGGGCGACGGCGACATCGGGCGCGACGTCAACGTGGGCGCAGGCACCATCTTCTGTAACTACGATGGCTACCAAAAGCACAAAACCATCCTCGAAGATGGCGTGTTCATCGGCAGCGACTCGCAGCTCGTGGCGCCGGTACGGGTCGGGAAAGGCGCTTACGTCGGCACAGGCACGACCGTCACCGAAGATGTTCCAGCCGATGCTCTCGCGCTGGGGCGTGCACGTCAGACCAACAAGCCTGACTACGGTAGCCGACTGCGCGCGCGACTCATGGCCCTCAAAGAGGCTGCCAAAAAGCGCTGACGCGCCCGGCCGATCCGGGCTACTTCTTGTGGAACACCTTCTCAGGCTCCGCCATCAGCTCGAGCGTGCGGTCTGCCACCAAAACGAGAATCTGCGCGCAGGGTTCGCAGCCGCCGCCGCAGCAACCGGGCCACTGATGCCGAGGTTGCTTGAGCAGCGGACGCACGCAGTCGCGATAGTAAGTCTGCAGCCCCTTTTCATCACTCGCTTGGGCCAATGCACGCTCGACGTCCATGGCCGCGAGCTACGGCAGATTTCTCGAAAAGGCAAGGGCTCGCGAACGTACATCGCGCACTCTGCCCCTTCACGTGTGTGTGGCTCCTAGCAATTTGGGTACTGCTCGGTACTTGAAGTTGTGTCGTCCCCAGCAGGTGGCGATAGTTAACAAACCTGAGCTGTTTGATATTTGGGTTGTGAGCGAGCGAAAGCCGCCTGTGGGCCGCGCCAAAGGAAGAGGAGTGAAGATGGTCCTGGCCTCGGTGCCCCTGCCCGTCCGTTTGCTAGAGGACGCAAAGCCACTCCCGCTCCGACACCCGCTGCTCATCGCGGAACGTACCGCACTCGACGTAGTGCGGCGCGTGTTCAAGATGGCGGAGTGGTCTACACAGGTTCAGACCCTACTCGCCAAGAACCAAATTCAAGTGCTGAAAGACATTCCCTACTTGGGAAGCGGACACAAGGCCCACACGCTCGATGTGTACCGCCCCAAGCTTGCAGGTCACACGGCGACGTTGCCGGTTGTGCTCTACGTACACGGTGGGGGCTTTGAGGTGTGCTCAAAAGAGACGCACTGGATGATCGCCAGTCAGTTCGCCAAAGCTGGCTACCTTGTCGTCAGCACAAACTATCGCTTGGCGCCCGAGTATCCGTTCCCTTCGGGCTTGTCCGACGTTTGTGCCGCCTATCTGTGGACACTCGACAACGCCGCGCGCTTTGGCGGAGACCCTCAGAACATCATCGTCGCGGGAGAATCTGCCGGCGGCAACCTCGTTACGAGCTTGGCTCTCGCTGCCTGCTGCGAGCGGCCTGAGTCCTTCGCGCGCGCAGTCTTTCGCCGCAATCGTCCACCTGCGGCCGTCTTTGCCGCCTGCGGTTTCTTCGAGGTCTCGAACGCACAGCGCTTTCGGCAGCTTGCCGAGCAAAGTTGGTTTGTAACCAAACATGCCATCGAGCAGATTGCGCGTTCCTACCTGCCGCGCAGTGCGCACTACGCAGGCGAGCACGACCTTGCAGACCCCCTGCGCCTGCTCGAAGGTTCGGCGCGGCTCACGCGCCCCCTGCCTCCCTTCCTAGTGACCTGCGGAACAGGAGATCCGTTGCTGCACGACTCTCAGCGCCTGGAGCAGGCATTGCAGCGGCGAAAGGTCGACTACCGAGTCCATTACTATCCCAATGAGATTCATGCATTTCATGCCATGTGGTGGCGCCCCGCCAGCAAGGCACTGTGGCGGGATGCGTGGGCGTTTCTGACGCCGACACTACAAGACCGCATGGCCGCGGACTTCGTCGCAGCCTAGCCAGAAGGGTCTCTTTTCGCGCCCGGCGCCACACGCATCCGATCCATCGTCGTCAGAAACGGTGGTAAGGTTCCTGGCATGGGCGACGTGGTGAACCTCAACAAGTACCGCAAGCAGAAGGCTCGCGTGGCCAAGGAGAAAGCCGCGCAACAGCGCAGTCTGAAGCACGGACTCAGTGGGTCAGAGCGCAGCTTGCTAGAGAAAAAGCGCGAGCTCGAAAAGAAGCGCATCGATGGGCACAAGCTAGAGCCGGACAGCACGACCTAAATCCTCGCGCAAGCCCACCCAAGATCGCTGTTTGACCCCAATTTAGGCTAGCCCGAGCATCCTAGGCGCGTACTCATCGCTACAATCGGTGAGGCTTTTGCCAAGGACATCGCGATGAGCGCAGGGCGCGGGCATTTCGACGCATCGAACGCAGCAGACGACGCAGTGAGCTGCGCCATACGTTCACTAGAAGGACTGCTCACGCAGCATCCGAAGCAGCCTCAGGTAGAAGCCGCACTGGAAACACTGTGGAGCGCCTGGCATCACGCGCGCCACGGAGCTGAGACCGATGCCCTCACCCAACTGCCGAATCGCGCTTGTTTCGAGCATGCGATTGAGCGCGGGATAACGCGTGCAAAGGCGCATTTCTCGCGCATCGTGCTGATGTTCTTGGACCTCGACGGCTTCAAGAAGGTCAACGACTTGTACGGCCATCAGGCAGGCGATGACCTCTTGAATACGGTGGCCAAGCGCATCCTGTCGAGCGTGCGCGATGGGGATCTCGTGGCGCGTTATGGAGGCGACGAGTTTGTTGTGATGCTCGAAGAGCCGTGCACCCCACGCATCGCGGACATGATTGCGGCCCGTATCGTAGAAGCGATCAACCTGCCCTATGCGGTGGGACCTGTGCCACTTTCGCTCAGCATCAGCGTCGGCGTCGCGCTCTTCCCAGACCACGCCAAGACCGCGGTGGACCTGATCAGGCGCGCCGACATCGCCATGTATCGAGCCAAGAGCCGCGGTGGTTTGCGCTATCTGGTCTACGATTCGAGCTTCGAACGCGAACCTGAAAGCGGCATCACCGCTTGTGTCGCGGCTCCTCCCGATGCCGGACCTAAGCCCAAGAACTACTCTGGAGCGTAGCCGTGCAGAGATTCGTCTTCAGGAAATCCCAGATGCGGGGGCCCAGACGCATTCATCACTCCATCCAGATAAATAGATAGAACATGTACTCGGGCAGCCCTCCCTGGCAGGCAGCCCCTGAAAGCGGCCCGGCTCAGCGGCTCTCGACGTTCAACACCATATGGACATCATCAATGCGCAGGCCGTTGAGGCGATAGGCGTCTAACGTCCGGCCCACTTCTCGAAAGCCATGGCGCATGTAGAGCTGTTGCGCGCGGACGTTGTGCGCGAAAACAGAAAGGTCTATCCAGCTCAGCTCGGGCTCGCGACGCGCCCAGGCCAGCACGACCGAAAGCAGGGCACTGCCCTTGCCTTGGCCGCGATGCTTGCGCTCCACACCGATCCCGAGTCGCGCCCGATGCAAGCCGGCATACAGACTTGCTCCCGTGAGGTCGATATGGCCGATGACCCTATCGCCTTCAAAATAAGCCCAGCAGCGCTCCCAACCGGGCACATCCACCGCGCGCCGAAAGCTCTCGATGCGGCTTTCCTGATAGGCCTCGCGGTCGAACTCGAGAAAGGGCGCGAACACCAGATCCTCTCCGCGACCGGATTCGAGGGCGTGGCGCTCGATGTGCGCCGACACAGCGCGGAGCTCCGCGGATCGAAGGAGACGAATGGGGAGCGACACCCGCAGAAGGAACCTCAAAAGCCACGTTAGCGCAAGCCCCCGCGCGACACAGAAGATGAACTCCCCATGCTCCTGCGGGCCTCGCGCGTGAAAGGACGATGGCTATGCGCTCTCGTCGAAGAGCTCGCGACCGATGAGCATGCGGCGAATCTCGCTGGTGCCAGCCCCGATTTCGTAGAGCTTTGCATCACGCAGGAGTCGCCCCGTGGGGTACTCATTGATGTAGCCGTTGCCTCCCAAGGTTTGGAGGGCCTCGAGCGCACATTGCGTGGCCTTTTCGGCCGAGTAGAGAATGCAGCCCGCGGCATCCTTGCGGGCCACTTCGCCCCGATCACAAGCACGCGCCACCGCATACACATAGGCACGACACGCGTTGAGCGTGCTGTACATGTCCGCAAGCTTGGCTTGAATCAGCTGAAACTGCCCGATGGGCGTACCGAACTGCTTACGCTCGTGCACGTACGGAAGCACCACGTCGAGACATGCCTGCATGATGCCGAGCGGACCGCCAGACAACACCACACGCTCGTAGTCGAGGCCGCTCATCAGCACTTTGACGCCTTCATGCAGCGTACCGAGCAGGTTCGCCTGCGGTACCACGCAGTCTTCAAACACGAGCTCGCAGGTGCTCGAGCCACGCATCCCGAGCTTGTCGAGCTTCTGCGCGGTGCTGAAACCGGGCATGCCTTTTTCGACAAGGAAAGCGCTGATTCCGCGGCTCTTAGCCAGCGGATCGGTCTTCGCGTACACGACGAGCACGTCGGCATCGGGCCCGTTCGTGATCCACATCTTCTGGCCGTTGAGCACGAAACTATCGCCGCGGCGCTCGGCCCGCGTCTGCATGCCCACCACATCGCTGCCGGCTCCGGATTCACTCATCGCCAGCGCACCCACGTGCTCGCCGGAAATGAGCTTGGGCAGGTACTTCGCGCGCTGCTCCTCTGTGCCATGCCGAAAGATTTGGTTCACGCACAGGTTCGAGTGGGCTCCGTACGAAAGCCCGACGGCGGCACTAAAGCGCGAGATTTCCTCCATCACTACGCAGTGCGCCAAGTAACCTAGGCCCGCTCCGCCCTCAGCTTCGCTGACAGTTACTCCGAGCAGACCGAGCTCTCCGAACTTGGGCCACAGGTCGCGCGGGAAGGTGTTGGTTTGGTCGATCTCCGCTGCGCGAGGTCCGACATGCTTTGTACAAAATGCACGCACGGCGTCTCGCAAGGCGTCGATGTCCTCGCCCAACGCATGATTCAGACTGCTACGACTTCTGACCTGCGCCATATCCTTACTCCTTACCGTCAGACACAAAAAGCAGGACGCTGCCTGCCTCGACTTGATCGCCTTCACGGGCCCTGAGCCCCGACACCACACCCGAAAGGCTGGCCTTCAGCGTGTGCTCCATCTTCATGGCTTCGAGACACAACAACACCGCACCGCGCTCGACGCGCTCGCCTTCCGTCACCAGCACGCGCGTGATCTTGCCGGGCATCGGTGCCTTGACCGTGCTCTCTGCATGCTCTGCTTCTCGCGCGCTTTGACTGCGCGCCACGAATGGGTGAGCAAAACGCAAGGCTTGGCCCGACACGGAGACGTAAACATGTTCATCGCGCTCGGCGTAGCGCCCGCGCAGGCGCCGCGAGTCCCACAGGCACGAGACCTGGGTCCCTGCCAGCGTCAGCGTCGAGACGCAGAAGCGCCCCATGTCTTGTAGCCCCTGCTCTGCTTTGCGAACGATGTGCAGCTCAATTTCGTCGCGCCGTACCTGCGCCAGCACTTGGAACGTGACCTCGTCACTCGCGAGGATAAAGCGCTCTTGCGGCACGTCGTTGATGAGAAAGCCTGAAGCATCATTCCAGGGCGACCATTTGTCGGCCTGAGCATGAAGGGCGGCTCGCCGCGTCAGCACGGCTCCCACGCTCGCGAGCAGCACAACCTCGAGCTCCGCCGCTGGATCGGCTTCGAGCAAGCCTTGTTCGTGCTCCTGCAAGAAGCCCGTGTGCAGCGTACCTGCGAGAAACTGTGGATGCGTGACCAGGCGCGAGAGCAACGCCGCATTGGTCTTGAGCCCCAGCACCTCGACCTGCGAAAGCGCCCGCGCAAGGCTCTGCGCCGCCAGCGTGCGGTCCTCGTGATGCGCGATGATCTTGGCGACCATGGGGTCGTAGTACACGCTGACCCTGTCGCCCCGCACCACGCCGGAATCTACGCGCACGTGCGGCCCTGTTTCGGGCAGCACGAGCTCCAGCAGCTCGCCTGTTTGCGGCAGGTAACCTGCACTCGGATCCTCGGCGTACAAGCGCGCTTCGATGGCGTGCCCGTTACGCTTTACCTCCGATTGCTGAAGCGGAAGCGGCTGCCCTGCGGCCACGCGCAGCTGCCATTCCACGAGATCGAGCCCGGTGATGCACTCCGTCACGGGATGCTCGACCTGCAGACGCGTGTTCATCTCCATGAAATAGAAGCGCTCAGGATCGAGCCCTCCTGTGGCGTCGGCGATAAACTCCACCGTGCCTGCGCCTTCGTAGCCAATGGCGCGCGCGGCACGCACCGCGGCGTCGCCCATCGCGTTGCGCATGGCGGAAGGAAGCTCCGGGGCGGGCGCTTCTTCGATGACTTTCTGATGACGCCGCTGCAGGGAGCAATCGCGTTCAAATAGGTGGAGCGCGTTTCCATGTGCATCCGCGAACACCTGCACTTCGATATGGCGTGGGCGCGTCAGGTACTTTTCGATCAGCACCCGGTCATCGCCGAACGCGGCGAGGGCTTCACGCTGTGCTCCTTCACACGCAGTGGCGAAATCGGCTTCGCTGTCCACGCGCCGCATGCCCTTTCCGCCGCCGCCCGAAACCGCCTTGATCAGCACCGGGTAACCGATGCGCGCGGCCTCTGCCCTAAGGGTTCTGAGGTCTTGCGCCGCGCCGTGATAGCCGGGCACCACCGGCACGCCCGCCTGCTCCATCAAGCGCTTGGCTGCGTCTTTCAGGCCCATGGCAGAGATGGCCTCAGGACTCGGCCCGATGAAGCGCACGCCCTGGTCTATGCAGCTTTGCGCAAACGCCGCATTCTCCGACAAAAATCCGTAGCCTGGGTGAATCGCGTGTGCGCCCGTGCGCCGCGCTGCCTCGAGAATTTTGTCGCCGCGCAGATAGCTCTCGCGTACAGGGGCCTTGCCTATCTCGATGACTTCATCCGCCATCTGTACAAAGAGCGCAGCGCGATCGATCTCGGAACAGACCGCGATGCTGCGAATGCCGAGGCGCTTCAACGTGCGCAGAACCCGGCACGCGATCTCTCCTCGATTGGCGACCAATACGCGTTCAAACATGGTCACATCCTGAATACGCCAAAAGGCGTGGCTTCGAGAGGAGCATTCAGCGCAGCGGACAGCGCCAATGCGAGCACTTTGCGTGTGTCGCGAGGATCGATAACGCCATCATCCCAGAGCCGCGCCGTCGCGTAGTAAGGGTTACCCTGCTCTTCGTACTGCGCGCGAATCTTGGCCATGAACGCCTCTTCTTCTTCAGCGCTCACACCTTTCCCTGAAGCTTCGAGTCCGTCGCGACGCACGGTCGCAAGCACGCGCGCGGCCTGCTCCCCGCCCATCACGCTGATGCGGGCGTTGGGCCACATGAACAAGAAACGCGGACCATAGGCGCGCCCACACATGCCGTAGTTTCCTGCGCCGAACGAGCCACCTAAGATCAAAGTCAGCTTCGGCACGCGTGCACACGCCACAGCCGTGACGAGCTTGGCACCATCTTTCGCGATGCCTCCCGCCTCGTAACGCTGCCCGACCATGAAGCCCGTGATGTTCTGCAAAAACAAGAGCGGAATCTTGCGCTGCGCACACAGCTCGATGAAATGAGCGCCCTTGAGCGCCGACTCGCTAAACAACACACCGTTGTTTGCGACAATGCCCACGGGGTAGCCCCACAGATGCGCAAAGCCCGTGACCAAGGTGGTGCCGTAGCGCTGCTTGAATTCATCGAGCTCGCTTCCATCGACGATGCGCGCGATGATCTCGCGAACATCGTAGGGCGTGCGCGTGTCCTTGGGCACGATCCCGAGCAGCTCCTCGGCATCGAAGCACGGCTCCCGTGGCTCCCTTTGCACCAGGCTTTTCGGTGTCTCGGTGTTGAAATTTGACACCAAGCGCCGCGCTATCGAGAGCGCGTCTGCGTCATCGAGCGCGTAGTGATCGGCCACGCCGCTCTGCTTCGTGTGCACCTCGGCTCCGCCCAAATCCTCGGCGCTGACGACTTCCCCGGTGGCAGCCTTTACCAGCGGAGGCCCACCCAAGAAAATCGTGCCCTGCTTGCGCACGATGATGCTCTCGTCCGCCATGGCCGGGACATAGGCACCTCCGGCGGTGCACGAGCCCATCACCACCGCAATCTGCGCGATGCCCGCTGCGCTCATGTTGGCTTGATTGAAGAAGATGCGTCCGAAGTGCTCTTTGTCGGGGAACACCTCATCTTGGTTCGGCAGATTGGCTCCGCCCGAGTCCACCAGATACACGCAGGACAGGCGATTTTCGCGCGCGATTTCCTGCGCACGCAGATGCTTTTTGACCGTGACAGGATAATAGGTTCCGCCCTTGACGGTGGCGTCGTTGCATACGATCACGCATTCGCGCCCGGCAATGCGACCTATGCCTGTGATGATGCCCGCCGACGGAACTTCGTCGCCGTACATGCCTGAGGCTGCAAGCTGGCTCAGCTCCAAAAAGGGCGCGCCTGGGTCGAGCAACAGGCGCACACGCTCACGCGGCAAGAGCTTGCCTCGAGCCACATGCTTTTCGACGGCCCTCGCTCCCCCACCCTGTCTCACACGCTCAGCACGCGCGCGCAGCTCAGCCACCAAGGCCTGCATCGCTTCAGCGCTCTCACGGAACTCCGCCGAGCGCGGGTCTATCTGACTCTGTAGCTGGGACATGGCTTTGCTTGCGAGCTGCGCACAAGGGAGGCCGCGCTGATGCGCCCCGCGTCTCAGCTCAAAAGGCAGCATAGGCATGCGACAACGATAGAGCCAATCGATGCTTTTGATTCCACCCATAGAAATCGTCTATGCTGCACGTCACCACCATGGAACTCTACCAACTGCGCTACTTCTTGGCCGTCGTGGAGACCGGCAGCTTCACCAAAGCAAGTCAGCGCGTCCGCGTCTCGCAGCCCACACTGTCGGCAGGTATTCAAAAACTCGAGGCCGCACTCAGCGTGGGCTTGTTTGAGCGCAGTGGCAGGCGAGTGTTTTTGACCAGCGCAGGTACACGCTTTGTCGAACGCGCCCGAACCATCCTGACGGAAGTACAAGAAGCCCAGGCAGAGCTTTCGCATGTACAGCCCAAGGAAGTGCTGCACG
>CAZEWA010000101.1:0-17930 GCA_964515685.1 uncultured Polyangiales bacterium | reverse complement strand
CTGATCGCGCTACTGATTTTGCCCGCGCATGCCGCCTGCTTCGCAGTCTTCAGCAGACAAAAACCTTACGTCTCCTTCGATTCTCGAGCGCTGCGTGGTTTTGTCTTCGGCGTCGCCGGTAGTTTGGCCTGCGTCTTCGGGCTCGTGGTGGTAGGGGCGAATCAGCACGCAGATCAAATCGGTAGGCGTGGCTCGCTGGCTGAGCTCGTGGGCTTGGCAGAGAAGTCCAACACGGGATCTACGGCAGGCGCCATTCTGATAGGTGTCGTCTTGGTGGCATCGGGACTCCTCGCGTTGTTTGCGGCGCGGCAGCCGATGATGTGGCGCCTGTGGGCTGTGTTTCCGCCGGTCTTCTTGCTGGCCAGCTACTCCGTTCTGCACTTGTTCGCCATGCGCTACATCGTGTTCACCTTGCCGGCTCTCGCGCTGCTCGTCGCCAATCTGCTCGAGCGTCCGATGGCGAGTCTCAAGTTTCAGAAGTGGGCTACGCCCGTCACGGTGCTTGTGCTGTTATCGGTCGGTTTCGGTATGCAGATGAAGGCACGGAGCTCCACCGCGCGTGCGAGTGGTGACTATCGCGCGATGGCCCGTGATCTTAGGACGCTGGCCAAGGAAGGGGATGCCGTGACCTTTGGCGGCAAGCAGGTCATCCCGCGCATTCCGCGCTTGGCGCTCGCCTATGAGCTACGGCATGGAGGCCCGAGTCTGACCGACATCTTTGTGGCGAAGTCCATGAGCGAACAGGGGAGCTTCCTTCCACAGGAATGCGTCGTACCTCGCGACTGCCTGCCAAAGACGCTGCAGCGCCTGTGGCTGCTCACGAGCGCCTCACCCAAAAACTTGTACGAAGGCATGCCGCCAGCGCGCGCCAAGCTCCTCAAGAAGGAGTTTGTTGTGAGCGAGGTGCGAGAGCACTGGCGCGCCAATCTTCTGCTGCTTACGCGCAAGGCAAAGCCTGCGGTGCGCGACTGACCTCACGCCTCAATGTGCATGCTCGGCTTCGCCTGACGACGACAGGTGCAGCATGCCCATCATGCCGAGTTCTGCGTGGCCGAGGATGTGACAATGCAGCATCCACATGCCGGGGCGGTCGTCGAATCTGGTCGCGATGCGGGCTTTGCTGTGTCTGGGAAGATTGAGCGTGTCCTTCCATTCGGCGAGCGCGGGCTTCTTGCCGTCTTGGTCGAGGACTTGAAAGCGAAAGCCGTGCAGGTGGAAGGGATGGTCGTAGTCGGTCTGATTGTCGATGGTCCAGACGTGGGTCTCGCCCACGCTCGCGTTGAGGCTGAAGGGGGCCTCTGGGTAGAGCTGATGGTTGAGTCCAAAGGCGCCGTCGCCATTGCGTTCGTCTTGGGTCATGGCGATCGTGTGCTCCACAGCGCCAGACAGATCGATGGCTTCGATCTCCGCCAGTGTCGTGGGCAGTGCTTGAGCCTCTCCGCCCGTCTCGACGATTTCGACGCGCAAGAGCGGCGATGCAGACGTCTCGCAGCTGCCGCCGCAAATCATGCGGTCGTAGGGGAGCGACTCGACCAGGAAAACACGGCCCACCTCGCCCTCGGGCACAAGCACGACCTCGGTGCGCTCGCCCGGCACGAGCAGAATGCTCTCCCGTGGCTCAGGCTGCGAGATGAAACCGCTGTCGCCCGCGATGCGTGTGAGCTTTTGTCCCTCGGCGCCGAGCCGAAAATAGCGACTGATGGCCGCGTTGATGAAGCGCAGGCGTAAGGCCACGCCCGCGCGCACCCGCAGGGTGGGTAGGGTGCGTCCGTTCACCTGGAGCAGTTTACCCTGATGGCCAAAGAACGCGGCGAGCAGGTCGTCTGGGTCGAGCTCCTCCAGCTTGCCTGCTTCGACGCTGACGTCGCTGAGGATCAACACGGCTTCGGCGCCGAGCGCTGCTTCTGCGGCGGCCTCTGCGTCTGCTGGGTCCACAATCAGGGCGCCGTACAAGCCGCGCCAGACTTGCGCAGCAGAGTTCATGTGCGGGTGGTACCAGTAGGTTCCCGCATGCGGTACGACAAACTCGTATTCGAAGCGCTCGCCGGGAGCTACTGCGTGATGCTCAGGATCTGCGCCGTCCATCGCCGCTGGCACTTCCAGGCCGTGCCAGTGAATCGTGGTCGGTTCTGGCAGTTGGTTGTGGAAGTACACGCGCACCCGGTCACCTACCCGCGCGCGGAGCATGGGCCCTGGTACCGCGCCGTTGTAGGCCCAGTGCGTAACTTCGCTGCCGTCTGGGTCAGCGTCAACTTTGGTGACCGCGGCCGTGAGCGAGAACTCCACCACGGCGGGTGAAGCGTCTGCGTCGCTCGCTAGCGGCATGCGGATCTCGCGATCCCAGTCCTCAGGCTGCTTCATGGCAGAGGGGTTGGACGTTCCCGCATCGCTTACGCTTGCCGGACGCGGCGCTTGGTCGCTCGTGCAGGCCGCAAGTGTCGTGCACAGCCACATCGCGAGCCAGTGGAATTTCCAAGGTGGCGACATGGGCCGTAGTTTGGCATATGCGGCGCGCGCGTCTGCGCTCACATCTCCGCATTCTATGATTTAAGCAGACGCTTTACGCACCGCACACAACAGCGCACGCGGAACACGCGTCAGTCGTCTGCTTTGTCTTCCTCGTCGCCGTCCTTGGTGAAGCGCTCTGTGAGCCCCCACTCCTTGAGGCGGTACTGAATCTTGCGCCGACTCACGTCGAGTAGCTCTGCGGCTTTGGCGGTGGAACCGTCTACGGCCTCGAGTGTCTGCATGATGGCCACGCGCTCAAGTTCGGCCAGCGTGATCCCGGGAATCAACAGATCCAGGCTGCGCTCCGGTGTTTGGTGCTCCGTGCCTGGCAACAGCTCGGGCTCGAGGGTTTGGTGCTCTGAGAGCACCACCGCGCGCTCGATGGCATTCTCAAGCTCGCGCACGTTGCCCGGCCACGGATAGCGAAGCAGCGCTTGGACCGCGGCATCCGAGAACGACATGGCTGCGCGGCCGTTTTCTTCTGCAAAGCGCTTGAGAAAGTGCGACGCCAGCAGCGGGATATCGCTGCGGCGCACGCGCAGAGGTGGCACGTCTACCTGGATCACATTGAGGCGGTAGTAGAGGTCTTCGCGAAAGGAGCCGGCCTTCACGCGCTCTTGCAGGTCGCGGTTACTGGCGGCCACGATGCGTACGTCGACGTTCAACGTCTCGTTGCCGCCGACACGCTCGAACTGACGCTCCTGCAGAAACCGCAGCAGCTTCACCTGCAGGGAGGGCGGAATCTCGCTGACTTCGTCGAGAAAGAGTGTGCCTGTGTGAGCTTGCTTGAAGCGCCCCTCACGCCGTGCGAGCGCCCCGGTGAAGGCGCCCTTTTCGTGCCCGAATAGCTCCGATTCGAGCAAGCCCTCGGCGAGTGCCGCACAGTTGAGCCGCACGAACGGCCTGTCTTTGCGTGGCGAACACTGGTGGATGGCGGATGCGATGAGCTCCTTGCCGGTGCCGCTCTCGCCGTGGATGAGCACGGTGGCGCGGCTAGGCGCAACTTGCGTAATCGACTTGAGTAGGCGCTGCATCACGGGGTGCTCGCCCAGGATGTTGCCGGTGAAAAAGCGCTGATCGAGCCGCGCGCGGAGCTCCGATGCCTCGCGCGACAGCTTGGCTTTCTCGCAGGCACGCAAGACGAGCGCCGACACGGCATCCAAGTCGAGCGGCTTGGTCAGGTAGTTCTCGGCGCCGCGCTTGATGGCGTGAACCGCGGTGTCGATACTGCCGAAGGCGGTCATCACGACGAACGAGGCGTAGGGGGCAAGTGACCTGCCCTGTTCCACCAGCGAGAGCCCATCCATCACAGGCATCTTGAGATCGGTCAAGACCACATCGGGGTCGAAGGCTTCCAGCATGCGCATGGCATGGGCTCCGTCGGCCGCGACTTCGGTGACGTAGCCGTCGTCCTTGAGCAGCTCCGCCAACGCGTTGCGCGCATTGACCTCATCGTCGACTACCAGTACGCGCCCCTTGGGTTCCATCGGTCCGCAAGTGTGACCGACCTTTGTGCGCGGCGGCAAGCACCCGAGGCGCGTGTGCGTGTGTGAAACTGCGCAGCGTTCACGCCGGTCTGCGCAAAGATTGCGCGTCTCAGTGCTCGACACGCATATTTTGCGTCGGCCTCGATCGCCCCATGTAGGTCGGCTGGCGAAAGAACCTGGCGATTTGTGCGATAGATTCGCTAAAATGCGCCTGGCGTGCAGGTTGCAAACATCGGCACGCGCCGTGAGCCTGTTTGACGCAAAGCCCTCGCTTCGCAAAGCTACTTCCCGCGAAAAGGGAGTTGGCTACCGCGTGTCAGATGAGCGATTTCTCGAGGAACTTAAAACCTACGTCGGGTTTACCGATGCCCACGCCCAAGCGCTTTCACAAGTCGGGCCGAGCATGGAGCCAGCGTTTCCTGGCATCGTCGACAAATTCTACGACGCCATCTTGAAAAACCTCCGCGCTATGGAGGTCTTCACCGGAGGCCCAGCGCAGATCGAGCGCCAAAAGGGCTTTCTGCGTGTTTGGTTGACCGGCCTCTTCTCGGGGGTCTACGACCTCGAGTATCTCGAGCTGCGGGCCAAGATAGGTCGCACCCACGTGAGGATTCGCCTCGATCAGCGCTACATGTTCACAGGCATGAACTTGGTGCGCGAGGGGCTGCACCGCGCGCTCGAAACCGTGGAGGGCGTGCCCGACCTATTCTTCACGCACATGGCCATCGACAAGATCTGCGACATCGAGCTTGCGATCATGCTCCAGACCTATTCCGAGGATCACGCCGCGCGCCTGCGGGACCACGAGCGTCTGGCCGCGCTGGGGCAGCTCGCAGGCTTTATCGGCCACGAGCTGCGCAACCCGATGGCGGTGATGGAAACCTCGCTGCATCTGCTGAAGAAGCGGTTGCCCGAGGCGGATGAGCACGTCGTGCGGCACATGCGAAAGCTCACCGAGCATCTCTCGATCTCGAGCGAGATCATCGCGGCGCTGCTTGAGTTGGCGCGCGATAAGCCGGCTGCGCGCGCGCCCGTGAGCCTGCTTCCCATGCTCGCCTCCATCACCAAGGACGCGCTGGGCAACGAGCATGTCCGCGTGACGCTGGATGTCCCTGAGGACCTGCCGCCTGCGCTGCTCGATGAAAAGCAGATGCGCCACTTGGTGAAAAATCTGCTCACGAATGCACTCGATGAGCTGGCCGAGCTGCCGGAAGACGCGCCCAAGGAGGTGGCGATTCGCGCCTGGCGCAATGGGGATGTGCTGCACCTGGCGGTAGACGATTCGGGCAAGGGGATTGCGGAGGATATCCGGCATCGCCTGTTTGAGCCGCTTGCCACCACGCGCGCCAAGGGCTTGGGACTCGGTCTCGCCCTGTGTCGGCGCATCGTCGAGAAGCACGGCGGACAAATCAGGGCCGCGCGCAGTGATTTTGGCGGCGCCCGCGTGGAGGCAAGCTTTCCTAAGGCCTTTGAGGTAAGCGCATGAGACACTGCGTCATTGTCGATGACAACCGTGATTTGGCGGAGGACCTCGGCGAGATCCTGCACGATGCAGGCTTTGAGGTGAGCGTGTTCTCCGATCCGCAGGTGGCTGTGACTTCCTGTGAATCGCTTTCGTTCGAGGTGGCTGTGCTCGACCTGCGCATGCCCGGTATGGACGGCGTCGAGCTGTTTCGCGCGCTCGCGCGTGCGCACCCAGAAACACGCTTCATCCTGATGAGCGCGTTTGCCGAGGATCATCGCATCGAACAGGCCATGGCCGAGGGTGTGCGCCAGGTGTTGTGTAAGCCTCTCGTGGTCGCTGAGTTCGTGCGCGCCGTGAACCACACAGAGGCTTTGGGCTAACCGTGCCGTTCAAGCCGAAAGTGCCCGATCGTGTGTTGGTGGTCGAAGACAACCTCGACCTCGCCGAGAACATCGCGGAGATGTTGAGCGAGGAGGCGCTCGCGGTGACCCTCGCAGGCGATGCAGAGCAAGCGGTGCTCTTTGCACGCGAGACAGGTTTCGACCTTGCCATCGTAGACATTGGGCTCGGTGGTAAGGAGAGCGGCCTCGACCTCATTCCGCGTCTAAAGCGCGAGAGTGTGCATGGCGAGGTGCTGTTGATGACGGGCAATGCCTCGCTGCAGAGCGCCCTTTTGGCTATCCGCAGCGGGGTTTACGCGTACGTACCCAAGCCCTTTGATTCGGACCAGTTTGCTGCTCTAGTGCGCAGAGCGCTGGCGCAGGTGGCGCTGAAGCGCGAAAAGCACGCACTCACCCAGCGTCTTGCAGCCTCTGAAGCGCTGTATCGTGGTGTGGTCGACACGGTAGAAACCTTGATCTTCGGGCTCGATGCACAAGGCCACATACGCTTTGCCAATCGCTTTGCCTCGGAGCGTTTCGAGCTGTCGGTTTCCGAGCTGGTAGGGCAATCGCTTACCACCTTTGCGAGCGCAGTCCCTGACTCACGCTTCGAGAACGCCGTGTCGTGTGCCCTCGCTGGAGAGTCTGTTCGCGATCTCGAGGTCGTGTATCATGTCGGAAGAAAGCCGCGCTCCGTGCGTTGGACACTCACGCCGCTTGTGGCCCAGTCTGTTCGCGAAAGCGAGAGTGCTGCCTACGCGGTCGTGCTCGCTGTCGGCATCGACCTTACGGATCGCCTGGACCTCGAACGGCGCCACGCCGAGGCAGAGGCGATGGCCGCCATGGGCACGCTGACAACGAGTCTTGCGCACGAGATCCGAAATCCGCTGAATGCAGCCAAGCTTCAGCTCGAATTACTCACGCGGCGAGCCAAGCGCAGCGCAGACCTTTCCGGGATGGAGCAGGTTGTGGCGCCGGCTCAGATTGTCGGAACCGAGTTGCAGCGCCTCTCTACGCTGCTCGATGAGTTCTTGAGTTTGGCCCGACCGCGCCAGATTCGCTACGAACAGGTGCGGGTCCGGGAGCTGCTAGAAAGCGTGGTCGCGCTCAAGGGGCCGCTCGCGCAAAGTCAGGGCATCACACTGCGTGTCAGGGACATGCGTCTCGACCTCGAGATACGAGCAGACAGCGACCGACTCAAGCAGGTGCTCTTGAATCTGGTTGGTAACGCCATCGAGGCGCTGAGCGAGGAAAAGCGAGAGGCCAAGGAAATAACGCTGTGGGCACAGCCCTACGCTCGCGGAACGTTGCTTAGCGTTTTGGACAATGGGCCTGGTTTGTCGGTGCATGTAGCCGAAGCAGCGTTCAAGCCCTTCGTGACGGACAAACCGGGTGGGACCGGGCTGGGACTCGCGATCGTGCACAGGATCGTGTCTCAGCACGGCGGAAGTGTGGAGCTTCTGGCGAACCCCGGCGGCGGCACCGAGGCGCGTATCTTCCTTCCGAACTAAGACCTCAACTCTGCTGCTTCCGACGCCTGCGTAGTAAGGTGCGATGGCACTAGTTTTGCGTTCATGCGAGCCGGGAGACCAGCGCATGACCAGTAAGAACCTGTTCGGATACCAGACACCCTTTGGTGCCTTCCGCGATCGAGAGCGCGCTTCGACAGTTTCCGACGCGATTCGCGAAGTCCCTTCACAGCGTCGGACGATCGCAGATCTGATGAGCCGGCATGTGGTCAGCGTGCGTCCAGATCTCTCCCTCGATGCCGCCATGCAGCTGTTTCTCGAGACGAAGCTGCGCGCCGTACCCGTCGTCGACGAATACGGTAAAGTACTCGGTATGTTGGAGGAGCACGACCTGCAAGCCGCGATCTACGCAAGCCCGAAGGCGCGCGATGAAGGCGCCACGCGCTCGGTCTCGGAGGCGATGCAGCCGGTGCCGTTCGTGGTGCACGAGCAGACTCCGATTACGCAGGCGGCCGGACTCATGGTGGAGGGTTCGGTGTATCGGGTGTTGGTGGTTTCGTCTGACAACAGCGTGATCGGCATTCTATCCGCCAGCGACATCCTGTACTGGATCGCGTGCTCGGACGGCTACGTGCTCAGTCGTCCGCAGCGCTAGTAAGGGGGCCACAGGGCTTGGGGGGGTCCTGCGCAGAGTTTGCGTGGCGCTCGCCTCTCCGTGCAACACGTGCGCGCGGCCTCTCAGCGAGGCGCTACGAACTTGGCCGAGAGTCTGAGTTTGGCGCTTCCGTCTGTCACATCGAGTTCTATCGCGCGTGCCGTACCGTCGTTCGGTGCCGTGGCGAAAACCGGAATTCGACGCGATTCGAGCGGCTTGAGTCGAACTTTTGGTGAAGCAACCACGAACACGATTCCCGCTTCCGTGTTGGGCTCGATCTCGAGCGTGGCCTCACTCGTGCGCTTGTTCACGAGGTGGAGCTCTAAACCATTGCGAACTTCGGTTTGCTCTGCTTCCAACGTGAATGACGCTCCAGGCAAGCGCAGTAGGTTGGCTTCAAAGGGCACGCGATGCGACAGCAGTGGGGTGGCCACAGCGAGTCCAAGAGCACCGAGCGCAGCGTAGAGATACACGCGGGGTCGCAGGAATCGTTTGGGCAGGCCCTGCAGACCTTTCAGTGAGTCATATCGTACCAGGCCCGTGGGGCGCGAGAGCTTCGTCATGACTTCGTCGCAGGCATCGATGCAGGCAGCGCAGCCGATGCAGTCGAGCTGCAGACCATTGCGAATGTCGATGCCGGTCGGACATACCACTACGCAACGTCGGCAGTCTACGCAGTCTCCGATGCCTTCATTTTTAGCCTTTCCGCGAGGTTCACCGCGCTTTTCGTCGTAGCCGATGACGAGCGTGTCCGTGTCGGTTAGCGCGGATTGCAGCCGCCCGTAAGGACACAGCACGAGGCATAGCTGCTCTCGAAACCAGGCAAAGTTCAGGTACATGACGGCGCTCATGCCCGAGGCCCAAGCGAAGGCCTCGGGATGGCGCTGAGGTCCCGCCTCGAACATGCGAAACAGGCTTGGAATCGAGACGAAGTAGCTCATGAACACGTGGGCAACGACCACGGATAGCGAGAGAAAGAGCGCGTGCTTGAGGCCCTTCCTCAGCACCTTGCTTACGCCGAGGTCTTGTTTGTCGCGCTTGAGACGTATGTTGCGCGGACCCTCGATGAAGCGCTCCAGCCGTCGGAATACGCCCTCTAGAAAGACTGTCTGCGGGCAGGCATAGCCGCACCACACGCGCCCAAACAGGGCCGTGAGTACGATGAGCAAAAAGCCTAGGCCGCTCAACAGAAAGAAGACCATCCAGAAGTCCTGCGCATTGAAGACTGCGCCGAACAGGTAGAAAACACGGCGCTCCACGTCGAGTTGGACGGCGGGGTTCCCGCCTACCTGCAGCCAGGGCAGCGCCGCGTAGATGGCAATCAGGAGCGCGTAGAGGATGTACTTACGGCGCGTGAACCGCCCGCTCACATCCGCGGGAACCACGAAATTGCGGCGCCCGTCGCTGCGCAAGACACTTGCCGGGGGCTCGTCCTGGAGAACGTTCAGGGTTTTCTTCATGACCGCATTTTCGTGGGTTCGAACGTTCAGGGAGTTTTCGTGCCCTCGGGCGCCTTGCCTCCGGGCACGTTGGTGTTGCGCAGAGAAAGAACGAAGGCTGTGACCTGCACGACGCCTAAGCGACCGAGTGAGGCGCCCCAGGCCGGCATGCCCTTGGCGGGAACACCGTCGCGGATCGTGCGAAAAATCTCCACGGGCGTACTGCCGTGCAGCCAAGCGTCGTCCGTCAGGTTCGGACCGATCTTGCCGTGTCCTTCCTTTTCGTGGCAGGCCGCGCAGGTGTTGATGAACGCGTCCTGTCCGATCTTCGCGTTCGATGTGCCCACCAAAGCCAACAGCTCTTCGTTGGTGGGGTCGACTCCGCGTTTCTCGGCCTCTTCGGCGCTCCTCATATGATAGGCCTGCATCAGGCCGGGCGCTGCTTTGAACTCCTCATAGTAGAACCAGTAACCCACGCTGAACGCCACCGCAGCGAACAAGCTCCAGAGCCACCAGTCCGGCAGTGCGTTGTCGGCTTCTTCGATGCCATCGTAGACGTGGACGATCTTTCCCTGAATCGGGTCGTGCTTTTCAGCCGCAGACATCGCTCGTCCCCTTCTCTTCGGCCTTTCCGAGCGGAAGCCGCGCGAGATCGTCGCACTCGTTCTTTTGCGTCAGCACGGCGCGCACGCTGATCATCAAGAAGATGCCCATGAAGATGGCCAAGGCGAGCACGGGGTAGGCCAGGAGCGGACTCCGGGCGAAGTAGTCCATCGCAATGAGTCGCATCAGTTTTCTCCTTGAGTTTGCAGACTGACCTTGTTCTCGTCGTCAGCCTCGGGCTCTGCTGCTTTCTGCGTCAATCCGAGGCGCTGTAGGTAGGCGATGAGCGCTATCATCTCGCTGTCGGCTGCGATTTCTCGCTCTCCGCCTGCGACGAGCTCCGCGACGATGCCTGCGGCTTGCTTTTTCGCGTCGGCCGAAGCCCCAGCCACCTGCTGAGGGGTGTACGGCACGCCGACAGAGCGCATTGCACGCAGTTTGTTCGACGAGTACTCGAAGGAGACTTTGCTCTCCGCGAGGTGCGCGTACGGAGGCATGTTCGAGCCCGGTGAGATCTCACGCGGGTCGAGCAAGTGACGGTAGTGCCACTGATGGTTGTACTTCCCGCCCATTCGCGCGAGATCGGGACCCGTGCGCTTCGAACCCCATTGGAACGGATGGTCGAACACAGAGTCATCCGCAGCCGAGACCTCTCCGTAGCGCGCGGTTTCCCAGGCCATCGGACGAATCATCTGCGAATGGCAGTTGTAGCAACCCTCCTTGAGATACACATCGCGTCCCTCGAGCTCGAGCGCTCTGTAGGGAGCGTGCGTCTTGGCTGCGCGACTTTGTTCGCCCGCGATGATCGTGGGCAGAATCTCGGCCACGCCGCCTACCAACACAGCGACAATGGTAAAGCCAGTGAACCAGTTGGCACGACCCTCGAGCAGCCCGTGGAATGCGGGCTCGCCCTTGCGCCGAGCTGCGATGATGAGGCCGCCCAGGATAGCGATGCCCAGGGCCAGAGCGACGAGCATCACGTTGGCGATGGCGTCGGTCCAGGGCACGAAGGCGAGTAGGCCACTGATGATGAGCGTCAGGATCACGGGCTTGCCAAAGGCAATCTCCTGCCAGGGGCGCTCGGTCTCGGTCTCGATCTCCTCGAAGATCTGCACTTCGTCTTCGGTGAGCACGCCGTTTTTGGCGGTTTTCCAGAGGTTCCAAGCCATCAGGAAGAAGCCTGCGAGGTACATGAGACCACCCACCAAGCGCATCCAGTACATGGGCTTGATGGCGAGCAAGGTCTCGACGAAGTTCGGGTACATCAGGCCGCCCGCCTCATTCTCGGCGCGCCACATCAAGCCCTGCGTGATGCCGCTCACCCACATCGACGTGATGTAGAGCAGAATGCCCACGGTGCCGATGTAGAAGTGCGCGTTCGCAGCCGCAAGCGAGTGCAGCTTGGTGCGGTAAATGCGCGGTACGAGGTAGTAGAACATGCCGGCTGCCATGAAGCCGTTCCAGCCCAGGGCGCCTGCGTGCACGTGTCCGACGATCCAGTCGGTGTAGTGCGCGAGGCTGCTGACAGACTTGATGCTGAGCAGCGGACCTTCGAAGGTTGCCATGCCGTAGAAGGTGACGGCAGCGGCGAAGAACTTGAGCACCGGGTCCACGCGCAGCTTGTCCCAGGCGCCGCGCAGCGTGAGCAAGCCGTTGAGCATGCCGCCCCAGCTAGGAGCCCACAACATCACGCTGAAGAGCATGCCGAGGGTCTGAGTCCAGTCGGGAAGCGCCGTGTACAACAGGTGGTGAGGCCCAGCCCAGATGTACATGAAGACGAGTGCCCAGAAGTGGATGATCGACAAGCGGTACGAGAAAACCGGACGGTCTGCGGCCTTCGGCAGGAAGTAGTACATGATGCCGAGCACAGGCGTGGTCAGGAAGAAGGCGACCGCGTTGTGGCCGTACCACCACTGCACGAGCGCATCTTGCACGCCGCCGAAGATGCTGTAGCTCTTGAGTGCGAACACCGGAATCGACAGGCTGTTCACCACGTGCAGCACCGTGATGGCCACGATGGTCGCGATGTAGAACCAAATGGCCACGTAGAGCTGTCGCTCACGCCTTCTGGCGAGCGTCATGAAGAAGTTTGCCGCGAAAACTAGCCAAATCACGGCAATGCCGAGATCGATGGGCCATTCCAGCTCCGCGTACTCCTTACCCTGCGTAAAGCCGAGCGGCAGCGTGATGGCTGCGGCGACGATGATGGCTTGCCAGCCCCAGAAGTGAATCTTGGTCAGCAGGTCTGAGGCCATGCGCGCCTTGAGCAGACGCTGGGTGCTGTAGTACACGCCCGCGAAGATCATGTTACCCACGAAGGCGAAGATCACCGCGTTGGTGTGGAGCGGGCGAATGCGTCCGAAGCTCAAGTACGGGTGAATGTTTGCCTGATGCACCGCAAGCTGCAGCGCGGCAATGGCGCCGACCAGCATGCCGACGAGACCCCAGACAACCGAGGCCGCCATGAAGTGCACGGTGGAGCGGTCGTCGTAGCGGACCGTCACCGACTGCCGTCCCCCTTGAGGTGGCTCGGCTGAGAGCGTTGTTCCATTCGTCATGGGTTCGTGCCCGTTCTTTCCTGTGCGTGGACCTTCTCCACGCGGCTTGTACGTACTTCCGAAGGTACAGACGCGGGGTCTGGCCGTTGCGCTTACTGAGGTTTGGACGAGCCGTTGCTCGCGGTATCGCTTTGCTCAGTGCAGGGAGCGTTCCAGTTGTCGTCGAGCGGTAACAGTGCGAGCCGGTCCGCGTGTTGGTGGCCGGCTGTCTTGATGTGGAAGAAGAACAAAAAGCCTGCGCCCACGCCCCAAACGGCGCCGACGAACAGCAGCAAGGTCACAACTTCCATGCTTGCCTCCGGGAAGAGAGTGCGTGGGCGGTATATGCGACGACGAGCAATGAACTTGTGGGCATGAGTACGGCGGCGAGCCATGGCCGCATCAAGTTCGCGTAACACAGGCCCACTACCAGCACGTTGTATGCCGATGCGAACCACAGCGCGTTTTTCACTACGCGCCTTACACGTTTTCCGGTGTGCAGCGCGAGACGCACGGGGGCTAGGCCCGGTGTCAGGAAGTAAAAGTCCGTGCGCGCGGGCACGAAGGGCTTGTCCACTGCAGGCGTGCCGGATACCCATGCGCGCGACAGCGCCGGGCCATCGTTGATTCCGTCTCCGAGCATGAGCGTGTCTTCGTTGTCCACGCAGTCGATCAGTGCGCGCTTGTCTTCAGGCGTAAATTTTGCGCAGGCGCGATCCTGTGGAATGCCGAGACTTTCGGCCATCGCCGCGACCCGCTCCGGCAAGTCGCCGCTCGCTATCCAGAGCTCGTATCCCTCGCGTGTTAGGGCCGCGGCTTCTGCGCGGGCATCTGGGCGCGCGATCTCTCCCATGGGCAGGGCCACCAGCAGTGTGCCGTCGACGCTGAACACCGTGTCCGACGTGATGCTCGCATCGGTAAGAGCCCAGTGCGGGTCACCTAAGCAATAATGGTGGCCGTCGATCCAGGCCTCCATGCCGCGATTGGGCACCTCGACTACCGGTTCAGAGAGCAGCTTGAGATCCGGTTCGGACGCGAGGAGTGCGCGCGCCACGGCGTGGCTCTTCGGATGATTGCTCTGTGCAGCCAGCGTGTAGAGGATGCGGCAATGGGGGAACGAAAGTGTGAGTAGCTGGGTCGGCTTGGTCAGCGTGAGCGCCCCCGTGGTAAGGGTGCCTGTCTTGTCGAACACGATGCGCTTTACCTGCGCTGCGCGGTCGAAGAAGCTGCCATCACGCACATAGAGCCCACGCTTGCGCAAGCCCGACAGCGCAAACTCGTAAGCCAACGGCGTCGCGATGCCGAACGCGCAGGGGCAGGTGACCACCAGCACGGCTGTGGCCACGTCGAGCACGGTTGCCAGATCCGCGCCGCGTAGGGTCCAGATCAGAACGCCGATGCCTGCAGCCGAAAGCACGGCCAGCACGTAGTAGCGCGCAAGCAGATCCCAAAAATCTCCTTCGCGCCGCATCGTACGCGTCACGTCCGTACGCAGCAGACTGTCTAGGTCCGAAGTCTCGAAGTTGCTCTGCGCAAGCACGCGGAAAGAAGTCTTTCCAGCATTGATGGCACCCGCCAAAAGCTCGCTACCGGCTTCGAAGTGGCGCGGTTCGCTCTCGCCGTTGATCCAGTCGAAGGAACATTCGGCGTCCTGCGTCTCGAGCCGACTCAGCACGGGTACGATTTCGCCCGGACAAATAAGTAAGCCGTCCCCGGCGCGCAGCTCCGTGCACGGCACGAGATCGACACGCTCGTTGCTCAGTCTGCGTGTCAGTAGGCCACTTACGCCCTCACTCTCGAGCAAGAGCTTCTTGTTCCGCTCCACGAGCCGCTCTTGCAGTAAGCGTCCCACGAGCATGAGCGCGATGAAGATGCTTACGGTGTCGAGGTAGTTGGCGCCGCCGCCCCAGAATAGCGATCGAACCGAGCCTGCATAGGCCAGCATGATGCCGATGGCGATAGGCAGGTCGAGATGCAACAGGCGCCGCTTCAGACCGAGGAGAGCGCGCTCTGCGAAGTAGCTGCCGCCGATCAGCGCACTCAGGCTGGCCATGGCGAAGCTCGCGCCTTCCACCAAATCGAACAGAGGCCCCTCACGCAGTCCGAAATAGACGGCTGCACTGAGGAACATCGTATTGGCAGAAAGCAGCAGACACGCTCCGGTGCGCAGCAACAGTACATCGCTGTCGCGGCTCTCGCTCTTTCTGGCGGGGCCCACGCGATAGCCGAAGTCTTCGATGGTGTGGACGAAGTGGCTGACCGAGAACTTCGGACCTGCATGCACGTGGACGCGGCCCAGCGCGGGATTGACCTGCACGGAGTAGGCGTCGTCTTCGCGCCGAAACAGCGCCTCAACCAGCCACACGCAAGCGCTGCACTGAATGCCTTGCAAGTCGAGGGCGAAGCGGTGTGTGGCATCTGCCGCGGTGTGCGCGCGTTCGAGCTCTTCGAGCCAGGGAGGCTCGCCCTGGCCCGGATTTCCGGTCACTGGCGACAGCGCATTGTCGCCGCGCAGTGCGTAATAGCGCCCAAGCTTCGAAGAATGCAGCAGGTCGTAGACGCGGCGACAGCCTGCGCAGCAAAAGAGGTCGGTCGCGCCGCGCAGCAGAGGCGTCCGACAATGAATGCACAGCCCGTCCTCGCACGCATGGCCTGTGTTCGTGGCGTCCTGTCCCAGCGCTAGCGTTGTCATGGCCGCATCTCACTTCCCTGCGTGTGGCAGGCCGGTGCAGCGCCCGAAGAGAGGGAGGGGAGCGGGCGCACGAACATCACGAGCGCGCCTGCGATCAGCGCCGCGCTGAGCACAAAGCGGCCGCCTTTTCGGCGTGCCACAAGTTGGGTCGCCGCCTGCGTAAGGGCCATGGCAGCGCCCGTAAGGACAGCGAACGTGGCCATCGTCAGAGCACCGCCCGGGATGCTGCCGACAGCTGCGGACGCCGTGACTGCCGCAAACAGCGCGCCGCAAGGTAGGAGCGCGGTGGCAGCGCCGAGCAGCAAGGGATCGTCGAGCAGACGCGACAGAATCCGGCTCCACCCATGGCTGCGCGGACCGTGCCGCAGAGGGACGAAGCTGTTGTCGCGCTGGGGTTTGCGGAAGTGCCGTATGCCCAGGTGCAAGAGCCAGGCACCGAGCAGCCACGACAGGCCCGCTTCGGCCCAACGCGCCCAGGGGGAGAGCGTAAGCGCGCGCCCGAGTCCGCCTGCGATGGCTCCCAACGCTGTGTAAGCCGTAAGGCGACCTGCAGCGTAAGACAGGCCAGCGTGGCGATGCCCGCGCGCATGGGTGGCGGCGACCAAAGGTCCGCACATCACGCTGCAATGGACGCTCGATACCAACGCCAAGCCTGTGCCGGTGGCGAGCGCGAGCATCACTTCAGGAGGCATGACAGCGCCTACAGCAACTTCAATGCCGTGCGGCGAGAACGCGTCAATTGCTTGGGAAACTAGCGCCCAATCCTTCCACTATGGGATGCGGTCAGGCAGGTGCACTGGCTTCGCTTCGTCAGCTCTCGGCGCAAAAGCTGCGCGCGCTTGGGTCGGCTCGCAATCTTTGCGTCGCGGTGTGGCGCTACGATAAACGGAACCTATTTACGGCATGAACAGACGCCCCACGGGCAGCTCGACTTCCTCGAACGGTGCGATGCGCACGACGCTGTTCTCGTCGTAGCTGCCGGTGAGCACCCACTGCCTGTCCACCAAGTGGAAGGCCTCGAGCACGCGGGCCTCCACGTCGACAATCCAGTAGTGGCAGACTCCGCTTCGGGCGTACAGGTCGCGCTTCTGTACGCGGTCGCGGACGGCGCTGCTGGGGGAGAGCACCTCGCAGGTCCAGTCGGGGGCTAGGGTGAAGGGGCGGAGGTCGCCCGGGCTCTCGAGCCGCTCACGCTGGTAGCCGCATAGGTCGGGGCGCACCACATCGTGCTCGCCGAGCTGCACGTCGACCTCGACGAAGATCCACCAGCCGCCAGGGCCGCCGGGCCGGATCGAGCCCATCCCGTAGTCGAGCGGCCCGCCGATAAAGTGTCCGAGCGCGCCCTGGGCCCGAGAGTGCCTCGGCAAGGGCGCTGGGGCGGTCACGATCTGCCCGGCCAAGAGCTCCGCCCGCTCGCCTTCAGGCAGGGCCAGAAGATCCGCGTACACGGCGGGGGGACGCGCGGGGCTAGAGCTCATGGAGGGGAAACTACCACGGGCTGGGCGCGCTCGAACCGCTGCGGATCTTCTGGTCATGCACCCACTCATCGGTCCGAACTTGGCCCAGGTTGTCGCTAAAGAGCGGCCACGTGGCCGAGACGTCCCGCGCGATCTGGCTAAGTGCGCGAGCTTGTGACGAAATCGAGCCATAAGGAAAGCGCGCTTGCGGCCTGCCATCGCGTTTCAATGTGCTACACATGACCCTAACCAGGTCCCTTTGAGCACTAGATCTGGTAGGCTTTTGGACAAGAGCCACAACCTGTAGTAGTTGTCAGCCGGTGACATCACGCGCATGATGCGTAGCTGAACGGCCGGTGAGCATCCGGTAAATTACTGTGGGGTAGCCCACTTATCCGGGGTATGGGCTACAAGTTTCAACTCTCTGATATCAGTTGAGAATCGGGAAATCGTTAGCGCAGGGGTAGCAAGCGCATTGACCGAACCCCTGAGTGGCGATTAGGAATGCCGCCACTAGCTGTTGTGCCCACGGGCCGGGGGGCTCGCAAGGGATTGTGGGCAGCTTGTGGATTGCTTGTGAGAAACGGTGGAATCCTGTGGACAAATCCAGGGGCAGCCGTGCTTTGGCGCTTTGTCGTATCTGAATAACTTTTCAGGCAGTACCTTTTAGTACGCCTTAACATAACGTAATCATTTAGAAAAATACCTGCCGCACAGCTGTGTGTAGGCTGGGGAAAATCGGGATTCTTCGATGAGCAAAGCAGGGGAGGTCGCGGTGGAGAAGAACACGGACAAAGCCAACGGGCGTGGGACCAAGGCAGCGCGGGAAGCGGCGCTTGGAAAGGGCCTCGTGCTTGCGCGGATGTTCAGCCAGCCGGGTATCGACCCCCTCAACGAGGTCAAGTACGAGAGCCGCAACAGCGTCATCACCGATCCAGACGGCACCGTAGTCTTCCAGCTCAACAATGCGGAGATCCCCAGCGGTTGGTCCCAGCTCGCCACTGACATCGCGGTCAGCAAGTACTTCCGCAAGGCCGGCATCCACGGCGACGCCAAGCGCGGTGAGACCTCCGCCCGCGACCTCGTCTTCCGCGTGGCCCGTACCATCCGTGAGGCCGGCGAGAAGTTCGGTGGCTACTTCGCCTCGACCGAGGACGCCGACAGCTTCGAGGCCGAGCTTTCTCACCTGCTCATCCACCAGAAGGGCGCCTTCAACTCGCCCGTGTGGTTCAACTGCG
>CAZEWA010000100.1:0-17995 GCA_964515685.1 uncultured Polyangiales bacterium | reverse complement strand
GTGCGCAGACGCTCGATGCCGGTCTTGATGGTGCGGAAGTTGGTGAGCGTGCCGCCGAGCCAACGATCGTTCACGAAGAACTGACCCGAACGCAGGGCTTCTTCCTGAATGATGTCCTGAGCCTGGCGCTTGGTGCCCACGAAAAGCACGTGGCCGCCACGGCCGACTGCCTCAACCACGAAGTTGTATGCGCGGCGGAAAAGCTGCGCCGTCTGGTCGAGGTCGATGATGTGGATGCCGTTGCGCGCACCGTAAATGAAGGGGCGCATGCGGGGGTTCCAGCGCTTCGTCTGGTGGCCGAAGTGGCAGCCCGCCTTGATGAGGTGCTGAACGCCGATTGGCAGGTTGCCCAACGCGACCTCGTTACCGAGGGTCATTCCCGTTTCACTCATGATTTTGCTCTCCTACCGGTTTGAACCCCCACCGCCACCGTGCCGCCACCCTCGACGAGGGAACCAGGCGGACACGTTTGAGCTGAGACGGTGGTTGTGATTTCGGCCGCTCATCAGAGCGACCGGCCCGCAAGCGGGGCCCGGATGAGTAGCATGACCTGCACGTTGGGCAACGCACGCTAAGCGCGCAGCAGGTCGTCGCAGCAAAAAAAGCTAGAACGGACGTTCAGTTTCCGCCGTTCGATCCGCTCGGATCGATATCGCCTTCGCTGTCGTCGACCCCCGCGTCACTGTCGCCATCCCCGGGAATCGACACCCCGGCGTCCTCCGAAGGCCACGGCTCAATCACGCCGCCATCCGACGGAATGCCAGCGTCACCTTCGGTTGGGAAACACCAGCCGGGCGGGAACGGGAGGGGGAACGGAAAGCCTGGGCAGGGCGGATTGGCCGGCCCTTCACCCGGCTGCTCGATTTCGATACCGATCTCGAGGTAGCCGGCGCGGAAGTCGATGAGGTCGCCATCGACGCCGAAGCGGAACGCAACCCGCGACGTATATCCGTGATAGACGTAAACGTACTGGCTGCGCGAGGAGAGCAAGACCGACTTCTCCACCGGATTCCAGTCGCCGTTCTCGAAACGCTCGAGATACCAGCCGTTATTCAGCTGGATGTAGTACTCACCTGGGACGACCCGCTCGACAATGGTGCTAGCGTCGAGGTCGGTCTCGGACGAGACGACTTTGTGGTAGTGACCGGGATAGTCACCGTCACCATCGCCACTGCTCGCGTCGCCGTCTCCACTGGCCCAGTCGCCGTCACCGTTTCCAACTGGACCGCCCCCTCCCACGCCATCGCCGTCGCCGGCGACATCTGAGGACCAAATTACGCCGCCTGGATAGTCGTCGTAGCCGTAGTTGTATCCATAGATGAGGAATTCCGCGTTGCGCAGGCGGTAGGCACGACCGCTGGAATCAGCCCCCGTGAGTTGAAGCTCCACGCTGCCGATCTTCAACTCTTGCACTGTGTTCTCGTCGGGTTCGCTGGCGGTATCGTCTGTGCACGCGCCCAGGCCGACGCTCAGCGCGATGGCCATCCAGCGGGCATTCATAAGCATTCTCATTTCGAACCAGTCCTTGTTAAATACCGGCTCGGTCCGAGACTCAGGTATCAGCTTCTCGGCACGAACCAGCTCCTTCATGCGGGGCCCCCACCCAGGAGTTACAGCTCAGAAATACCTGGGGTGATCGAGTGATTTGGACGCACCGTACCCAATCAGGGACACCCCTTGTCACGCAGCAAAAATCCACTGCAAACAGGATTGCTCCCATCGCAACGCTGCCTTCCTTTTCCCATCGAACATCCACACCTGTCGCAAGTACGAACAGACATCTGACAGTAAGAGCAACAGAAGTCGCAGATAGAAAAAAACCACATTTCATTCACGAAGGGTCTTCTTACCGCGCCTCCCGTTTGTAGGGGGCAGTCATGACAGCGCTTGGGCCAAGCGCTAGAACGGTGCGCCGAAGACTCCTCCGCCGATAGGGCCATCGCCGTAGCGAATGTGCTCGGTGATGCGAAGGCCCCTCACCGCGGGTCTCTTTTTGTGGCGCTCGACGGACGCTATCACGCTGCCCGAGTCGAGCCTGCGACTGCTTTGGGTCAGCTCGGGCTGCCTTTCTGGTTATCTGCGCCCCATAAACGCCGGCACTGCTGAGACGGATAGCGGTGTTTGGGGAAGCCTAGTGCTAAAGCTCCGCACGCATTGGAAAGGTAGGTTGGGAATGGCGCACGCATGGCGGTTCTTTCGGGCCGGGGGAGTCGACCAGGTTCAGATCACCACAGGGTCGGACCTCGCTCATCTCGACGAACTAGACCAGAAGCTATGGGTCGCGCTCGCCTGTCCAGTCGAAGGTTTGTCCATCGATACGCGAACGCTCAAGCTTATCGACTCCGACAAAGACGGACGCATTCGAGCCCAGGAGCTCATCGCGGCCTCGAAGTGGGTGACATCCCTGCTCCGGAATTCGGAGTCCCTCGTCCACTCGACCCCTTCCCTCTCCATCGACAACATCGACAGCCAGAGCCAGGAAGGCAAGGAGCTGGTCGATGCCGCACGTGCCCTGCTCGCAGCCTCGGGCAAAACTGACGCGAACGAGCTGCATGTCGATGATGTCGCCGGCGCCGTGCTGGCGTTTGATAAGCAGCCTTTCAATGGCGACGGGATCATCGTCCCCGACAGCGCCCGCGAGGAATCGGAGAAGGCCGCCCTCTCCCTGGTCGTCGCCCACACCGACGCTCCCCTCGATCGATGCGGTGTGCCTGGAGCCTCTCAGGCGACTCTTACAGGCTTTTTCACGGATATCGATGCCTATGTGGCATGGCTCGACTCCGGTAAGGACAGCGCGATCTTACCGCTGGCAGCGGGCACCCAGGCTGCGTTCGACGCGCTCTCTTCCGTCCGCGCTAAAGTCGACGACTACTTTGGTCGCGTGCGTATCGCCGCTTTCGACCCACGGGCTCTCGGCGCCTTGAACCGCGCCGAATCGGAGTACGCTGAGGTCGGCAACGGCAGCATCGCGTCGTCGGGCAATGAAATAGCCCACTTCCCGCTGTCGCATATCGAGGCCGGAAAAGCGCTCTCCCTCGTCCCAAGCAGCATCAACCCTGCCTGGGCTGCGCGCATGGACGCGCTGGTTCAGACGCTCGTGACTCCCCTTCTAGGCGCATGCGAATCGCTTTCCCTCGAGGATTGGACCCAGCTGCTCCAGCGCTTTGCTGCCTACGAAGCGTGGTTGGGCGCCAAACCCAACAGTAAGGTCACTGCGCTGGACGAGGCCACCGTCCGCAACCTAACTGCGCCCGCGCTCCGCGAACGCTTGTCTTCCCTGGTGGCAGAGGACGAAGCGGAACGCCCGAAAGCCATGGTACTCGAAAAGGTAGAGCGCCTGGCTTACCTGCACCGCGATCTCTTCCGCCTCGCCAACAACTTCGTCTCGTTTCGAGCCTTCTACGCGCGGGCTGAGCGCGCTTCGTTCCAAGACGGAACCCTGTTCCTCGACCAGCGTGAGTGTGAGTTGGTGCTCCGCGTAGCGGACCCGGCGAAGCACGCGGTTCTCGCTTCGCTCTCGAAGTGCTACCTGATGTACTGCGACATTTCGAACGCCAAGGGCGAGAAGCGGCAAATCGTCGCCGCGCTCACCAACGGGGGCGCGGACAATGTCACGGTCGGGCGCAACGGCGTTTTCTACGATCGAGATGGCAAGGACTGGGACGCCACGATCACCAAGATTGTCGACAGCCCGATCAGCGTGCGCGCAGCATTCTGGGCGCCGTACAAGAAGGTCCTGCGCTCCGTTGAGGAATTCGTCACCAAGCGAGCGGCGGCTGCGGAAGCGGAGTCCGACAAGATGCTCGGGTCTGCAGTTTCTTCAGCAGAAAGCGCAGTCGACGGGGCTCCCAAAGCGGTCAAGCCCGCGAAGCTCGACATCGGCGTAGTCGCAGCCCTAGGCGTCGCCGTAGGCGGCATCACCGCTGCCCTGGGTGCGCTGATGCAGGCCTTTTTCGGGCTCGGCATTTGGATGCCACTGGGCGTGCTCGGGATCATTCTCTTGATCAGCGGCCCCTCGATGGCGATTGCATGGCTGAAATTGCGCCAACGCAATATTGCCCCCCTACTCGACGCAAACGGCTGGGCCATCAACACCGACGCCAAGCTCAACGTGCGGTTCGGTGAAGCCCTCACCAAGCGGGCAAAACTGCCCAAGGGGGCCACGCGCGATCTCGCCGACCCGTTCGCAGAAAAGCGAAGGCCCTGGGGATTCTATGTGTTCCTTATCCTTTTGCTGGTGCTCGCGGGCGCGTGGTACCTGGGCAAGCTCGACGCGTACCTACCCAACAGCGTGCGCAGCACCGAGGTTCTGGGCGACGCAGCGCCTGCCAAGATCACCGTCCAAGACCCCGACGAGCCCGCCGCAGCGGACGCCGAGGCCGCGGCCCCCTGAGCCGAGCCCTGGCCTTGCTTGGTTAGATGGGCCGGGCAGGCACGGGCCCGCCGCTTTCTTGCCATACAGGTAGGTATTTGCGTACGCATGAAGGTCTATGCGTACCCTTGCCGCCCTGAGCCTGACCCTGCTGCTCGTCAGCCCGCAGCTGGCAGGAGCCAAGTCGAACCAGGAGCCGCCGAGAGTCGCCTCGAAACAGGGTGGCACTCGGGGACGCGCCCCCAAGGAAAAGGCGCCCTGCTACGCGCCCGAGGTTCGCCTGACCCGCAAGCGGGGCACAGAGACGGAAGAGCGCTCCCTCTCGCTGACGTTTTGCGACGGTACGCCGAATCCCAAGGCACTCGAGTCGCTGAGCGTTCTGGCCCGGCCGCGCGACGTGGAGCGCCCGCCGATTGCCGAGATTCGGGCCTACCAAAGGCGCCCCGTAGACCGCGGGCCCAAAGCCAAACGGCGCGATGCTGCGTATCTCGCCCCACAGGTCATTCGCTTGGACCCGGGTTTACTCGTACGCCTCGAGCGCATCTCCAAACGCTTCCCTGGCAAAGACATCGAAATCGTCTCCGGCCATCGTCCCGACGCGCGCACGAGCAGTCGACACCATCACGGGCGCGCGCTCGATCTGCGGGTAGCCGGCGTCTCGCGTGAGACCCTGCGCGATTTTCTGCGGACCTTCCCCGAAACAGGCGTCGGCTACTACCCCAACAGTGTTTTCGTTCACATGGACGTGCGTGAGGACAAGGGCTACTGGGTGGA
The DNA here is from genome assembly GCA_964515685.1 of uncultured Polyangiales bacterium. GTDB lineage: Bacteria > Myxococcota_A > Polyangia > Polyangiales > DASUME01 > DASUME01. The sequence continues at coordinate 12,849 of CAZEWA010000100.1, read as the reverse complement.
TCGCAGCGGCCCGGGTGAAGCGCCTGACTACGGTCCGTGGCCGCCGCCCAAGGTCCTCATCGAGCGCGAGAGCCGCAAGATGTTGAGCGCAGCCCTCGGCGAGCTCGAAAGCCTCGAAGTGGCTAAAATCCTGGCGGAGAACACTTCTGGCAGGCGCGCGCCTACCGAGCCGCAAGAGCATGCCGAGGTTGCCGAGGATAGCTCGTTAGACGAGGACATGGACCTCGGTGCCGACGAGCTCGAGCGACTGCGACACGAGATCCGCGCGGCCTTGAGTACCCTATGAGCGCGACCAGGCAGCGCTTAGAAGGTGTTCCAGTAGGACACCTTCTAAGGCAAGCGCACGCCCACGGGCACGCTCAATGGGGCGAACGCGACCCGTAGCCGCGCAGCGCCCATCTCGGAGGGGATGAGGCCATCGACGCCGACGGTGTACACACCGGGCCCGAGCGTGGCCGTAAAGATCCGTGATTCGTCGTCATCGGGCTCAGGTTTCGGCATGGGAATGCAGGTCAGTTCCGAGCGCTCATCGTCACAGAGTAAGCGCACGTAAATCGCAGCGTCGAACTCAGGCTCGAGCAGCTCGATTTGCACGGTGATCTCTTCCGCCAAGGGCAGCCGATACAGCACCTCTGGCGCCGCACTTCCGCCGCAACTTCCCTCGAGCGCGGACGCTGCGTAGAGCGTATCGATCTCGTGCTCGCCCGCCGTGAGCTCCCGGGCACCCGCCAGCGCACAAGCCGACGCAGCGGACGCACTGGGCACGGAAGCCTGTTCGAGTGAAAGCACGTAATCGCCGCTCTGCCCGCGCGCATATGAGTCCACGTAGACGAAGTAACGCCCGGGTTCGAGCTCGGCGGTCACCACGGCCGGCCGGCCGTCTCGCAGGTCGTCGTTGCACAGGACTTCGCTGTCTACTTGGTCGCATTGCGAGCGTAGATACAGCGCACTCTCGTACTCCCCCCGTTGCACCAGGCGAACGCGCGAGCGCGCCGCAAGATCGAAGCTGTGCACCCGCTCAGGCCCCACCGCTCCCCCTGCACAACTCGCCTCAAACCCATTCGCCGCGCCGCGCGTCGAGCCCCGCAAGCTGACGCCGGGCACGAGTGTCTGCGCCGCAGCACAGGCTTCAGCGGCCGCTGGCAGCACATCGACTTCGGCGAAAAGTGAGAACTGCCCAGCGTCCCTATCGCCGCTCTCGACCACCACCGCATAGCGACCTTGCGCAAGCGTTGTCTCGATGCGCGCGTGGTGCGTATCGCCAGCAGGGCTATCGTCGACGCAGATGAGCTCGCGCCCACGCGCCTTATCCATCAGCACGAGGGCCCCGTCGAAATCGGCGCTCTCGAGCGACAGGCGTACGTCCGAACGCGCCGGAACATCCAGCATGTATACGCACTCGGGAGCGCGCCCCCGCAAGCAGCTGCCCTGGGTGAGGTCGTCTCCGACAAGCGTGCTCGACAGGACACTGCGACCGATGGGAAGCACGACGTCCGTGCCGCAGGCCACGATGCTCTCTGGGACGCGCTCCTTGGTCAGCGTTGGCGCGACGGAGGGCGCTTTTGCACAGGCCGGAATCAGGCCGAGGCAAGCGAAGACAGCTCCGTAGCCCTTTCCGATTGTCCTGACTCGGCTCAGCGCCACCATTCCTCGCTCTCTGCGCTATCCTAGCCCGATGCCAGCCGTTCCGAGTTGTCCAACTTGCCATGGGCCCCGCAAACCCCAGTCGGAAAATGCAGCGTTTCCCTTTTGCTCGGGCCGCTGCAAGCTCGCCGACCTCTCGAATTGGCTTGAGGGGCGCTACAGTCTGGCCGACAACAGTGCCTCGCCATTAGCGCCCGAAGAAGGCGAAGAGCCGCCGTTCCTACACTGACTGAAGAGCAACTGGTCTAGGCCAAACGCGCACGCAGATCAGAGCAGCGCTGTACCTTCTGTCTCGGCCAGTTGGCGATGCGAAGCGGCAAGCTCCGCTGTAACAGGCCCACGCTTGCCGCTGCCGATGCGTCGACCGTCGAGTGCACGCACCGCGACCACGCCTGCGCCTGAGCCCGTGAGAAACACCTCGTCGGCAGCGAACAGGTCCGCACGCCCGATCGAGCGCTCCACGACGCTGTAACCTCGAGCTGCCGCAAGCTCCATCACTGCCTGCCGTGTGATGCCCTCCAAGCAACCATCTGAGGTCGGAGGTGTGAGCAAGGTCTTGCCGCGCAGCACGAAGATATTCGCCACAGCAGCCTCGGAGATGTGGCCGCGCGCGTTCAACAACAAAGCTTCATCGGCGCCGCGTTGCTTGGCTTCGAGCTTGGCGAGCACAGAGTTCAGGTAGTTCAAGCTCTTCACGCGCACATCGAGCATATCGGCACCGGGCCTGCGCAAACTCGAAGTGATCATCTCGAGCCCGGCCTCTCGCTGCTCCTCGCTGAAGAGCTTGATGGTGTTCACGATGCACACCACGTTCGCACGCGGGCAGGTGGTCGGGTCCACACCGAGAGGTCCAACGCCACGCGTGACGAGCAGGCGAATGTAGGCCTCTCGCTCGCCGAATGCCCGCACCGTGTCTTCCACGATGCTGCGAATCTCCTCGATGCTGTAGGGCAAATCGAGCGCCAAAATGCGCGCCCCAACCTGCAGCCTCGCAAGGTGCCGCTCGATTCTAAATACGCGCCCCGCAATCACGCGCATCCCTTCGAACAAGCCATCGCCATAAAGCAGACCGTGGTCCGTCACCGGCACACGCGCTTCGCTCTCGTTCACGATCTTGCCGTCGATCCAAACCTTCATGACGTCTCCTCCCGTCGCCCATCCAAGCTTCGCGAAACGCGCTCTGCAACCGAGCGTGTACGCCGAATCGCTTCGGATAAGCGCAATTCATCTAGCTGCGCCGCGGCTGCAGCACAGGCCACTGTGCCGTGCATGCGTCCACCTGCGAGGATGGGCGCCGCGACCACGACCAGACCCGTGATCCACTCACCTCGATTTAGATCGAAGCCCTGTCGCACCGCCCGCTGCACCGCGTGCCGGCAATCCTTGCTCAAGGCATGCACGGACTCCCTGAGCGCCGTGGGCTCAAACCCGAGATACAATCGGCCACTTGCTGTGGCCGCGACAGGAACCTCGGAGCCGATGCTCGGGGCCGCGCGCAGAAATCCTGTGCCTTCGACCTTCTCGAGCACGACAAGCTTGCCCGCTCGCGCACCTACCAAGAAAAATGTCTCGCCAAACTTGTACGCCGCGCGCTCTAGCTCGGGCCGCGCCATACGCACGACGGGATCCAAATGCAGCGCGCCGAGGCCCAGCCGCACAAGGCCCACCCCAAGCGCATAGCGAGCCTCCGCATCCTGCTCGACAAGCTCGTGAAGCAGCAGCGACGCGAGCAGCCGGTGCAGCGTAGGCTTGGGCATATCGACGCGCGTCGCGAGTTCGGCGAGCGCAATCGGCCCGCCTGCGCTGTGCAGCGCTTCGAGCACACGGACGGCTTTATCGACGGTTCCGGATCGTTCCATTATTCGGAATAGCGTTCCATCAATCTATCGCGACGAAATCCTAGCGTCAACGCTCGCACGTCGTTGCGGGTCACCAAGCATTGCGCTGCAGGCTACGGCTGCGTCAGGCCGGAGTTGTGAAGCTCAGTACGATTCGCAGATGAAAGCGAACGTATCTTCAAGGCAGCCGCCATCGCAGGCCGAGTCGTCCCACGAGCCGCTCGCTGCGAGCCGGACGCAATCTTGCTCACCGAAGATGCCGCCGCAGTTGTCCGCCCCTGCCAAGCTCCACTTCGTGAACGACAGAGTCGGGCCGGCCTCGCTGCCACCGGGCTCTACCCAGCGGAAGCTGCCTTCAGTCTCGCGGTCGTGGGCGCCGATCCAGCTCGTCCCGGACAAGTGCGCTGCCAGGAAGGCATTCTCCTCGGCCGTTTCGACGATCGTAAGGTCGAGCCCGAGTGCCTTGCAGCGATCGCGCGCCGCACCCCAGTACTGGCCCGCGCTGCAAAACAGGTAGGCATGGCCTTCAAACGACTCACCCACGCAGTCGGCTGGGATCTCAAGACAGCTCAACGGATCGTCGGCACAGGAGTCTTCGCCGCCTGCATCGCCCGAAACCGCGCCGTCAGAATCGTCCCCGGCTCCTGCGTCCAGCGGGTTCCCGGGCTCGCCATCGCTCGGTGCTTCGCCTTCGCCGGGCTCTGCGGCATCTCCCTCGCCGAGTGCAGGCGATTCGGACATCCATAGCGGGTCGCCTTCGGGCGGCACAGCGTGAACTTCAAATACCGTGCAACCTGCGCTACTGATGAGCAGCAGGCAGACAAGCGCGACACGCAGCCTTTGAGGTCGCTGAAGCATCCGGGCGATCCCACATCTAAAGCAGAAGCCTTACCTGCGCGAGCTGAAAATCGTGGAAAGCCGCTAGGGAAAGCGGGGTCAGCAAGCTGTTGATGCTGACGTTTTCATCACTTTGACTAAGTGAGAACAGCTTCAGCATCTTCGTGATGCTGACGTTCTCATCACTCTGGAAGAACTCCTGCGATTTGACGTGGTTAAGGCCTAGACGGACAGGGCTCTTACCTCCTAGTTTTCAGCCGCCCAGGCGAGCTTCGTATCACCACCATGATGCACTATGTCGCCATCTCCCGAGCTGAACGAGCTCTGGTGACGCAGCCAAAGTTGGACCTCGAAAGGTGACCTTGATGGACAGAGAGCAGCGGGTTTTGGCGGGATTGTTTGCATCAATGCTCGTGGCTTGCGGTAGTGACCAGGTTCTCCAGCCCGACGATGACCCACGAGGATATCCCGATGCGATGGTACAGTTCGACGCGAGCGCTCCTAGCGGCGGCGATGGCGACCAAAGCAGTGGTGGCGACGGTGACGACGACGTCCCCGACGGTGGTGCCGCGGACGGCGGCACGGATTCTCCGCATGTCGCGGCGGCCCCTGATTGTGACCTGAACGGCGTATGGATCGGGCGCCAAATTACGGACAACGTGGCCGACGCGTTCCCGGTTTCGCAGTACGCAAACAACTGGTACTACCTCGAGTTTCAACAGGACAGCGAAGACGTTGTCGTCAGCAAGCACTTCGACTGCGGTATTCTTGTATTGGGCTCCGCCGCACGAGTGGAACTGACGCCCGCAACGACTACAGCACTCTCCCAGCACAACCTCCAGAGAGGTCGCAAAGGGACTTTCAAAAAGCAAAGCAATGGGACCTGCGCCTTTGAGATGGAGCGGTTTTGGAGTGTGCGGGGCCTTGACGAATCCACGTACGTTCCAACCCCACGCAACAGCACGAAGTCTATCGCCGAAGTCTCGGAAACGATCCCTCTGCCGACCAAGAATCAGCCCGACCTGTCTCAAGACTGGGATGGAGATGGACAGCCTGGAACCGCGTGGCACGTCAGCGGCCTCACGAATGGAACCCGTCACTCCGCACAGCGCGATTGGACGCGTTGGTTCTCGACGAGCAGCTACGCCATCGCCTCTTCGACTACCTGGCCGAATCCTTTGCTCGTCCGCGCGGAGTTCGACAGCCAAGAAGTCGTCTTCGAACCGAAGAGTGGGAGTATTACTTCCGGAAGTAAGCCGAACGGAAGGGTCGAGCACACCCTTACTCTCAAGTTCTTGGGACGCAGCCCTAGCGACGCTGCCGTCAAACAGATCGTAACGAAGGATGTGTTCGAGACCTGCCGCAACATTCAAGCAGCTCTGCCCGCGATCCAAGGCTTGAAATGAGGGAGTGTTGGAGTCGGCACTTTGCCTCGGTGCTATTGGCTATTCTGGGCTTAGGGCTCCCGCTTTCAGCACAGGCGTCGCCGCTGTTCGAGCTCACGGGTTCGATGTTCGGTAGCGGGGGGCTGTCGTCCCGCGCGTACGGCGCAAGTTCCTCATCCACCTACTTCAACCCGGCATTGCTGCCTAAGGCCAAGCAGGGGCTCGAGCTTGGTTGGCTAGTGCTGAACGATTCTATCAACATCACGCTCAATGCCCGCCAAAACGCCGTGGATGTCCCCGCGGGCGCGATCGGCAGATTTGGCACCGACACCCCCTCTTTTCCGACGGATTGGCTACACAACGGTTGCTCCCCGAACACTGGTACCTGCGCGCGGGACGTGGCGCAGCAACCCAGACAGAGTGCCGGTTCCAGCGGTCAAGTACGCGGCTATCAAGCGCTCGGGCTCGTGAACCACATCGTCAAGGACTATCTTACGCTCGGCTTCTACGCGCTCGTGCCACTGAGCTCGTTCACCCACGTGAACTCCTTCTTCGTGGATGAGCGCGAACAGTTCTTCTCCAACAGTCTGCATCCCGAGCTGTACTCAGATCGCTTGTCACCCGTGTCACTGGCGTTCGGTGCAGGCAGCCGCCTGTCCGACTGGCTGTCTGTTGGCCTGAGCTTCACGCTCAACCTGACGAACCGGGCCAACGCTGGCGCGTATGTGGGCAACAGCGATCGTCTGGCAGACACCCTGCAACTGTCGACCAAGGTCGACGTGTCTGCGGGCGTGTCTCCGCACCTAGCGGTGCTGCTCGAACCCCTCCAGAAGCTCGATATCGGCCTGACGTTGCACTCGCCGCAGAGGATGATCGTCGACACCGAATTCGGCATCTACCTTCCGAATGGCGATATCCAGTACACAAAGCGCAGGGCGGTACACTCCTGGCTGCCCTGGATTGTGGGATTGGGTGCGGCCTATGACCTGTACGAAGGCGAGCGCAACCAAGTGACCCTCACCGGAACCCTCACGTTCGAACGCTGGTCCCAGTACGTCAACCGCATGAACGAGCGTCCGCTTCGCAACTACGAATGGAGCGACACCGTGACGGGCGTCTTGGGCGCGCGCTATGTGCGCGACAGCAAGCTCACGACGTTCTTGGATTTGAGCTATCGTCCATCACCGGTCCCTCCACAAACCGGCCGCACCAACTACGTCGATAACGACAGCTACAGCATCGCGGCGGGACTCAGCTACGACTTGCCACTTCCCGATCAAAAGATTGCTTTCCGCTTTGGTGGCCAGGCACAGGTTCATATCCTTACTGAACGCCGACAAGACAAATTTGACCCCAGCGCAGCACCTTTCGCCGACAAGAAGTACTCACAGCTCGTGACCGACGAGTGGCCCGACGATGCCATCGACATCAGCACAGGCCAACGCATCGAAGAGGCCAAGGGGTTACAGACCAACAATCCAGGTTGGCCTGGTTACTCTTCGGCAGGATACATCGTAGGTGGAGGGGTGAACGTCGCGTTGTTGTACTGAATAGCGGCGTGGCCCTTCCGTATTTCGTGCTAGGGCTACCCGTGATGCGTCGCCGACCTACCCTCGCCGTTCTTACCATCCTTCTACCCACCGTGACCAGTTGTGTGCTCGACTGGAGTTCAAAGGATGAGCTCAATCAGCGGGATGCCACGACGGACGAACCTAGCGGCGATGCCGGGCAAGACGCCGAAACGGATTGGATAGATGGCCCGCCCGTAGACGCCGCTGTGAACACAGATGCTCAGGTCGACGAGCCGTCGCCCCATGACGCGAGCACTTCTGACGGCAGCGCGCCCGCTTGCGTGCCTGCTGCCGAGGTCTGCAATCTTATCGATGATTCGTGCGACGGTCGCGTCGACGAGAATCTGTGGTCGCCGCTCTCCGCGACGGGCACACGAGTCTGGACGGGAACATCTTCGACGCAGCACGCCCTCGACTGGGCGCAGGTTGCGTTCGCACCGACCTCTGACGGGGGCGGCTGGCTCGTGTACGGCGGCAACAACGGTGCTTTCGGCTACAGCGGCGACGCGCGTGCCGCCAAGCTCGACGCTACAGGCACACCTACCGGCGACGAGGTGCCCCTTGGCATCAAGGGGGCCTGGTCAGCCAACGCCCGTGGAGGAAAACTCGCCATTCTCTATCAGACGCAAGAAGCGTACGACACGCAATCCGTCTTTCTCAGAGTGTTCGCGGTGGATGCATCCGCCCTTATCCCCATGGGCGAACCGTTGCTGATCCTGGAAAACCGCGACCCGGACGAAAATCTCGGCGATGATAGCCTTCCTGCCTTCCCAGTCGGAGTCGCGCTTCTGATAGACAAGCAGGGAGCCCTTCACGCCTTGACGATGGCGAGCAAGTCGGCGATCAACGGATCGCAGACCGTGTACCCAACCCAACTTCGTATCGCTTCGCTGGCTCATGACAGTAAGTGGACTCTGAGTCTTCCGCGTCAGCTCTCACAACAGAATCTGTTTTTCTTTGCCGGTCTGAGCGCCGCTGCCGCGCGTGCGGCGCCCATTCCTTGCCGTGACGAGTGGCTTTTGGTCTACGCAGCTGAACTCTCCAGCTCGAACCGGGACTGGCGCATCACACGCGTAAATATTGCAGGGGAGTTGCTCGGTAATGACAAGCCAGACTCGTTCGTGAACGTCGACATGTTCGTCGCAGGGCTCGACCCCCTCGACTTTCCCACATGCGGAAGCGAGGCACAGCTCATCCTCGGATACAGAGAGTCAGGTAAAACGACGCGCTTGCGCCGTTGGGCTATCGATGTCGAGTCTGGCGCCCTGCGGAGAGCTGGTCCCGAGCTGGACCTCAAGCAGGAGTTCGACATGGCACAGTCGGCCATAATTGGCGGTCGACTCTTCGCGACCGGCGTTGGAGGAAAGCCCATGCTCTGGGAGGTCACCTTCGACGCTCCTTCCGAACAACGGCTACGCGACCTCGACCTACTCGCCGATGGCGCGGCTCAACCCGGCAGCGTGTTATCCAGTGGCACCCCGAGCTACTTCAACACCAACACAGCCATCGGACCTCTGGGCAACGGTCTGCTCGTCGCTTATCCGAACGGCTTCGATGGGAGCTCCAACCTTGCTGCGCATCGCCCCGCTGGTGACACCCAGACGCCCGTGGCCATGAGCCGCATCATCGGCTGCGCGCCCTAGCAAGAGTCCGCGGCTCCTCTGTACACGCAATCAAGCCTTCATGGCTTTTGTCGACGCCAACTACCGTCCCTCGCCCGTGCCGCTCCAGACAGGCCGCACCAACTACGTAGATAACGATCGTTTGGGCTTCGTGGTCGGCGCCTGCAAACCAACAACCCTGGTTGGCCTGGGTTCTCCTCGCGAGGCGCCATCCTGGGTGGATCCCCAGGGCTATCGCTCCTCTACTGAAGGGCAGCGGGCACGCTGTCTGACCGCAAAGTTTCGGTGTGTCGGTAGTCTTGGGTGCGGGAGCAAACAAAAGCCGCGCGCGGTCATATCGCCCCGTGGGCCTGATATGTGAGCCTCCTGGCATGCGACACCCAGCGCTTTCATGCGGTCTTCCTGGCTCCCTGCTCCTGCTCGGCTTGCTCGCCACAGCGTGCGGCGACGACAGCAAAGAACCAGGCAAACAGGGACAAGCCCCAAAGGACACCGACGACCAGGCCGACACCTGCATCCCGAGCAAAGAAGCGGGCGATCATGTCTTCGAGTGCAACGGGCTCACCTTCCTGACCAAGGTGGATGAAAGCTGCCTTGAGAAGCCCTGCGGCCTCATCTTCGACGTCCATGGCTTCTCCATGTCCGGCCAGCAGATGCGCGACAACACCCAGCTCCACGAGCTCGCGCCCAAGGCTGGCTATATCACCGTGCACCCGAGCGCTCCGGGTGCCGCCAAGCCAGAGGCTGAACCCAAGATCCCCGGTGGGGCATGGTCTGAAGCAGAGTACCCCCACGTCCTCGACTTCATGGAACGCACCATTCGTGTCTTCGACGTCGACCCAAATCGCGTCCACATTACGGGCTTTTCGCAGGGTGGCGCGCTGACTTGGTGGTTTCTCTGCAATCACTCCGATCTGCTTGCGAGCGCTGCCCCCAACGCAGCCGCTGGCATTGGCGGGGCCGAGACATGCATCTCGGAAAACTGGGCGCCGCGCGTCCCCATCCTCTACATGAACGGAGAAACCGACACCGCCTCGACGATCGATAGCGCGCGCGAGTTGGTGTCGACCATCAGCAGTGCTTTGTCACTCACAGACGAAGGCGAGATCGACGGCGACGAAGGTTTCACGCGCACGCGCTATGCGGACGACAAAGACATGAGCTTCGAGTACGTCGAACACAAGTACGGCGGCCAGGTGCTCCTCGCCGGGCACTGCATCCCGGGCGGCGTCGACATCGAAGGAGCCGAGAATAACTACTCAGTCAATGCGACGACGTGCACCGAAGGTGACATCAACATTCACTGGGGCGAGATGGTGCTCGACTTCTTTCAAAAGCACCCGAAGCGCGTCGCCAAATAGACCGCAAAGCTAGCTGACGTCGCGCCCCGATCGATGCTGCCCGCTAGCGTTTACCTGGAGTGTTCGCCAGGGGATGATGGCTCGGGTACTCCCCCAAGCCTATCGTCTGCCTGCCCTGACGTATGTCCCGCGCAAGGTAAGCGTCGTCGAGGCGCAAGCTCAGGGTCTGGGCGAACTTCCACAGGAACTTGGTGGCAATCGAAGACTCGTGCGCCATCATCGCGTGGAACTCGCCGCGGTCTAGCCGCAACAGCTTCGTGGCCTCACAGGCCGTGACAGTCGCGGAGCGCGGCCGCTGATTGAGCATGGCCATCTCTCCGAAGTGCGTGCCTGGCCCGAGCGTCGCAATCTTGTTGCCCTCGCGCATGACGGTAACGGAGCCCTCGACCACCACGTACAGGTGCTCGCTCTTCTCGCCTTCCCGAATCACGCACGCGTCTACGCCCACCTCGACGGCCGTAAACACGTTGTACACCTTGACGAGTTCCGTCATCGACAGCTCACGGAACAGGTCGATCTCTTGCAGCGCATCGAGCCCCTGCGTGATCGAATGTTTGCGCGCCCGCTGACGCTCCTCCTCGCCAAAGACGCGCACGATGACGGTCGTGATGTTGTCGTGTCCGCCCCCGACCAGCGCCTGCTTGACGAGCCTGTCCGAAATTTCCGGCAGCCGACCGTTCGACAGCGACGCGCAAAGTTCCTCGGCATTGGCCGTGTACTCGTACAAGCCGTCGCTACACAGCAAGAACGTGTCCCCGGCCAGAATGTCGAACGCCAGCATGTCGGCACAGACTGAAGGCTGAGCGCCGACCGCCCGCGTCAGTACGTGCGCGTGCGGACTTTGAGCGGCTTGCTCGAGGCTCATGAGCCCCTGCGCGGCCGCTTCGTTCATGAAGTTGTGGTCCGTACTGAGCTGATACAGCTTGGCATCGCGCGAGAGGTACAGCCGGCTGTCCCCCACATTGGCCATGAAGCCTTTGTCGCCGAGCGTGAGCAGTGCGATACAGGTCGTGCCCATGCCGTGCTTGCCCTTGTCGGACGCGGCGATGTCGAACACCGTCTTCGACGCAGCCAACACCGCTTGGTTGAGCAAATTCGTAACCTCTTGCACAGCCTTCTCGCTGCCGTCGAAGGCCTTCAACTGGTCACGCCGCTCCCAAAGAAATTGGTGCAGTGCCGTGGCGGCCATTTCGGAGGCCACCTCGCCTGCCGCATGCCCTCCCATCCCATCACAGACGACATGCAAGCCGATCTCGGGATCTAGCTTGAAGTAGTCCTCATTGTGATCACGCACACGCCCCACATCCGACAGCCCGAACGCTTCCACCCGCATTGCTGACTCCAAGCTGATACCGCCCCTGAAGCTGAACTCTGTCTGCGCTTAAACCGGTCTCGAAATTTCTCGGCCCGAGATCCCGCTCTCCGCGATACGCCCGAGTCTACCAGAGTGCACAGGCCCGGCGCTCGTGTCCGAAAAGTAGCGGAATCCACATTCCGACCAAGGCCCGAAAAGCCTTTGACTAGGCTCGGAAATCATGCAGAAACAAAGGCAAAAAAAGCGCATATGCCCGTGCAAAAGCTCTGTTCAGCGGGATAAGTGGAGCTACATTGCTCGGAGATTTGAAGCGGGCTCCCAAAGCCGCATAGGTGCCTACGCGTGCCTACGCGCGTACGGCCCCGCATTGCGCCTTTGCGTAAACGGCCTAAGAGGCGTCGTCGAGAAACGGTCAGGACTCGACGCGCAGGATGAGGAGAAGGAACCATGGGAATGATCAAGGCTGAGTACATCTGGATTGACGGCAGCGTGCCTACCCCGAAGCTGCGCTCCAAGACCAAGATCCTTCCCGAGGGCCAGAAGCTCCCCGACTGGGGCTTCGACGGCTCCTCCACCAAGCAGGCTGAGGGCCACGCCTCCGACTGCATCCTCAAGCCCGTGTTCACGGTGCTCGACCCGATTCGCGGCGGCAAGAACCTGCTCGTCTTGTGCGAGGTCTACGACGCCGACGGCAAGCCCAACCGCACGAATACGCGCGCTGCTGCGGTCGTAACGGAAAACAAGTACAAGCAGCTCGACCCCTGGTTCGGTCTGGAGCAGGAGTACACCTTCATGAAGGACGACCGTCCTTACGGCTTTCCTGAGGTCGGCTACCCCCTTCCCCAGGGTCCCTACTACTGTGGCGTCGGCGCTACGGCCATGAAGGGTCGCGCCATCGTCGAAGAGCACATGGACGCATGCTTGGCTGCCGGTCTCAGGATCTCCGGCATCAACGCCGAGGTTATGCCGGGTCAGTGGGAGTACCAGATCGGCCCAGCCGGTTTGGTGGAGTCCGGCGACCACCTCTACATGGCTCGCTATCTCCTCGATCTCATCGCCGAGAAGCACGGCGTGGACGTCTCGCTCGATGCCAAGCCTGCCAAGGGCGATTGGAACGGCGCAGGTTGCCACACCAACTTCAGCACCAACGCCATGCGTGAAGATGGTGGCTACAAGGTCATCGAAGAAGCCTGTGCGAAACTTGGAGAGAAGATTGAGCTTCACATCTCCAACTACGGCCACGACATCGAGAGCCGCCTGACCGGCAAGCACGAGA
>CAZEWA010000099.1:0-18244 GCA_964515685.1 uncultured Polyangiales bacterium | reverse complement strand
GCACTCTCTGTCGCTGGACATCAGTTTTACCGGCGCACGGGAGCGGTACAGGATGTTGAGGCCGTCGCCTTCGCCGTGAAAGAGTTCGTCGGTATCCAGGGGGTGCTGGCCACTGGGATCGATTTCTCGTTTTGGGTTCACGCTTCCATCGCGCTGGTGTGCTTTCTGTCGAGCCTAGTGGCGCTGCGCAGCCAGCGTGCTTTCAAAGGTTCCAGCATCGTCACAGCGGGCGTACTTGCTGCGGCCGGCCTTGGGTTTACGAGCTTGCCTGTGGTCGAGAAGAGCGTGCTTCGCGACCTGTCATCTCACTTCGCACGCGATATGTTTGCGCCAGCGGACTTTCTGCTGTCTGGGGAAGAGCCAGACCTGTACCAACTTTACGAAGCGCCCAAGCTCGAAAAAAACCGGGTCGCGCGTAAGCCAAACATCGTGTTCCTCATCATGGAGTCGACGCGAGTCGATGTGGTGGGCGCATACGGTTTGCAGAAAGGAGCGAGTCGCACGCCGACGTTCGATAGGCTCGCGCAGGAAGGCTGGCTTGTCGATCGGGCGTACACCACGGTGAGCCACACCTCGAAGGCGCTCGTCAGTATTTTCTGCGGCATGTATCCGCGGCCTCAGATGAAGATCGTCGAGGCGACGCCGGGCGAACTTCCGCTGCACTGCCTGCCGCACATGCTTCGGGATCTGGGCTATCGCACGGGCTTTTTTCAGAGCGCGAAAAACTTCGAGAACCGCCGCGGACTGCTGCAAAATCTTGGCTTCGAGACGGGGAAAATCGGCCTCGATTTCGACGAGAATGACCGCAAGAAGATTGGTTACCTCGGTTGGGACGAACAGGTGATGCTTCAACCCGCGCTCGATTGGGCCAATCAGGACTCGGAGCCGTTCTTCCTCGCGGCGCTGACTTTGAGTGCGCACGATCCTTACGAGAACGTAACGCATCCGAAGCAGGGGAAGCTGTTCGACCGCTACGTGAAGGCTGTAGGGCACGTGGATAGGTTTCTCGGTGAGCTTCTCGACGGCTTGAAGGCTTCGGGCAAGTTAGACAACACCATCATCGTGATGTTGGGTGACCACGGTGAGGCGTTCGCTGAGCACCGTGGCCGCCGGCAGCACGACATCGTCCCTTACGAAGAAGTTATCCGCATCCCCTTCCTCGTGCATGCGCCGCAGCTGCTCGGTGCACCGCGACGTGTTGCGGGGCTCAGGCAATCCCTCGATCTAGTGCCTACCGTGCTCGATTTGCTGGGCGCCTCGTGGCAGGGCAGGCTGCCGGGGAAGAGTCTGCGGGACAGCAAAGGACACGATCGGCTCGTAACGTGGTGCTGGTACACATCCCACTGCATGTCGATGCTCGAGGCAGAAAAGAAGTACGTCTTCCACTTTGGGCGCGACCCCATGGAAGTGTTCAATCTCGCAACCGACCCGCTGGAGCGAGTGAATCTTGCAGACGCAACTTCCAAGCAGAGAATGCGCGAAGCAGAGCGGCACATGCTGAGCACCTATGTATCCGCAGGCGCTTACTACGGTGCGCCGGTTAGTTTGGAGCCGCCGATTCAGATGAAGAAGTAAGGCGCAGATAAGAGCGTGGAGCGGTCAGCGCATTGGCTGGCTGCCCGCTGATCGACGGGGCCCCTAGATGCGCGCGAGGATGAACCGCTCGAGCTTTTCTGCGCGCGCATCCCAGGTAAGGTCTGCGCCGGTGAGGCGAGCCGCACCAGCGAGGCGTTCGCGTCGCACATCGTCGGAGAGCAAGGCGGCGAGCTCTCGACCTGCGGTTTCCATCTCGCCAGGCGGCACCAAGACGGCGTTTTCACCGTCGCGCAGGAGCTCTTGGACGTCGGGGGTGCGCGGCGCGAAGATAGCGCGTCCCGCCGCCAAATAGCCGTAGAGCTTCATGGGCAGCACCGTGTGTCCGGCCCACTTAAGCCCCACGTTGCTTGGCGGCAGCAAGAGCACATCCGCGCTCACCATGTACAAGGCGGCTCGGTCGTAGGTTTGCCAGGGCAACACGAGAATGTTCGAGGATTTTTTCGCTGCGCGCTCGACAGACCCATCGCCCTCGGATCCGACCAGCAAAAACAGCGCATCAGGGCAGCTCTTCGCAAGGTCGATGACGCTGCCCAGGCCCTTCATGGCGCTGATGTGGCCCGTGTACACCACGAGCTTGCGGTCGAGCGGCAAATCCAGGGCTTTTCTCGCCGCGAGCTGAGTCGCGTCACTCTGAAAGCGAGCCGGATCAAAGCCGTTGCGCATGGTGGCGAGCTGCTCAGGAGATACACCCAGACGCTCGTAGCTTGCGCGCGCGTAGTCGGAGTGGAAAACGGCACCCACGAAATTAGGTCGCCGCATGGCCGCCCGAAAGATGGGGGCGAAGGGGGGGACGTGATCGGGCCAGGCGCGGTGCGTGTCGTAGATGACCTTTTCGCCGCGTGCGATGAGCGCGAGAAAGGTCGCGGAGTTGCGCGTGTACACGACGTCGTGGGGCGGCAGGGAGAAGCCGCCTGCGATGTAGCCAGCAAACCAGGCTTTGCGCACCAAAAGCTGACGCGCGAGGGGGACTCGGACGTGCTCGATGTGCAGCTCGCCTCGGACCTTGTAGTGGCTCAGGAGCTCGGGTGGCGTGATGCCTGCGCCGTTGAGCGGTCGGGGCAGTAGGGCGGTTACAGCGTGTCCGCGCCGGGACAGCGCAGCCATCGTGCTGGTGGCCTGCTCGGCGTCCGTGGCAGTGGTGGGGAGGAGTCGGTCCCAGGCGTAGAGGATGCGCAGCGCGGTGCTCACAGGGCAAACCATGCGTCCTCAGGGGCACAAGGCAAGTCGAGATCCGAAGCGAAAGCGGTCCGGACGTGGCGGTTGTTCAGGGGTGGGTTATCACTGCGTCGAGTCGATGCCGAAGGTAGCCGTTTTCAGCACGAACTTTCTCGATTACTCGCAGACCTTTGTCTACGAGGAGATAACCCATCATACCCGCTATCAAGTGGAGCTTTTTTGCCGCACTCGGCGGCTCGAGGACCGCTTCCCTTTCGAGCCGGTGCATGTGGGGGGGCCGCTCTACGGCCTGACTCGTGAGAGCTTTCACTTCCATCGCGTCTTTCAGCGGGGGCGCTTCGATCTGATCCACGGGCACTTTGGGACCGGATCTCTGTACGCCGTTCCCTATGCGATTCGGCACAAGCTGCCCTTGGTCGTCACGTTCCATGGTTACGATGTGCCGCTTTTACGCAGCGCCGCGCGCCTGTATCCGGTGCACTGGCCGTACGCGGTTTTCGCACGCGGCATGCTCGAGCAGCTGACGCTGGGACTGTGCGCATCGCAGGAGCTGTACGAGCTGTTGGCCGAGGTCGGCGTGCCCCGTGAGCGCCTTCGGGTACATCACCTCGGGGTCGACCTCGGCGCATTCACACGCGGGCCGCGTCGGGCGATTCCTCGCGTGGTCATGGTCGGGCGCTTTGTCGAAAAAAAAGGCATGGAATACGGCATTCGCGCCTTTGCTCGCGCGCTCGCTCGAGGTGCCCAGGCCGAGCTTGTGATAGCCGGTGGCGGAGACCGAAAGCAGAAGCTCGAGGCACTTGTGCGGGAGCAGGGCATCGAAGCCCACGTGCGTTTTGCGGGCGTGCTTCCGTCCCGCGAGGTGGCGCAGCTCTTGTCCGAGAGTGACGTATTGCTCGCACCGAGCGTGGTCGACAAAGACGGTGACCGCGAGTCCGGCGTGATCGCCGTCAAGGAAGCGAGCGCGTGCCAGCTGGCCGTAATCGGGACGTACCACGGCGGGATCCCGGAGATCATTCGGGATGGGGAGACCGGATTCTTGGTGCCCGAGCGCGATGTGGTGTCGCTCTCGGACAGGCTCTATCAAACACTCATCGACCGCGCGCTTTGTGAGCGTCTTGGGCGAGCCGGGCGCGAGAAGATGGAGCGGGAGTACGACCTGAGTGCCAAGGTCTCCCAGCTCGAGGCGCATTACGACGAGGCGATTCAGTTGGGGGCGCGTAGCTAGCCGCTATCGCTCGCACAAAAGCTTTGCGGCCTGCGTGGCACCACGCAGCGCGAGAGCTGCGTCATCGACCAAAGCGAGAGGGATGCTCTCTAGCCTGTCGCCCAAGGTGTCGCGGTCTAGGAACGCATCGAGAAGCGGGCCCTGTTCGAATACGGGGCGCAGACGCTGAACGGCGCTTCCCGCCACGTAAAGGCCGCCACGGGGCAGGTACGACAACGCCACGTTGCTGAGCTCGGATCCAAGGAGATCCGCAAAAAAAGCTACGCTGGCCGCGCAGGCACGGTCGAGGTCGCGACAACCGAGCCGAGCTATCTCGGCGTTTGGATTCGGGGCGCGTTCGATTTCCGCCTGGGCGGTGGGGGGAGCTAGGCCTTCTGCGACGAGTAGACGATACAGGCTGCTCAGGCCTCGCTCTCCGAGCACGTCGGTGAGTGACACGTGTTCGATGTGTTCCGAGAGCTGGTTGAGCAAACGCCGCTCGATGGCGTTGCGCGGCGCAAAGCCCACGTGTCCTGCGTCCGTTGCGAGAGGCCCGTGCGCGGGTAGGGCAAAGGCACGTCCGTAGCGCTCGCCGACGTGCACGAGCGCACAGGGGGCTGAGCTTTCGAGCGAGCCCTGCTGCAGCCACGTGACCTCACGTGGGTCGTGCTGCACGCCGTACAGCGCGGCTTGGGCTTGGGTGAGTAGGCTGCAAGCGTTGGTGCCGAGCACGCTGCGCAGCGGGGCGGACTCGATGGCCCAGGGGGCTTCGCCTTCTGCCACATTGCCGCCCGAAACGAAGCCTTGAATCGCGAACGCCGCAGCATCCACGCGCGCGCCGTGCATGAACTCGCCGACCATGGCAACGAGTCCACTGAAGGCGCTATTCTCGAAGACGAGCTGCTCTTTGCAGCGTAATTGCGACAACGCCTCTCCCTCGAAGAGGGCGAGCGTGGTTTGAGTCGCTCCTACATCGCCTGCGAGAATGCGGGTCATCGTAGAAAGAGTAAGTACGCAGGATTGTGGGTTTCGTCGATGTACGGGTAGCCGAGTTCCTCCAAGAAGCGCTGGAGCTCGGGCTGTTCGTTATCGGGCACCTGCACGCCTGCGAGCACGCGACCGAAGGCTGCGCCGTGGTTTCGGTAGTGGAACAAGCTGATGTTCCAGCGTCCTCCCATCTTGGTAAGGAACTGCATCAGTGCGCCTGGCCGCTCCGGAAACTCGAAGCGAATCAGCCTCTCGTTCTGTGCGCCTGCGCGCCCTCCGACCATGAAGCGCACGTGTAGCTTCGCCATCTCGTTTTGCGACATGTCGATGACGGGAATGCTGGCTGCACCGAGGCGCTCCAAGATTTCCTCGCGTTGCTTTGCGCCGTGCGCGAGGCCTACTCCCACGAAGATGTGCGCTTCGTCCTCACGACCGTAGCGGTAGTTGAATTCCGTGACGGGCAGCTTTCCGAGCGTCTGGCAGAAGCTCATGAATGCGCCCGCGCGCTCCGGGATGGTCACCGCAAACAGAGCTTCGCGCTGTTCCCCTAGTTCGGCGCGCTCCGCTACGTGACGTAAGCGGTCGAAGTTGATGTTCGCGCCGCTATCGATGGCGATGAGCGTCTTCCCAGTCAGATTTTCGCGCGCGACGTAGGCTTTGAGTCCGGCCACCGAGAGTGCACCGGCAGGTTCTGCAATCGAGCGCGTGTCATCGAAGATGTCCTTGATGGCGGCGCATATCGCGTCGGTGTCGACGGTGATGACGTCGTCCACGCATTCGAGAGCGATGCGGTACGGTTCTTCGCCGATTTGTCGCACGGCGACCCCGTCGGCAAAGATGCCCACCTGCGGCAGCGACACGCGTTCCCCCGCATCGAGCGCAGCGCGCAAACAAGCCGCATCCGCAGGCTCTACGCCGATGACCTTGATCTCGGGGTAGAGGTGTTTGACGTACGCTGCCACGCCCGCGAGTAGCCCGCCGCCGCCCACAGGCACAAAGATCGCATCGATGTGCGTCGGGTGCTGGCGCAGGATTTCCATGGCGATGGTGCCTTGGCCGGCGATGACATCGGGGTCGTCGTAGGGGTGCACGAACGTGTAGCCGTGCTCGGCTTCGAGCAGCTTTGCGTGGGTCAGCGCGTCGTCGTAGATGTCACCTATCAAGATGGCTTCGGCGCCGTAGGAGCGCACCGCGTTGACCTTGATCATCGGCGTCGTGGTCGGCATGACGATCAGCGCCTTGATGCCGAGACGCTGTGCAGCGAGCGCGACTCCCTGGGCGTGGTTGCCTGCGGAGGCGGTGATGACGCCGCGGTCTCGCTCTTCGGCGCTGAGCTGAGCGATTTTGTTGTAGGCGCCGCGCAGCTTGAAAGAGAACACCGGCTGCAGGTCTTCTCGCTTGATGAGGACCCGATTGTGGATGCGACTCGAGAGGCGCGAAATGTGCTCGAGGGGACTCTCGATGGCGACGTCGTAGACGCGGGCCTTCAGGATCCGTTCGAGATAACCAGCACTCGCCGACATACGCTCAACCTACTAAGCCAAAGAGGGAATACGAAGACAGTCCGGCCCTACGCAAGTAGAGGGGGGAGCTTAATTTGCAGTCTCAGTGCGCCATCGACGACACCGATACCCGACAGGTCGAGCATGTCGAACAGTTGCGACAAGCCCTTTTTGTGGGCCGCGCGCACAGCGGGCACGCTGCGTAGGTCGACGCGAACCTCGGCACCGTCGCGCTCGGCGATTGCGTCGAAACTCGGGTTGAGCAGGCGACCAAAGAAGGGCGCCCAGAGTGCATGCGCGATGAGCGCCGCAATGGCGCCCACCAAATCGCGGGCTCGCGCACGACCCGCCATATCTTCGGGTTCAAGGTGGAAGAGCACTTCCTTGGCGCCGCGCGGAGCAAAGCGAGCCCCCAGGGGAGCCACGCTGAGCTGTACACTCTCGCCATCGTCGAATGTCGCCTCGATCCAGATGCGGTCGTCGCGGCACACGGCGCTCGCTTCGCGTACCGAGGCTACGCGGGTGAGAGCCTTGGTAATTTGGCGTTCGGAGACCGACGAGGCTTGGAGCACAGCCTCGCGAATCAGCCGTTGTAGCCCGGCGATGGGCAAACCCAGGCGGCGCCCGGTTCCCTCCGCGAACCCGCGAACGAGACTGCGCAGAAAATCCGAACGGTCGCCCATGCTCATTCTCCCGGAAGGGCACGCACCGCTTCGGTGGTGCTCGGTTCGATTTCTGTCGTCTGGTTCTCACCGGTTTCGCGCAGCGCGGACAGCTCGAGCGGCGAGAGCGCCCCCCGACCCATAAAGACGCGCACGATGCGGGCAGGAAACTCTGCATCCGTGAGGATGGCCTCAAGAACTTCGACCGGCCGCACGCCGCCTTGCCCCGTCATGAGTACGCTGAAGCGGAAGGGCACAAGCTCTCCACCGATGCCAGCGCTGGCGAGTGCTTCGGTGCCTTCACCGACGACGACTTCGCGCAGAAACTCCGACACACGTACCGTGCGCTTGATGCCCTTGGCGTCGCGGGTCACGGTCATCGGACCGGCTTGACGCTGCGCGATGTGCGCGCGCAATCCCTCGGCGTCCGCCACCCCGATAACCTCCAAGGCGGCTTTGGGTAGGCCCACCACGTAGGTTGCGGTGTTGATGACCTTCCCGACTCCACCGTCGTTCGGGCCGAGCATCACGGCGTCGACAAAAGCGATGCTCTCGAGTGTGGCGCCGAGCAGGCGCTCGCGGATGGAGGCCTCGTCGAGTCCAGGCGCTTGGATGAGCTTCACGTCGACGTACTCCGCGTGGCTCGCCACGCCCAGCGGAAGCGCGGGCCCAAACGTCATTTCGGGCTTGGGATGAAAGCCCTGCGAATAGTACATGGGCAGGTCGAGCCTTCGAAAGATGCGTGGCAAGAGGCGCACCAAATCGAGGTGTCCACGGAAGGCTGCGCGGCCGAGCTTCGTGTACGCGATACGCACGCGCAGGGGCGTGCCCTGGTCGAAGTTGGCCGTGGGTTGTCGCTGTTTGCGCCCCTCAGACTTCGGCGATCGCGCGCGCTCCTTCTCTGCGAGAATTTCGTGCGCGACCGCGAGGCTGGTAGCTTCTGCGGCTACTTCTACTTCGGCCTCGAGTGTCGCCGCTGCATCGATGGCCTCGCCTTCAGCCTGGGCCAAAGCCTCGACGTCCAGCGCTGCCTCGCTCTCGAGTGAGATGGGCTGCGGCTTGGTCTTGCGCGTCAGTGCGTTGAGCTTGACCAAGAAGTCGCGGCGCTCGCTGCGCATTTGCGTCAAGTCGCAGGCGACGCCGCAGTTGTAACAGACGAACTTCTTGGGATCGGCGTCGTGGGCTTCGACGTTGGTGTGGTGGACGAAGTTGCCTACGGCCTTGCCACACGGGGGGCTCAGGCGGTTTTTCACCGCTTTGCGGTATTCCTTGGCCAAAAAGCCCTGTTCGAGCCCCACATCGATGTGGTCCCAGGGTAGCTTGGCGCTGGTTGGGATGGTTTCCAGGAAGCGTCCGGTATTGACGCCATAGTGGTCGAACGCTTCGACCCAGATATCGAGCTTGAGCTTGTCTTCCCAGCAGTCGAAGCGCGCACCATTGAGATAGGCACGCTCGATGGAGTCACACAGGCTGCGGTCACCGCGCGCGAGCACACCCTCGAGCCAGGAGCCCTCGGAGTCGTGCATGCGCAGCTTGACCTTGGTCTGGCGCGATACGTCGCGCAGCACGCGCTGCTTGCCGAGCACGGTCTCACGGGTGTCCATGGCGCACCACTGAAACGGCGTGTGCGGCTTGGGCACGAAGGTGCTGACGCTGACTGTGACCTCAGGCGAACGACCGCGCTGGGCACGGCGGCCGATGTCGCGTGCGCGCGCTCCGGTGAGCACGATGCCACGCACGTCTTCCTCTTCTTCAGTCGGCAGGCCGATCATGAAGTAGAGCTTCATCTTGGCCCACCCGCGCGAGAACACGCGCTCGGCGGTTTCCATGAGCTGCTCTTCGGTGACGTTCTTGTTCACCACGTCGCGCATGCGCTGGCTGCCGGCTTCTGGTGCAAACGTGAGGCCCGTCGCGCGGACTTTCTGAATCTCGTCGAGCAGCTCCTCGGTGAGACCATAGGCGCGCAAAGACGAGACTGAGAGCGACACGCGCTCTTTCTCAAGCTTGGCCATGACCTCGCGAACAAGGGGCGAGATGGCGCTGTAATCGGCTGTGGAAAGGCTCGTGAGCGAGGCCTCGTCGTAGCCGCCCTCACGCACGGCGCGCAGGATGGTATCGACGATTTCCTGCGGGTCGCGCTCGCGAACCGGACGATAGATCATGCCAGCCTGGCAGAAGCGGCAGCCTTCCGTGCAACCGCGCGCAATTTCGACCGAGACGCGATCAAACACGGTTTCGGTGTTGGCGACAGGGCCGTCCGAAGGGAAGGGGTACTGGCTGATGTTCGGCAGAAATGCGCGCTTGATGGGAAGCGGCAGCTCCGGGTCGTCGTTCGTCACGTAGAGCAGCTTGCTCTCGTCGTCGAGCGCCACGCCGTACAAGGACGGCACATAGATGCCCCCAAGCTTGGCGAGCTCCTTCAAGCGCTCCCTGCGCGGCACGCCGGCCTTCTTGAGCGCGCTCCACGTGAGCAGGATTTCAGGCGTCTTTTCTTCGCCGTCGCCCACTACGAAGGCGTCGATGAACGCGCTCAGGGGCTCGGGGTGTGTGGCGTTGGGCCCACCTGCGAGGATGAGTGGATCGTCTTCGCCGCGCGCTTCGGAGCGCAGCGGAATACCGCCCGTGTCGAGCATGAGCAGGATGTTCGAGAACGCGAGCTCGAACTGCAGCGAGAAGCCGACTACATCGAAATCGCGCAGCGGGCGAAAGGTCTCGAGCGAACGCAAGGGCTCGTTCCTCGCGCGCAGCTCCTCTTCCATGTCGGTCCACGGCGCATAGCAGCGCTCAGCGAGCAGCTTCGGGTGCGCGTTGACGATGGAGTACAGGATCTTGAAGCCCAGGTGGCTCATGCCCACGTCGTAGACGTCGGGGAATGCCAAGCAGAGCGTGCCCTCTACGTGCGACCAGTCCTTGACGACCTCGCCGTGCTCGCCTCCCATGTAGCGTGATGGTTTCGCCACGCGCTGGATGAAAGAGGCGTAGGGGTGCTCGCGAACAGCTTCGGCCATGAACCAACCTTGGGAAAGGGTCGGCAAACCTACCACATTCGCGAGAGATCACCCACGGACGCTGGAGGATTCCAAGATCCGTCGCTTAGAAGTAGTAGATCGCGGCCAAGCAGCCTGTTAGCGCTGCTCCCAAGCTGCTGCCGGGCGACGTGGCAAACACGACCTCGGAGCTGTCGACTTTGTACAGCGGAGGCGTGGCGGGATCGTTGTCGAGAATGGGGATCTCCGCCGTGCTCTTCTCGACTCGCAGGCGTAGGCCGCCTGTGAGCTGCAGTGCAAATCCCTCGAGTCCAATCGCGCCGAGCTGAATCTCGACGCCGGCTCGCAGACCGAATTCGAAGAGAAAGCCGTCGCCGATGACGTCGTCGATGGTGGCCGCGTTGCCGCGACCGTCGCGCGCTTTGCTGAAACCGAGGCCCGCGTACGGGATAGCTAGTAAGTTGTAGTGTTCGCCCCAAGCGAGGGCTATGGGAAGGCCCGCGTGCAGCGCAAAAGCGCGGCTCTTCAGGTCGCCCTTATTGCCAAGGGAGTCCTCGAGGCTTCCGCCACGGAACATGAAGCCGATTCCCGCCTCGACGCCGACGCGCTCAGTGAGCCAGTAACGCGAGCCGAGGACAGGCGCCGTGATGTATCGGTCCACGGTTCGTCCGCCGCCCGGTTGTACGCCGACCGGGACCTCCGCAGAACCGAGCAAGCCGAAGCCGATGCGACCGACGACCTTTTCGTGGTCGGACTCCCCCGAGAACGTTTTGCTTTTCTCGCGGGAAGGGGCACTCGAGGCGCGGTTCCATTCATCGCTGGCGGTGTCGCCCTGGCCCTCGCCCCAGGCGTTGGGGGTTCGGTTGCTGGCCGGTGTATCGCGTGGGACACGCACTTCGCCGGCCTCAGGGTCGTCCTCCTGGGCCCATGCGGTCGAGCTTCCCGCCAAAGTGAGCATGAGTGCAATCTGTGCAAGCCGCTGCGACATCCGAACCTCCAACCCGAGAGCACCTATCACAGGGGCATGTCCCATGACCAGAACTCCTCAGAAATCGGCTAGGATTCGGTCTGTTTACGTTGGCTTTTCTGCAGGCTTGCCCAGGGGCTGGGGCGAAGGAACGACGACCAAGCTTGTCCCCGAGATGAGCACGACGTATGTTTCACAAAATTTTGAACGATTCAAAGGGTGGGCCGGGAGCCTACGTTTTCCCGCACCCTTGAGCGGCTGGAGCGACACGTGGCCAACCTGATAGCGGACGTGGATGCACGAGGTGTGGAATCAAGCGACCACGCAGTGGCGGTCCGCTCGATGTTCGACCGCATTTCCCCGACCTACGACCTGCTCAATCGACTGCTCTCGGGCGGCGTAGATCGCAGGTGGCGCAAACGTGCGCTCGCCCTGCTGGCGAAGAAGCTCCCGGATGGGCCACTGCTCGACTCCTGCGCGGGAACACTCGACCTGACCCAAGCGACGGAAGCCCACTTTCCTGGGCGTCGCGTGATGGGGGCGGATTTCGCGCGCGAAATGCTCGTGCGCGGGCGTGGCAAGGTCGCGCCCACGGTGCCGCTGATGGTGGCCGACGCCATGCGCCTGCCCATTCAGAGCGGCGTGCTCGCCGGACTCACGTGCGCGTTTGGCATGCGCAACTTGTCGGACCCGCGCGAGGGACTCCGAGAAGGACTGCGTGTACTGAAACCAGGCGGTACGTTCGTCGTGCTCGAGTTCTTCCGGCCGTCGACGCCGGTGATGCGGGTTTTTCACGCGGTTTACGCGCGCTTCGTGCTGCCCACAGTGGGGTCCATCATCTCGCGTGATCGTAGCGCCTATGCCTACTTGGCGCGCTCGATGAAGGGCTTTTACGCGCGTCAGGAGTTCGAAGCGATGGCGCGAGAAGTAGGTTTTTCGGAGGTTCGCTCCGAGGACCTCACGTTTGGCATCGCCTCGCTCATTTGGATGGTGAAGTGACAGCGCAGCAAACAAATGAAGCGCCGCGGCGCATCGTGGTGGGCATCAGCGGGGCCTCTGGCGCGCCCTATGCGAAGCGTCTGCTCGAAGTGCTCGCAAGTCACGCCTTGCGTGGGCGCGTGAGTGTGAGCGTGGTGCTCTCGAGCACCGCCGAGGAAGTCTGGGCCCACGAGTGCGACGGAAGCGTGCGTGACCTCGGGCATCCGGTTTTCGGTGGACGCGACTACACTGCGCCTTTTGCGAGTGGTTCGTCTGCGCCCGATGCGATGGTCATCATTCCGGCCTCGATGTCGTCGGTGGCGCGCATCGCGCAGGGCATCAGCGACAACCTGCTGACACGCGCCGCGGACGTGATGCTCAAGGAGCGCCGCAGGCTCATCGTCGTGCCGCGCGAGACGCCGTACTCGGAAATTCACCTGAAAAATATGCTGGAACTCACGCGCGCGGGCGCTGTGATCATGCCGGCATCGCCTTCGTTTTATGGGCGGCCTCAGGGCGTAGTTGAGCTGCTCGATACTGTGATAGGCAGGGTGTGCGATCACCTCGGTCTCGACAATCATCTCACGCGGCGCTGGGGCAGCGACGTGAACCTCAAGGAGCGGGCATGAATCGACTCGACGAAATCGAAGCGAAGGTGCGAGCAGGCGAGCGACTCAATGCAGAAGACGGCATGGAGTTGTTCATGACCCGTGACCTCCTGCGCGTGGGGCAGCTCGCTAACATCGTGCGCGAGCGTTTGCATGGAGACCGTACGTTCTTCAACGTGAACATGCGCTTTGAAGCCACGAACGTGTGCGAGGCCAGCTGTCGCTTTTGCGCCTTCCAAAAGCTCGAAGAAGGCATGCCGGGCGCCCAGACCACCACGCACGAATCCGCGTGGGCACTGTTGCGCGATTTTCCCGATCCGAAGCTCACCGAGCTCCATATGGTGAACGGGCTCAACCCGAACTTGCGCTTCGAGTGGTACGAGGAGCTCTTGCGCGGCTGGAAGCGGGTGCGTCCCGGCATCCATCTCAAGTGCTTTACGGGCGTGGAAATTCACTACTTCGCCGAGAAATTCAACATGTCCTACCGCGAGGTGCTCGAGCGCCTACGCGCGGCGGGCCTCGACAGCATGCCAGGCGGCGGCGCGGAGATTCTCGATCCCGACATCCGCCGCAGAATCGCGCAGGGCAAGTGCAGTGGCGACGAGTACCTTGAGGTGCATCGCGTGGCGCATGGGCTTGGGATTCGTACCAACACGACCATGCTGTACGGTCACATCGAGACCTTTGAGCATCGCGTGGACCATCTGCTCCAGTTGCGCGCGCTCCAGGATGAAACCTCGGGCTTTCAGTGCTTCATTCCTCTGGCGTTCCACAACGAAAACAATGGCCTCGAGCGCTTGCCTGAGCCGACGGCTGTCGATGATCTCAAGACGCTCGCCGTGAGCCGTCTGCTGCTCGACAACATTCCGCACGTGAAAGCCTACTGGGTCTCGATGGGCCTCGATGTGGCGCAGATGGCGCTGCGTTTCGGTGCGGATGACCTCGACGGAACCATCGTGCACGAGACCATCTATCACGCGGCTGGATCCGACGTGCCGATGGGCATGACGCGAGCCGAGCTGGTGCGCCTGATTCGCGAGGCTGGCCGCGTGCCGGTGGAGCGCGACACGCTCTACGGCGTCGTGGAAGAGCTGCCTGCAGTCGAAGCGCCCGAAGCGGCTTTCAAGCTCAAGGAACGCAACAAGCGCAGGCTTGCGCTCGCGAGCGCGTGACATGCAGGGAGCCATCGAAGAGGGCGGCGGACTCGACGAGCCGCGCATTCAAGGGGTGGCTTTTCTCAACGCCTGGCCTGTTCTCTACGGGCTGATGTTGGGGAAGGAACCCGAGCGGCTCAGAATGGCGCTCCCTTCGGTGCTTTCGCAGCGCTTGCTCAAGCGTGAAGTGGATGTGGCGTTGGCGCCCGTGGCGACGCTGTGTTTGCGGTCTGGCTTTGAGATCATGCCGGACATCTGTATCGGCGCAGACGGCGACGTTCTGTCCGTGCTAATCGTGGGCGAGCGGCCTCTCGAAGAGATGGACAAGTTGCTGCTCGATACCTCGAGTGGCACGAGCGTGTTGCTCGCGCAATTGGTGGCGAGCCAGCTGCGGAAAGGCCGCTCGATCGAGCTGGAAAACGCCGAGCCCGCGCGGATTTTACGGGAAGCCAATGGCCGCACGGGCGCCGTGCTCATCGGCGATCCCGCGCTCGCGCACCGCGGAAAGTTCGCCTACGTACTCGACCTTGCCGGCGCATGGAAGGCTTGGACGGGGCTGCCATTTGTGTTTGCGGCGTGGATTGGTCAGGCCGGCGCCATGGATGAACCCGTGCGCGCGATGCTGCGGCATTCCTTGGAATTTGGCCTGAGTGCGCGTCGCGATATCGCGTACCTCTGGGCTTCTCAGCACGGCGGAGATCCGGTGTACTTCACGGACTACCTGACGCAGAACATGCGGTACGACTTCGGACCCGAGTACGAAGCAGGGCTTGCCGAGTTTCTCGGACGTGTCGCTCGGGCCGGGTTGCGAGCTGAAGCCGCTTTGCGCTTCGCGGGACGGTAAGGTTGTGAGCGATACGCTTCGCGGTTTTTCGGCGCCATGGCTGCTTACGGGCATGCCAAAAGACGCTCCTATTCGCGAGGGCGCTGTCGTCTTCGATGCCGCAGCGCGCGTGCTGGCAGTCGGAACGCTCGAGGCCTTGCGCGCATCGTACCCCGCCGTGACTTTCGTGCGCGAGTTAGGGCTACTGATGCCTGGACTCGTCAATGCCCACGTTCATCTGGAGCTCTCGGCGCTGCGAGGCTGCACCCAGAGCGGCGGCGGCTTTGGCCCGTGGCTGACGAGCATGATGAACAAGCGCGCCACGGTCAGGCCCGAGGAAGATATCGAGGCCATCGACGCAGCGGTGTCTGAGCTGCTGCGTGCTGGCACGGTGGCGCTGGGCGAGGTCACGAACACGCTGGCCAGTGTTGAGGTACTGCGCTCTGCTCCGCTGCTTGTACGCGTGTTTCACGAGGTGTTCGGGATGGGGCAGGACGCTGCATCTGCCATGCGCGCGCAGGCAGCGCGAACCCGCGACGCGATGGCGGATTGGCCTCCGCACCTGAGCTACGCACTTGCCCCTCACACGCTCTATTCACTGCACCCGCAAGTCGCGCGCGACATCGTCGACGGCGCTCAAGCGGCGGGTCAGCGAACCAGTCTTCATCTCTCCGAACACGCAGCGGAGCGCGCGTTCCTGCTCGATAAAACCGGCCCGTTTGCGGAGTTCCTCGCCGCGCGCAACATCCCGGTGGCCGACTTTCAAGCGCCCGGCGTCTCGCCTGTCGAGTATGCAGAGCGCCTGGGTGTGCTTGGTCCAAACGTCATCGCGGTGCATCTGTGTGCGACGACTGCCGATGAGCTGAAGCGTGTGGCTGCGGCGGGCGCGCAAAGTGTGTTGTGCCCGCGCTCGAATCTGTTCATCGAGCTCAGGTTGCCGCCGCTCTACGACATTCTGGAAGCGGGTCTTTTGCCCGGACTCGGTACGGACTCCCTCGCATCGAATACCACGCTCGACGTGCTCGCGGAGGCTTCGGCACTGCGTGATCGTTTTCCGCAGGCGGACCCGCTGTTGCTCGTGAGCATGGCGACTTGGTACGGGGCCGTGGCGCTGGGGCTCGAACATCGTGTGGGGGCGCTCAGAGAAGGCCTGAGTCCGGGGCTTTTGAGCGTCGAGCTGAGCTGCGTGTCGGACGACCCGCTGAAGCAGCTCTTGCGTTCGCCGCCGCCACCACGCCGGGTTCTCATGCGACCCGCTCTACCAGATACGACGCAAACGCTCGGAGACACGCCATGAGCACGGAAGCGCTGAAGCACGTTGGCTCGCTCGTAAAGTTCAGTCACACCCTGTTCGCGCTGCCGTTCGCCATGGCGGCGGTCGTGCTGGCTTTGCCTTTTGCCGAAGTGACCTGGCTCAAGGTGGGTCTCATCGTGCTGTGCATTGCCGCAGCGCGAACAGCGGCGATGGCTTTCAATCGCTTGGTGGACCGGGATATCGACGCGCTCAATCCACGGACCCAGGACCGCGAGATTCCGCGAGGCGCGCTGAGCGTGCCCTTTGTGCGTACGCTCGTAGTGGCCTCGTGCGCGGTCTTTCTCGTGGGCGCGGCGCTACTCGGACGCTTGCCGCTCTTGCTCAGTCCCATCGCGCTCGGCCTGGCGCTCGGCTATTCGTATGTGAAACGCTTCTCGAGCCTGTGCCATCTTGTGTTAGGCGCGGCTGTGGCCTTTGCACCGGGAGGAGCCTGGGTCGGTTTGGGGGCGGAGGTTACGCTTGCGCCGTGGCTATTGGTCGTCGCAGTGGGTACTTGGGTAGGAGGCTTTGACATCCTGTATTCGCTTCAGGATGAGCACTTCGACCGCGGCGCGGGCTTGCACTCCATTCCCAGTCTCTTGGGTACCGTCGGCGCCCTGTGGGTCAGCGCGCTGCTGCACGTGGTGACGGTCGCTTGCCTGGTCGGCGTCGGCGTCAGTCTCGAGCGGGGCGCCGCGTACTTTCTCGGCAGCCTGCTCATCGCGGGCATCCTGGTGTACGAGCACATGCTCGTGAAGCCTAGCGACCTCACCAAGCTCGACAAAGCTTTCTTCGACCTCAATGGATACGTGAGCGTGGCGTTTTTTGCCTGCGTGCTCGCGGACCATCTGTTGCTTGCGTGAGCACTCGCGAATCGCCCACCATCACCGCCGCTAGAGAGCGTGAGGCGCGTGCTCCGCTTTCAGAGCGAAGGGCGCGCGGTGTGGTGCACACGCCGATGGCGCTGGCCCGCTTCGCGATGCGTCGCGTGGACGACATTCTACGTGAATCTTTCGGGCTTGCGCAGGGGCTGGGGGAGCCTTGTGTAAGCCTGCTCGACCCTGCAGTGGGCACGGGAGTTTGGTTGTCTGCGGCGCTTGAGTGTGTGTCAGATGCCGCATCTTCACGGAACTGGCGCGCGTTCGATGTGGACGCTGTGGCGCTCGAGACTGCGCGAAGTGTTCTCGCCGAAGAGGCGCGTGCCAAGGCAGTTTCCGTGGAGCTCCACTGCGAGAACACGCTTGCTATCGCTTCGCCTTGGCCCGCGGCTGAACAGGTGGTTCGTGTGATCGTGGGCAATCCTCCCTGGGCCGCGCGTTCGTTGACACGTGGCGCTACGCTCAGTGATGCATGGCTCGAGGAGTTTCGCGCGGGCGCCGACGGAAAGCGCCTGAGTGAGCGGCGCACGGGCGTGCTGTCCGACGACTACGTGCGCTTTTTTCGCTGGTCGCTCGAGCAGGTGCGCACGGCGCCCAACGGTGCGCTCCTAGCATTCGTGACCAACCATTCCTATCTCGACGGCCCCGTGCATCGAGGGATGCGCGCTGCGTTGCGCTCGGCCTTCGACCGCATCGAGGTACTTGAGCTCGGCGGCAATGCGCTCCTCTCTCGAGGCTCAGGACGTGACGAGAATGTGTTTGGTGTTCGTGTCGGCGCAGCCTTGATGCTCGGCTCTCGACTGCCAGGCAGCCATCGCCGGCAGGCTGCGCTCCATGTGGCACGCGTCACAGGAACGCGAGACGAAAAGCTTGGGAGTCTGCACAGGGCGCCGCTCGTTGCGCTCCAAGACAATGCGCCCGAGGCGCCGTGGTCACCGCGCACGAACAAGCGCTTCGAGCGAGCCAGTCTCTCACTGTCGCAGATTTTTCCGTTCCATCGCGAGGGCATTCAAACCAATCGCGACGCCGTGGCGACAGCGCATACGCATGTCGAGCTCGCGAATCGACTCGCGGACATCGCGGAGGGAAGGCTGCAACTCAAGGCCTCGCGCCATTTTGAGCCGAAGCAGGCCCAGAGCGTGCTGCAGCGAGCCCTGAGCGACGGCAATCTCGGGATTCGCACGCTCGCCTATCGGCCCCTCGATACACGCGTGTTCTGCAGTCTGCAGCCCGTGTGTCATCGGCCGCGGCCGGAGTTGCTAAAGGCGATGGATCATTCGAACCTGTGCTTGCTGTCGGTTCGCAAAGACCGCGGCGAGGCGCCGTTTCGCCTCTTCGCGGCATCGCGCCACGTGGCCGATAGTTGCTACCTGTCGACGCGCTCCTCGTGTCGCACGCGTGTTTTTCCAAGTCGCACGCCCGAGG
>CAZEWA010000098.1:13009-18269 GCA_964515685.1 uncultured Polyangiales bacterium | reverse complement strand
ATGAGCGAAGAAAAAGCACCATGACTCAGGACCACAACAAGAAGAGCCTGCGGCAGTTTCAGTGCAGAGACTACCTCTGGGAAATCTTCGAACAAATGGGCGCCGAGCTCGAGTGCTCCACGGATTATCTCGTCAATGAGGCGATGCGGCAGTACGCGCGTTCCCGTAACTGGGGTAGCCGTGGGCGGACGAGCCAAACTGGAGCTAACCCGGCGGTGATTCCAGACGCGCCTGTCCGAGGAGGGCCGCCGCCCATGCGTCCGACGCCTCTCGTCGGGACTCCCGCGGCCGTCGGGGCGCAGCTTGCACCGGCGCAGATATCTGCGCCTCAGGCTTCGGCACCTCAGCTGCCCTCAGCGCCCTTCGCGGCGGCTCGCGGCGGAGCGATGCCGAGCATGCCGCCGCCCTTGCCGGGTGGGGGCGGGGGCATGGCGGCTCCCGTGTCACGCAGCGGCGGCATGCCTCCGCTATCGGTGATTTTCAACGGGCAGAAAGTGTCCGTGAACAAAGAAGAGTTCGTGATCGGGCGCGGTTCCAAGACCGCTGATCTTCCGATCAAAGACGGCAACATCTCGCGCAGGCATGCGGCGGTCGTACTTCAAAACGGGGCTTTCTACATGAAGGACCTCGGAAGCACGAACGGCATCGAGTTCAACGGAGAGCGCGTCGACAGTCGCAGGATCGAAGAGGGCGACGTCTACCAGATCTGCGACTACGAGCTCCGTTTCACCTATCGCTGAGCATCCGAGGGTGTCGCCCACTGGGAACCCACGCCGGCTGAGAGAAACCCCGTACGCCGCACCGACCGGAGCGAACGTGAGGTATCTCTCATATTTGCTCACTTTCGTGTGGCAACGGACTAGTCTGTTTGTGCTACTTTTTGCTCGTTGAGTAGCCGGCTGTTTCGGCGCACTGCGAACGGAGCTGCCATGTGGGTCAGGGCCGGATGCGATGTGACAGGCGCCGAGCCGGCGTCTGAATTGGTTATTCAGTCTTTAACTGCGAGCGTCTTGGTGGTTGAGGACGACGGCATCGTCGCGACAGACATCGCGGATGCATTGACTCGTTTTGGTTATGGTCTGGCTGGGCGTGCCTCAACCGGCGTGGAAGCCACGCAAAAGGCAGAGCTGTGTCAGCCTGATCTCGTCTTGATGGATGTGCGCCTGCGCGGCGGCATGGATGGTATCTCGGCGGCCCAGGAGATCTTGCGTCGGCGTCGCGTCCCTTTGGTGTTTCTCACCGCCTCCTCGGACCCCAGCACCATCAAACGCGCGCTCGCGATAGAGCCCTTTGGCTATCTGGTGAAGCCGTTTCGTGAGGCGGAGCTACGTGCAACCATCGAGCTTGCACTGTGTCATCACCGTGCAGGGCTTGCGGCACAAGAGCGTGCCACACGTTGGTCCGAATTATCGGTTTTGGATGAACTCACCCAGCTCCACAATCGGCGCGGCTTCCTGATGCAAGCAGCGCAGCAGATGCATCTGGCGCGCCGCGAGAACCGGAGCCTCACGCTATTCTTTGCGGATCTCGATGGGCTCAAGCGCATCAATGACGAACGTGGTCACAACCAGGGCGACCTGGCGATTCAAACGGCGGCTCAAGTTCTGCGTCACACGTTTCGCGAAAGCGACGTGGTCGCACGCCTCGCAGGAGACGAGTTTGCGGTGCTGAGCCTCGATGGGGCGCAGCACACCGCACAACGAGTGATGGAGCGTCTGCAGACAAACTTGTGTCAATGCAACGCGACGAGCGGTCTGCCCTTCCGAATTGAAATGAGCGTCGGCTGCGCCGTACGTGAGGGGACGAGCGACGAGAGCATCGAATGCTTCATCGCGCGTGCTGATGCAAACATGTACGTGAACAAGCGTCGGCGCGGAGCGAAGCGCTAAGAAAGACGGCCTGCGATGGATCACATCAACAGTGAACAGCGGGCAACAAATGAAGAACCTCCACGCTCGATAGAGCAGTTTCGGGTCGCACTCGAAGCCGTTCCAGTCGGGATGCTCATCGTCGATGTGCACGGGGCCATCGTCATGGCGAACGCGCAGGTGGAGCGTCTCTTCGGCTTCGAGCGAGGTGAGTTGATGGGAGCCGTGCTGGAGACGCTGATTCCAGAGCGGTATCGCGGGCATCATGCGAGCTATCGTCGAGGTTTTTTGCGGGATCCGCGCGCGCGTCCGATGGGGGAAGGTCGCGACCTGTACGGTAGGCGCAAGGATGGAACGGAGATTCCTGTCGAGATCGGGCTCAATCCGCTCGCCACATTGGAGGGCACGTTTGTGCTCGCTTCTATCGTGGACCTCAGCGAGCGCAAACGATCGATGGAGCAGTTTCGCTTGGCGCTCGAGGCCGCGCCCACAGGGATGATGATGGTGGACGGATCCGGTAAGATTGTGTTGGTGAATGCGCAAATCGAGAGGCTCTTCGGGTATCCGCGCGAGGAGCTGATAGGGCAGCAGCTAGAAATGCTCGTGCCGGTTCGATTTCGCGTGCACCATCCGACGTTCCGACATGTCTTCACGAGCTTGCCGCGCGCTCGCCCGATGGGAGCGGGCCGCGACCTGTACGGCCTGCGCAAGGATGGAACCGAGATTCCCATCGAGATAGGGCTCAACCCATTGAGCACAGAGGCCGGCAACCTCGTGCTTTCGTCGGTCGCGGATATCACAGCACGTAAGCAAGCGGAGTCTGAGAACCAGGAGCTGATGGAAGAACTCCAACAGCTCAATATTAGTCTGGAGGCGCGCGTTGCGGAGAGGACGCAGGAGCTAACCACGGCCGTGCGTGAGCGAGAAGTGCTGCTGCAGGAAATCCATCACCGGGTGAAGAACAACCTGCAGGTCATCTCGAGCCTCATCAACATGAAGTTGCGCAGACTCGAGCAAGGTGTGAGTCGAGACGCGCTGGAGCATTGCCAGACGCGCATTCAGGCGATAGCGCTCATTCACGAGAAGCTCTACCAGTCTCAGGATTACGGGCGCGTGCCGTTTTCTGACTACGCCCGCAGTCTGGCGGCCAGTGTTTTGCTCGCGGCGGGCGTATCTCCGCACACGGTGTCGCTCGAACTTGCCGTGGAGGATCTGACTATTGCGGTAGACAAGGCCATTCCGTGCGGACTCATCCTCAACGAACTCATTACGAACGCGATGAAGCACGCTTTTCAGGATGGGCGACCAGGAATCATCCGCGTTGAGCTCGGACACACGGACGATGGCAGTGTGTTTCTTGGCGTGCAGGATAACGGGATAGGGCTCCTTTCGGGCTTCGAACCCAAGACCACCGACACGCTCGGTCTTCAACTCGTGTGTACCTTGGCGGAACAGCTCGAAGCCAAGCTCGAGATCCGAGGCGACGCGGGCACGATGTTTCGTCTGACATTCGCCGTAAACTGAAGACGTAGGCAGGTGGCTGGTGCAGACTCAGGGAGCGGCATCGCCTGAGGTGGTATCTTCTGGTTCCGCATCGGGCGCGAAGATGCGCGGATCGCCAGAGCGAACCGTCTCGCTCACCAATACGTAGCTGCCGCGGCGCCCTTCCCACTGTTGGGTGATGACGGAAGTGCGGGTGGTGATGCCGTGGGTGTCGTACCAGTTCAAGGCGACCTCCGACATTGCGACGTTCCGGTCTTCCCCAAGCTTCATGCGAGTCACGTCGGCATCGGCGATGCTGATTCGTTCGCCCCACTCACGATGCCGCGAAAGAAACACCTCCATATAGGCAGGCGAAACATAGCGCGTCGCCACATCGACTTGACCCCATCGGGCGGCATCGTTGAGGGTGTGGGCCGCATCTTGGAAGCGGGCCTGCGGGGTCATGTTCGAGAGCGTGCAGCCCACGCACAGCGCGCAGGTCAGCGTGATGAAGAGCGAGCGAACATAGCCCATCTCCCAACGCTATCGGGCTTTGTCCAAAATTCAAAGAAACCGATGGCCGGTAGGTAAGCCGCAAACGTTCAGGTGAGCTTGCGCGCCGAACACACGCGGTCTCGGCCCGTTTGTTTCGCCAAGTACAGCGCCTTGTCTGCGACTTCGAACAGCTGCGTGTCGGTCTTTGCGTCATCTGGGAACTGAGCCACGCCGAGCGAACAGGTCACTTTGAGCTTCCCGATATCGCTCTCGAACAGCCGAGCCTTGAGTTCTTCGCGTACACGTTCGGCGAGCAGCACGGCGCCACGCGCGTCGGTCTCTTCGCACAGAATGCAGAACTCCTCGCCGCCAAAGCGTGCAACCACGTCGGTGTCACGCTTGAGTGAGCGCAGAATCTCGCCGAGGCCGCGGATCACATGGTCGCCGACGGCGTGTCCGTAGGTGTCGTTCACGCTCTTGAAGTGATCGATATCCGTGACGATGAGGCTGAGCTTGCGGTTGAAACGCTCGGCTGCCTTGAGGCGCCGATGCAGCTCTTCCAAGAATGTGCGCTTGTTCAAGCAGCCGGTGAGCCCATCGGTGGTGGCGAGTTCTTCGAGTCTGCGCACGCTCTCGGCGTTGGCGAGCGCCACGGCGAGCTGATTTGCGAGCACCTGTAAGGTCGGGCGCACTGAAGCATTGAAGGCGTCTGGCCGCTTGGCGGCGATGGCCAAGGTGCCGACCGGGTCTTCACGCACGAGCAGCGGCAAAATCAACAGCGACTGCATGCCGTCGAGATTGGCCGAGGCCCGCGTGTACACCATCTGCTTTTGGCCATCGAACTCGCCGCGGTACGGCAAGTAGTGGCGGTTTTTCACCGCCATGGCCGTGAGCGAGGTGTTGTCGCGGAAGCTGAGCTTCTGCAGTTCCGTTGCGCCTACGCCCACGGCGCGAAGCACGGAGTGGCGCTTTCTCTCGGGATCGTAGCGGGTCACCGCGGCGAAATCGTAGGCTGCAATCTGCGCCGCAGCCGTCAGACTGGCTTCGATCACGGACTCCTCGGTGAGCGCTGCGCCTAGCGCCGCAGAGGCTTGATGCAGCACCGTCTGCTCACTCTTGGTGCGCTCGAGCTGCACGAAGATGCGCTCGTTTTCGATGGCTCGAAGCACCTGGCGTACGGCGCCCTCCATCACGCTTTCTTCGCGCGCGCCAAACGGCGTGTCAGTCAAGCGATCGGCGCACAGCGCCCCCAAGACCTTACCGTTTTCGAGCACGGGCACTCCTAGGAATGCCTGCACCATGGAAGGCCCGCGGTAGTAACACAGGCCGCGATAGCCGGGCTTGATGTGCTCGAGGTTCATGGTCATGCCGCGCTTCATGGCGGCCCCTACGGCGCCCTCGCCGCCCGTGAAGGG
>CAZEWA010000098.1:5763-12909 GCA_964515685.1 uncultured Polyangiales bacterium | reverse complement strand
TTCTTGGAGTTCTCGCGCACACGCTCGATTTCGACGCGCGTGAACAAAAGGCTCATCAGTCCGAAAAACACGATGAAGGTCGCGTGCAGGAAGTAGGGCTGCGGGTCGATGTGCCGCTCGGTAAAAAAGTAGAGCAATGCCTCGAGCACCACGGCGCTCACGACCAGAACGCTGCCTGTGGGCTTGACGGCAAACGAAGCCACAAAAGCCACCAGCACGTAGACGAGCGGGTAGAGCTGCCCGGTCAGGCCGCCTGCGACCTGTACCACGGCGTGGACCGCGACGAGCAAGAGCAAGCCCATCTCCAAGTCCTTGCGTGGCGAAAGCTCTTCGCGGCCCTCCGCGCGAAAGCGCGCAACGGCCCTGCGCGCAAACAGCACGAGCCAAGCAGCGGCTGCGCACAGATGTTCGAGGCCAAGCTCGGGCTCTCGGAACACGCCCAGCACGAGCAGTACCATGAAGCCCGCGGACAGAATGAAACCGTAGGACGCTCTGGCGGTCTTACGCAGCGTGAATGCGGCTTGTACCAACGTCGTCATGGTGCGCGCCTCGTTCGGAGCACTGCACACTAGTTCCGTTCTGCGCGCACCGCAAAAAACTTGCGTGTATCGAGAGCCCGTAAACCGAGCTTCAGCGCGAGGCTGTGTTGGTCAGGTGCGGGCCTTCGGACGGGGCGAACTGAAACAGCACTTCGCCCTCGCGCAAAAGTCCAAGCTCATCGCGCGCGATACGTTCGACCGCCCGCGGGTCACTGCGCAGGGCGTGCACGTCGCGGCTCAGTCGCTCGATGGCCTTGTTCAGCGCCACGTTGTCCTGCTGCGTACGCTCGAGCTGAGCGCTCAGCTTGCGGTAACGAGGCAAACCTTCTTCGCTCAGAATCCGAAGAGGTACGGACACCACTGCGAACACGAGCAGCCCGAATGGCAAAAGCCAAGCCAGGGTAGGGTAGCCGGAATCGCGGCCGGAAGACATCGTTAGCGAGGGTGCCGTGCGGTCTGCTACGGGTCAACTTCCGGCAGCAGATATACCGCGCAACTGTACACTTGGTCGGTGTTTTCCAACCCTGTTCAGGTGGGGCGCTTGGCAAACAGACTCGAGCGGACCATGCGTAGTAGCTCGCCAAGGTAGCGCTCGTTCACTTCTTCGCGCGGACCCGAGAGCGCGTGCGTCACCACAGGCAGCGCCGCGATGCTGCTGACTGCGAACGTGACCACGTGCACGATGTACGCCTCGGGGTCCACATCGCGCGGCACATGGCCTGCGTCTTGGCTTTTGCGAATGTAGTCCGCAATCAGCGTGACCCACGGTGTGAGGGTCTGCGACAGACGGTTGCGCATTTGTTCAGGTCGGTCCATCAGCTCGCGCACCACGAGCCGGGCACGGTCGGGATCCTCACTAAAGAAGCGCACGAGCTCCACTGTGATGGCGTCGAACCGACCACGGCCACTCGTCACGGCCTCCAGCAAGCGGGGCAGGCTCTCGGTCCAATGGTCGAAGAGCTTGTCGAGCACGCCCCGGAGCAGGTCGTTCTTCGAGGGGAAGTGATGGAGCAGCGAGGGCTTCTTGACACCGACTTCGTCTGCAATCTCCTGCAACGAAGTAGAATCGAAGCCGTGACGTGCGAAACGCCGCGTCGCAACCGAAAGAATGTGGGTGCGCACGTCCACGATGACTACCGAGCGGTTTGTACTAGACTACCAAACGGTAGTCCACCGTCACGTGCAGGCCGAGTGCGCTTTTGATCGAAAAACCACGGCCTAACTGAGGCGAGCAACCCCTGTGACCGAAACGGCGACGCAAAAAACAGGGACCTGAACTTGCACGTTCTCTACCGTATGGCAGTTAGTCAGCAACCATGCGGTAGGGCGCAAATCCGGTCCTCCGCGCAGTCTCGAGGTTCCGCCTCGGCCAGGGAACAGCAGCCATGTCGGTATCGAATCGCTACTTGCTCGAACACGGTCCCATCCTGAGCGCCATCGGGCGCGTGGCCTTGGTCTCCCTCGAGCAGCAGGTGTTCAAAAAGGTCCCGAAGGGCGCGCCCCCGGTGCCGGGTCCGGTCCACTCGGCCACGTATCCTGCGCGCAGTCCCGAGCTCGTGCGCGACTACGTCCGCAACGTGGGCGGCGACCCTGCGGCCTACAAGAACACGCTTCCGCCGCACATGTTTCCGCAGTGGGGCTTCGGCCTTGGCGGCCGTGCCCTCGACGGCGTGCCGTACCCGATCTCGCGCGTGCTCAACGGCGGCTGCAACATGGAGATCAAGGCGCCCATTCCTGCCAACGAGCCCCTCGAGGTGACAGCGCGTCTCGAGAGCATCGACGACGATGGCCGTCGCGCAGTGATGCAGCAGCGCATCATCACGTCGACCCGCAGCGTGAAGGAAGCGCTCGTGGCCGATATGTTCGCCATCGTACCGCTCAAGGGCGGCAAGAAGCCTGAGGGCGCGGCGAAAGAGAAGAAGGAGCACCCGCGTGTTCCAGACGACGCGAAGGAAATCGCCTACTGGCAGCTCAGCAAGACCGCTGGGCTCGACTTCGCCAAGCTCACGGGCGACTTCAATCCGATTCACTGGATTCCCGCTGCGGCACGCGCATCGGGCTTTCCGAACGTCATCCTGCACGGCTTTGGCACGATGGCGAGGGCAGTCGAAGGCGTCAATCGCGCGGTGTTCGCCGGCGACGTGACGCGCATGAAGAAGTGGAACTGCCGTTTCACCAAGCCGCTGGTGTTGCCCGGCAAGGCCGGTCTGTACGTCAAGGGCAACGAAGTGTTCGTGGGCATCGCGCCCGGTGGACCCGCATTCCTTGTGGGTTCGTTCGAAGGTTGATTGAGCCGAATCGTCGGTGAACGTGTTTTTGCGTGGGAGAACGTCATGTCTGATTTCCTGCTTGAGCTGTCTCAGAATCCAACCGCTAAGAAGCT
This sequence comes from uncultured Polyangiales bacterium, assembly GCA_964515685.1. GTDB lineage: Bacteria > Myxococcota_A > Polyangia > Polyangiales > DASUME01 > DASUME01. The sequence goes on along the minus strand of CAZEWA010000098.1, from coordinate 9,987 downwards.
GATTCAGGCGGCGGGTCTTCCGCTTCCTCTGCCTGTTCCGCTCGAGCGCCCCAAGAGCCCCCGCACCGAGCAGATCCTCAAGGATCGCGTGGTGCTGGTCGGCGGCGAAGGCCAACTCTCTGACGCGCTGGGCGCCACGCTGGTGAAGGCCGGCGCGAGCTCCTATGTCGTGGGCGAGAAGCTCTACAAGGCGTTTGCAGGCCCTGGCGAGGCGTTCGGCCGTCGTCCGCTGCGCATCGAAGCGGGTGAAGTTCCCGAGGGCATCAAGGCCAAGGGCCTGGTGTTCGACGCTTCTGGATTGAACACGCCTGCAGATCTCAAGCAGGTCTACGAGTTCTTCAAACCGCGCATGCGCAGCATCGACAAGTCGGGCCGCTTGCTGGTGGTCGCTCGTGCACCCGAAGACGCGAAGAACCCTGAGCAGGCTGCTACGCGCGCTGCGCTCGATGGTTTTGTGCGTTCGCTCGCCAAGGAAGTGGGCAAGTTCGGTGCCACCGCGAATCTCGTTTACGTGCAGGAAGGCGCGGAGGAGCGTCTTGCGCACGTGGCTCGCTTCTTCCTGTCTTCGGCATCTGCTTTCGTCACCGGTCAGCCGGTGCGCGTCACCAAGACCGCCAAGGGCAGCGCAGGCGAGGCTTACGCGCGTCCGCTCAACGGCAAGGTTGTGGTAGTCACCGGCGCAGCGCGCGGTATCGGCGCAGCCACGGCCGAGATTCTCGCAGCTGAAGGCGCGCAGGTCGTGGTGCTCGATCGTCCTGCCGACGACGGCCCCGCCAGCGAAGTTGCACGCAACATCGGCGGCAGCGTGTTGCTCGCCGATGTCTCCGAGGCCGACGCACCCGCGAAGATCGCGAAGTACCTCAAGGACAAGTTCGGTGGCGTGGACGTTGTGATCCACAACGCCGGCATCACGCGCGACAAGATGCTCGCCAACATGAAGCCCGATGTTTGGGATTCGACGATCGACATCAACCTCAGCGCAGTGGCGCGCATCACGTCTAAGCTCGTCGAAGAGGGCGTACTGCGTGACGGTGGCCGCGTGATCTGCCTCTCGTCCATCGCGGGCATCGCAGGCAACAACGGCCAGACCAACTACGCAGCTTCCAAGGGCGGCATCGTCGGCTATGTGCGCGCGCTCTCGGCGCAGCTCGCGGACCGTGGCATCACCGTGAACGCCATCGCGCCCGGCTTCATCGAGACGCGCATGACGGCCGCGATTCCGGTCGCCATTCGCGAAGTGGCACGTCGTCTGTCCTCGTTGTCCCAGGGCGGCCAGCCCACGGACGTCGGCCAGGCGCTCACGTTCTTGTCCACGCCCGGCTCGCAGGGCGTCACGGGCCAGGTGCTGCGCGTTTGCGGCGGCGCCTTCATCGGCGCCTGATTACGTGACGGAGGCGCGCAGCTAGGCGCCTAATCCGTAGCGTTGGCGTCGCAGATACGCGGCGGCATTTTAGGAGGTCTCCATGGCGAAGAAGAAGTCTCAAGCGACGGAGGCTGCTTCGCCTCTGGAAACCCCTAAAAAGCCCGCGCCGTCCACACGGCCTTCCGCGAAGGCGGCTCCGAGCAAGGCGAGCCGCCGCGCGGTGATCGTCGGCGGCATGCGCACACCGTTCGTGCGCGCCTTCAACGAGTTCACCAAGCTTGATTCGATTGCGCTCGGTGTACACGCAACGCGTGCGTTGCTCGATAAGTTCAACGTGCCGCGCGCGGAGATCGACTCCATCGTTTGGGGCGGCGTCATCTTTCCGCCCACTGCGCCGAATCTAGCGCGCGAGATAGCGCTTGATCTCAAGCTGCCTGCTCACGTGGAAGGCATGACGGTCACACGCGCGTGTGCTTCGGGTCTGCAAGCGGTGACGCTCGCGGCAGCTGCTATCGAGCGCGGCGAGGCCGACATCGTGATTGCGGGTGGATCGGATTCGACCAGCAATGCGAGCCTCACGTTTCCCACGAAAATGACGCACTTGCTGGCGCCGCTTGCGCTCGGCAAGGGGGCGACGCCGGCCGATGTCTTGGCGGTGCTCGCGCAGATGGTGCCGTTCCAAGAAGTGCTGCCGAGCCAGCCCAAGATTGCAGAGCGCACCACGGGCGAAGTCATGGGCGAGTCCGCTGAGCGCATGGCGAAGCGCAACGGCATCACGCGCCAAGAGCAGGACGAGTTTGCCGTGCGTTCGCATCAGCGTGCGGCGCGCGCGATGGAATCCGGTCGCTTTGCCGACGAAGTAGCGCCGGTACAAACGCCGGACGGCAGGTGGGTGCACACCGACCGTATCGTGCGTGCAGACTCGAGTGTGGGTCGCTTGAGCAAGCTGCGCGCAGCGTTTGCAAAAGACGGAACCATCACTGCGGGCAATGCGAGCACGCTCACCGATGGCGCTGCGGCAGTGCTGCTGATGAGCGAAGAAAAGGCGCGCGCGCTTGGCTACAAGCCCCTGGCGGCCTTCCGCTCGTGGGCCTATTCGGCCGTGGATCCATCCGATCAGCTCTTGATTGCGCCTGCGTTGTCGATGCCCAAAGCGCTCGAGCGCGCAGGCTTGCAGCTTTCAGACATCGATATGGTCGACATGCACGAAGCCTTTGCAGCGCAGGTCTTGAGCGTTCTCAAGATGCTAGCCAGCGATGCCTTCGCGCGCGAACGCCTCGGCCGCGACAAGGCTGTGGGCAGCGTCGCTGACGATGCTCTCAACCTCTACGGAGGGTCGCTGGCGCTGGGGCATCCATTTGGCGCCACGGGCGCACGCATGATCACGACGGTGGCCAACGAGCTTGGAGCGGGCAAGAGGTCGCTCGCGCTGCTCGGCATCTGCGCCGCTGGCGGGCTCGGCGCGTCGGCAGTGCTCGAAGCGATTTGAGGCACGAGATGCTGGCCGCGCGCCATGCGCCTGCGCGCTATGCGGCCAGGTTTCCGCGCAGCGAGCGCCGCATCGCGCTCGCCTGGAAGCTCTAGACCTGCTTTAGACCGCGCGGCTCAGGTCCCGCACATCGTGGGCACACAAGCTTTGCCCATGAGGCGACCGTCTTCGCTTACGACGGGCTCATTTGTATCATCGACTACGGTTACGCACTCGTAGCCCGTTGGGCATACCTTGCTTCCGCTGCAGTCGGGCATGCAACGCGCAAGGCCTTCCTGAACCTCATCGAGTCGCAGACACCAGGCTCCGTTGGTGGCGAGCGTTCGGCTGTGACCGATGCAACCCGAGTGGTATGCGCACACGCCGCCATTGGGCTGGGGCACGGGCGCTGGGCCCATACGCGGGCCGCAATCGACGCAGTCGGAGCCCCAGTCGCACTCCGAGAAATCAGAGCTGTAGAGGTCGCCATCGTCGCAAAAACCGTCGCCCGCCCACTCACCGGAGTCGGCGCCGCTGCCGCAGGTGTTTTTGCAGACGAGATTCTCGCAGCTCGCGGGCGCCTGCGTATCGGGGCAGAGAACCTTGCTGCAGGTCTGGTCGCGCACCGTGTTGCATGCGCGCGTCAGGCAGGCGCGTGCATCCGCCTGGGCGGAAGGGCACTGCGCTTCGCAGGCGTCGGTTACGTCTTGGCTCTCGCAGTAGCCAGGCTCGCAGGTAAAGCCGCAGAACTGCGACCAGCGCTGGCAATTGTTCTCGCACTGACGTTTGCAGATCTCCGCGTACGTGTAGGAGGCTTGCCCTTCCTCGTGCTCGCAGAAGATGACCTCTGGAGACGAACCCGAGCCGGGTACCTTGTCGACGGACTCGCAGTAGTTGACGCAAGTTTTACCGTCTGCCGCACAAACCGAGGGCGCTTCGCATTCGCAGTCCTTGGCCACGCCGATCGGAGTCGCGTCTCCCTTGCCCTTATCGCCAAAGTCGTACCGGTCGTCTCGGATGCGCTTGCCGCAAAGCGCCTCGCCGCTCGTGCGAACGACGCATTGCAAATCGAAGTCGCACTCGCCCTGCTCGCACAGGCCACCGAGGCAACGCAGCTCGCCCTTGGGACAATGGTCAACTTCGCGGCAGCCGCTTGTGCTCCCGAGCAGCAGGCAGGCAAAGGCGAGGAATATGCGAAACATGTCGGATTTAGGGCTTTGTTTGTGCACGGTGAGGCCGGGCTAAGGATACAGGGACTTCGGTTTAATGCACGAATCTGCCTGGTCGAGGGATTTGTCGGCGAAGAGTTACAGGTACTTGCTGCGACGAGACGCATGTCGTCCTCAGACATGGGCTCCTTTGCTTCTCCGAGATGCTTGGCGATGTGGGAGCG
>CAZEWA010000098.1:0-5663 GCA_964515685.1 uncultured Polyangiales bacterium | reverse complement strand
ACGGTTCACGGTCCAAGGGGCAAACGAGCCCAAGAAGGTGGTTGTACTTGCGACTTGGGCTGGGAGCCCGCTATCTGGAGTTTCGCTGACGTTTATTGGCAGATCTGCGGATCGCAAACACGGGCAGTCACATCCCCCTGCTTGAGGGGCTTCTCGTCCGCGTCAATCAACGTAAAGCATCTCTCCCCTTCAGAGCAGTTGTCTTGCACTGAGCAATCCGCCAAGCAGCGATAGATCTTCGTTCGGCCGACCTCCAGGCACCAGCTTTTGTTGCGGCTGAAGACTTCCGAATAACCCCTGCATTGTTCGTGTGACACGCAAAGGTCACCTATCTCGCGCGGAAGCACGGGGGCTGTGCCCTTGCGCGGGCCGCAGTCGCCGCAGTCCGTGCCCCATGCGCATACGCTGTAGGCCGCGGTGTCGAGATCCCCGTCGTCGCACGCACCATCGTTGGCATCTGGGCAGGTGTTCGTGCAAACATATTCTTCTGAGCATGTTCGCGGGAAGCTTGGGTCCGTGCATTCGGAGAAGGTTTGGCAGGAACCATCTCGCAGAGTCTCGCAATAGGTTGCGAGTGCATCGAATTCGGGAAAGTTTGCTGTGCACCAGTCTTGCGCGTCTTGGGTCGCGTAGAACTCTGCATCGCAGATGTAGCCGTCGCAGTAGGCCTCGGAGCGTAAGCAGAACTGGCGCCACAATGCCTTGCAGGCATCTGAGTAGCTGACGAGGTCCTCCTTGGCGTTGAAGCGACAGGGGAGAGTCTCTGCTTGGCGTGTCTCGATTCTAACGTAGTCGGGGCCGGGATCTTCGCAGAAGTTGATGCACACGTCGCTGGTACCCGGCGCGCAGATTTCGTCCTCTCCGGTGCAGTCGCAGGGAAGCGGCGCATCCCCGTCGCCATCCCCATCCCCGTCGCCATCCCCATCGCCGGTGGTCGGCTTCTCACAGGAGCCTGCGCTGCCGCAATCGTAGCTTCCGTCACGCTGCTTCTCGCCGCAAACGGCACGACCGTTCAGGGTTTGAACGCACTCGAGGCTCGAAAATTTGCAGTCGTCGTCGTCTTTGAGGCACGCGCCGCCAAGGCAGCCGCTGGTGCCCTCTTTACATTTGTCTACGCTTTCGCAGCCTGCAGCAGACAACAAGAGACCAAGGGAGAAACTTGCCCACCAAACTCGCTTGCTGATCATCGAAGTTGTCTCCTGGTATCAGAAGCGGAACTGGCAGCTTGCGCTGGCGAAGCCTACGCCGCAGCGCGTGGCGGACTGCTTGTCGTCTTTGCGCATGAGTGCGCTGACTAGGATGAACGCCGCGCCGCCCGCGATGAGCGTGCCGCCCACTGCGTAGCCGACGATGCTCTGCGTCTTCACTGAGTCATTCTGCTCAGGCTTCGGGCAGTAATTTTTGTCGCAGTCGACTTTGTCCGTGCCGCGCACGATGCCGTAGGTGAGCAGGCCGACGCCGACGGCGGCTACCGCACCACCGAGCGAATAGAACAGGATCTTACGATTCCGGGCGGAATTCGTGCTGATGCTGACCGAGTCTTCCGTTGCGGCTCCGCCCTGGCTTGCGCCTGCGCCAGCGCTGGCGGGCAAATCCACTGCGATAACCTGTCCGGCAGGCACGATTACGTTGGTGCGAAACTCAGGCTGACCAGCCCAGCGCACGACCAGCACGTGGCTGCCGGGAGCGAGCGTGATCTTGTCGGGGCGAGGCGTACGGCCCCAGTCCTGATCGTTGACGCTGATCAAGCCGCCTTCGGTGCCACCGCGTACCAAGAGACCGGTAGCGGCGATGCGCTGTTGCAGCGCCGAGAGCCGTGCGTTGGCGTCGGAGTACATGGGATCGTCGGGGTCAGCCGACTCCAAAAACTCGCGCAACGCGACGGTGGCTTTCTCGAGCTCTCCCGTGCGTTCGTAGGCCTGCGAGAGATTGAACTGAATGCGTGGCCGTGGATCGGCTGCATACGCATTGGTCCACTCGCGGATGGCCATGTCGTAGTTGCCCGCGCTGTAGGCGGCTTCACCGCGTCGAAACGCTTCCCGTGCGTCGACTGCCGGGGCCTCTCCGGTAGCCTCTGTCGTGGTCTGGGCCGAGCTGCGTGGCGCAGCAAAGCAGCTAAGACCCAAGACGATCGCAAAATACAAAGCTCTGAACCGCAGCATCGAATCTCCCCTGGCACGGCGCGTCGCGTCACCAAGGATAGCCTTTTCGGCGGAGGGTGCGCGAGAATCCCAAGCGATTGACAGCAAAAGCTACGCCTGGGTTGGCTCCATGGGGTCGCTGAGCTCAGGCGGAAGCGTGATGCGGCCCGTGTTGCAACGGCGATGCTCCGGGTCTCGCAGTACGTCGGTGAGGCTTGCCCGATCCAAGGCTGCGTAGTTTGGGCCCGAGGTGCGTGGCGCCGCGCCTGCGGCCTTCATCCATAGACGGACTGGGCCAAATGCCACCAGGACCTGCCCCAATACAGGCTGCCACTCGTTGAGGCGCTTACCGTTAACGAACGTGCGACCGAGGCGCAGGCCATCTTCGAGCCACAGATTCGACCCGTCCCAGACCACATCGAAGTGCCGCGGAGCCACGGACTCGTGGGAGAAAAGCAGGTCGGCGCCCGGGTCGCTTCCGACACACAAGCGCGCGGGGTATTCGGCTTCGAAGATCACCCGACGGGCCGCGTCCCCACGCAGGACGACAATACGAGCCCATGCCTCAATCTCTGCTGCTGCCGATTCGACCATGCGCGTGTCCTGCGTTGTCCCTTGCGAGTTCTGTTACGTCGGAAACAAGCGCAGGCTCCCTTCGTTGAGCTACTCGGGCTCAAAAAAGTGCACGCAGGCACTTTATTTGGGGGGAGGGTGGACGCAGAGGCGCTGTTCGCGCCGAGCACTGAACGTCCAAGCAGAAATTTGGACGGATGTTCAGGTGCGGTAGATACTGTTCACATGAACAGCCACCCATCCCTTCAAGCTTGTCCGGTTGTCCTTTCCTTTCAGGCCCAGCGCGTACTCCGTGCCCTCTTCGAGCTCAGCCGAGCCGTGCGGGAGATCGAAGTTGGGCTCTTGGCACGTGAGCTTGGCTTGCTTCCGGTGCGCGTGGGGCAGTCCTTGTTGGAGCTCGAGCGGCGCGGGCTCGTGCGCCTTGCATGCTTGCGCCTGACGATGCCCGGCCTGCTGTGCGCCACGCGTCTGGCTCCCCTATCACAGGGAGAGCACGTGGCTTCGGAGTCCTCGGTGGTGGTGCCCATGGAGGCGGCGCGTGTGGCGTTGGCTCGTCAGCGCAGTGTTGTCAGAGCACCGCGTGGCAATCAGCGCGGGGGTCAGCGGAGTGCTGCAGGTTCAGCACGGCGTCCGCGCGGGCAACGCGCTGGCATGTGACGGTCGCGCGGGCGCCGCCGCCCCGCAGCGTTTTCCGGGCGGCGACGCAACCTGTGGGCGCCTCGACCGATAGGCGCCCTGTGAGCAAGCGAAACTGTGCAGTCGTTTTCTGGTTCGGCGTGCTGTGGCTCGCGTTTGTGCCGACTGCGTGGGCGGCCCCTCAGCGTGAGCAAAAAGAGCTGTTTCTCCAGGTGGGGCAGCAGGTGAGTCTCGCCGCGCAAGACGTGAAGAGCTACTCGCTCGGTGCGCCCGGCATAGTGGAGCTGCGGCTCTCCAAGGAGGGCGACCAGTTTGTGCTCGTGGCCCTTACGCGCGGCACGACCACGCTCTTGTTCTTCATGCTCGATGGGCGCGAGGTTCATCATCGCATCGAGGTGAGCCAAGAAAAGCCCGAAGTGGACCATGTCATTCGTGTGTCCGCCGAGGACAACATCCGCTTGGATTTTTACTTCGTCCAAGTGTCTCAGGATTACGGACACCAACTCGGGCTTGGCTTCCCTGGCAGCATAGGTGGCTCGGCTCAGGTGCGCGGGCAGTTCAACATGCTCACAGGCACGGTGACGGATGCGAGCTTAGGCATTGCCGAGCAGATTTTGCCACGTCTAGATCTGGCGCAGGATGCAGGTTGGGCGCGCATTTCGCGCCAGGCGGCGCTGGTGGCGGAGAATGGCAAGCAAGCGAGCTTTCAGAGCGGCGGCGAGGTCAATGTGCGTGTGCAGGGTGCGCTCACGGCCGAGGTCCGAGCGATCTCGTACGGAAGCATGGTCACGGTGCAGCCGCGCTTCGACCGTGCCTCGGGGCGCATCGAGCTGCAGGTTGGGGCGGATGTTTCTGACCTGACGTCGGATAAGGGGACCGGCATTCCAGGGCGCCTCATCGCGAAGCTCGACACCGTGGTGAATCTCGACCTCGGCAAGTCTTTGGTCCTAGCGGGCTTGAACAGTGAGAGTGAGAGCAAGGGCACAAGCGGACTGCCAGGGCTGAATCGCATCCCGATTTTGGGCGCGTTGTTTGGGTCGAAGTCGCGCAAAAGCCAGGAAACCAAGAACCTGCTGTTTATCGTGCCGAGCGTCGTGCAGGCTGTCTCACTCGGCGAGCAAAATCTGATCGAGGAGATGCTGCGTGTGTACCGGGACTTTGAGGGGGATGTGGCGGCGGTGTCGTTGCTGTCGCCTATGCCCAGGCCTGGCGGCAAAGCAGAAGGTAAGAAGCCATGAGTTGCCTTCGCAAGCGACTGCGCAGCGTGCTCATGCTGGCGCTCGTCTTCTGTGTTTTTGGGTGCGCGTCGCGCCAAGGGCGAACTGCGGTCGAGGCTGGTTCGTCGATGTCGGGAGCGGAGCTGTACCAGGCGGGGCAGTACTTTCTCGAGGTTTCGGACCTGACGCGCGCGGAGCAGTATTTCGCGAGTGCCATGCGTCAGGGCTACGACTCCGAGCAGTGCGTGCGTGCCCTCATCACGACTACGGTGCGCGCTTCGCGGCTGCGCTCGGCGCTCGTGTACGCGGAACCGGCACTCCTGGCGCGTCCTCGTGACGTGCCGCTGCGCATCCTAGTGGCGAGCATTTTGCTCGCGCTGGGGGAGGAGAGCCGCGCCGAACGTGAGCTGCGGCGGGCGCTGGCCGTCGAGGAAACCCGGCCAGAAGCGCACTACATGTTGGCGCTTGCGCTCGCGCGGCGGGATGGAACCGACCGTGAGCGTTTGTCGGCCTATGCCCGCTACCTGGAGCTCGCGCCAGCGGGGCTGCACGCTGAGGAAGCGCGGGCCGCGCTGCGCGAAAGTGAGAGCGGGCTGCCTGTGCTCTTGCCATCGGGGGCCTGATTCGCCAGCGTCATGGTGCATGAGTGCTGTCCATCATATGGCTTTCAGAACACGCGATGTCTCAGGCCTCGCACGCTTCTACCAGGAGTGGCTCGGGCTCACGCTGATGCGTGAAGCCTTGCCGCGCTCGATCTGGCTCTCGCTGGGCCAGGAGAGCGTCCTGATGCTCGAGACCAAGGCGGAGGATGAGCCCGATATCCCGAAAGGCAGCCGCGAGTTCTTCGCGATTCGGCTGACGCCGGAGGCGCGCGTGGCGTTGCGGGTGCGCCTTGAGGCCGCAGGCAGACTCGAGGCCGAGACCGAGCACACGCTGTACTTTCGGGATCCGGATGGGCGCCGCGTCGGCGTTTCGAGCTACGAGTTCGGGCTCGGTTAGGACGTGCGGAGAACTCAGAAACCTCATATCAAACCAACAAGGGGCCTTAATGCTTTCCGAAGTGAACTAGCACTACGGCCTCACGGATCCGACCCGG
>CAZEWA010000097.1:0-18279 GCA_964515685.1 uncultured Polyangiales bacterium | reverse complement strand
TCCTGTTCCATCAGGCGAATCTGCGCATCAACCAGTACATCCAGCAGTCCATCGGTGCGCCGGACGAGAAGTTCTTCAACAACATTATGCGCTACGGCAACACCACGGCTGCCACGCTTCCGAGTCTACTGTTCGAGGCGGAAGAAGCAGGCAGGCTCAAGCGCGGTATGAAGGTGGCGATGGTCGCCTTCGGATCCGGCTTTACCTGGGGCTCTTCGATCATCGAGTGGTAGGCTCGCGACGCAAAGAGGGAGGCCCATGGCTCTCCCTCGCGTCTATTTTGACGGGCAGCTACGTGTTCTAATCTTGCGGCTCTGTCACGGTGCCTGCCGCCGCCATATCGGCTGCGGCGGGCGAACGTATTCAGCCAACCCAGACGCGTGCGTTGCGGAAGAAGCGCATCCAGGGTCCGTCTTCGAGCCAGGTGTCGGGGCGCCAGGAATGCTGCACCGCGCGGAACACGCGCTCCGGGTGCGGCATCATGATGGTGACGCGGCCATCGCGGGTCGTGAGGGCGGTGAGGCCAGCATCGGAGCCGTTGGGATTGTGCGGGTAGCGCTGGGTAGGCGCACCGTGATGGTCCACGAAGCGTGCAGCGACGAGCCCTGACTGTTGGCAGGCTTCGCGCTCCATGTCAGAGACAAACTCCGCGCGACCTTCTCCATGCGCCACCGTGATGGGAAGGACTGAGCCTTCCATGTCGCGGAAGAAGATGGAGGGGCTTTGTTCGATGCGCAGCAACGAGAACCGAGCTTCGAATTGCTCTGAGCGATTCTTGACGAAGCGAGGCCAATGTTCGGCGTGCGGGATGAGGTCTTTGAGGTTCGACATCATCTGGCAGCCGTTGCAGACGCCAAGCGAGAACGTATCAGGGCGTGCGAAGAAGGCCGCGAATGCATTCCGCGCGCGCTCGTTGAACAGGATGGACTTGGCCCAACCTTCACCTGCTCCGAGCACGTCGCCGTACGAAAATCCGCCGCATGCAGCGAGGCCTTGCACGTCGGTGAGGTCCACGCGTCCTGAGAGAATATCGCTCATGTGCACGTCGACACTGGCAAATCCTGCCCTGTCGAAGGCGGCCGCCATCTCGACCTGCCCGTTGACGCCCTGCTCGCGCAGGATGGCGATTTTCGGCCGCGTGCCCCGCGAGATAAAGGGGGCCGCAATGTCGTCGTCGATGTCGAACGTAGGTTTGACGAACTGGCCCTTGTCGCTGTCGTCGCTGCGCGCTGCGTGTTCTTCGCGTGCGCATTCCACGTCATCACGCAGTGATTGCATCTGGAAGGTGGTTTCAGACCAAATGCTGCGCAGCGTGTGGCGACTCCCTGCGAACAACAGCTGCTGGTCGCGGCGAATGGTGATGTCGCTGCCTACCTGAGCGCGGCCTATCTCATGCGCGTGGGCGTTGAGGTTGTGGCTCTCGAGGATGGCTCGCACGCGCGCGAGATTTGCGCGCGGTACTTCGATAACGGCTCCGAGCTCTTCGTTGAAGAGAAGCGGAATGAGCTCGCCCTGCAAACCCGACAAATCGAGCTCAAGACCTGCACCACCGGCGAAGGCCATCTCGAGCAAGGTTACGATGAGACCGCCGTCTGATCTGTCGTGGTACGCTGTGGCGAGCGTCTCTGCGTGGAGCGCTTGTACGACTGAGAAGAAGCTCGCGAGCGCAGCGGGCGTGTCGAGGTCTGGCGCCTCGGCTCCGATCGTGCCGTACACCTGGCACAGCGCGCTTGCACCGAGGCGCTGCCTTCCAGCACCGAGATCCAGTAGCAAGAGCACGTTGTCTTGCTCAGGATGCAGCTCGGGCGTGAGTACGCGCCGCACGTCGCTCACCGGAGCAAATGCCGTGATGATCAGGGAGAGCGGTGCGACCACGGCTTTCTGCGCGCCGTCTTCGCTCCAGACCGTACGCATGGACATGGAGTCTTTGCCCACCGGAATCGCGATGCCGAGCGCAGGACACAGTTCTTTACCGACGGCTTTGACCGCGTCGTAGAGCTTTGCGTCTTCGCCTGGATACGATGCTGCAGCCATCCAATTGGCAGAGAGCTTGACGTCGCCGAGGGCTGCGATGGGCGCCGCTGCAATGTTGGTGAGCGCCTCGGCCACTGCCATACGCGCCGATGCAGGTGCGTCGAGAACCGCGATGGGTGTGCGCTCACCCATCGCCATGGCCTCGCCTGTGTAGACATCGTAGCTGGTCGTCGTGACGCCAACGTCTGCGACCGGCACTTGATAGCGACCCACCATTTGGTCGCGTGTCACGGTGCCTGTGACGCTGCGGTCGCCAATCGTGATGAGGAACGTTTTGTCCGCCACCGTGGGCAGCCGCAGCACGCGGGACAGGGCGTCCTTGAGCTCGAGAGCGGCCGTCTCGAAAGGCGTTTGCGCCACATGGACACGCTTCACGTCGCGGTGCATGCGGGGTGGCTTGCCGAGCAATACGGACAGCGGCATCTCGATGGGACGGTTCTGGAAGTGCGAGTCCTCGACTACGAGCAAGCCGTCGTCGGTAGCCTTGCCGAGCACGGCGTAGGGCGCGCGCTCGCGGGCACACAGCGCTTCAAACTCGACCAGCTTGTCGGCATCGATAGCGAGCACGTAGCGCTCTTGGGATTCGTTGCACCAAATCTCGAGCGGGGACATGCCAGGTTCATCGTTGGGCACCGCGCGCAGGAAGAAGTGGGCGCCGCGACTCGATTCATGTACGAGCTCAGGCAACGCGTTGGAAAGGCCGCCTGCGCCAACATCGTGAATGGAGACGATAGGGCTCTGTTCGCCACGCGCGCAGCAGCGGTCGATGACCTCCTGGCAGCGCCGCTCCATTTCTGCGTTGTCTCGCTGGACGGAGGCAAAATCGAGATCTTCTGCGGATGAACCGGCAGCGACTGAGGAGGCCGCACCGCCGCCGAGTCCTATCAGCATCGCAGGTCCGCCCAGCACCACAATCGCGGCACCGGTCGGGATAGCTCCCTTTTGCACGTGCTCCGCGCGCACGTTGCCAAAACCTCCCGCAATCATGATGGGCTTGTGATAGCCGCGGATCTCGATGCCCTGGGCGCCGGGGACTTCGAGCTCGAAGGTGCGGAAGTAACCGCTCAGGGCAGGGCGACCAAACTCGTTGTTGAATGCCGCGCCTCCGAGTGGACCGTCGAGCATGATCTCGAGTGCGCTTGCGGTGCGCTCGGGTTTACCGTGGTCGACTTCCCAAGGCTGCTCGGCAGAAGGAATGCGTAGGTTCGAAACGCTAAAGCCCACGAGGCCTGCCTTGGGCTTGCTGCCTCGGCCCACTGCGCCTTCATCACGGATTTCACCGCCTGATCCGGTCGCTGCGCCCGCATAGGGCGAGATCGCTGTGGGATGATTGTGGGTCTCCACTTTCATCAAAAGATGCATGGGTTCGCGATGCGCGCGGTACACGTGGTCGCTCGGATCCGGAAAGAACTTTCCAGCTTCGGGTCCCTCGATGACCGACGCGTTGTCTTTGTAGGCCGAGAGTACGCCGCCAGGGCTTGCCTCGGTGCTGCGTCGAATCATGCGAAACAGCGACTCCGGCTGCGCTTCGCCATCGATCACGAAATCCGCGTTGAAGATCTTGTGCCGGCAGTGCTCGCTGTTGGCCTGCGCGAACATCATGAGCTCGACGTCGCTGGGGTCGCGCCCCATTTCAGTGAAGGCTTTCTCGAGGTAGTCAATCTCGTCTTCTGAGAGCGCGAGTCCCATGGCTCGGTTTTCCTCGAGCAGAGCCGCGCGACCGCGCGCGAGCACGGCAATCGTGCGCGCAGGCTTCGGGTTCGCCTTGTTGAAGAGGCCCGCGAGCTCCTGCTCTGTGCCGAGTACGGTTTCAGTCATGCGGTCGTGCAGCGTGGCAAGCAGTGCTCGCTCGTCCGAGACCGTTCCTTCCCAAGCGAATCGAATGCCGCGTTCGATGCGGTGCACGCTTGTGAGCCCGCACAGCTGCGCGATATCCGTGGCCTTCGAAGACCAGGGGGAGATGGTGCCGAGGCGCGGGACCACGAAGCGCACGGCGGCCTGCGCGCCGAGTTCATCCTCTGAGCTGCGCGGGCCGTACTGCAGGAGGCGCGCGAGCACAGCTCGTTCGCCTTCGCCGAGCTCAACAGACGTATCCACGAGGTGGATGAAGCGCGCAGAAAGGCGCAGGATTTTGGGATTGGTCTGCTGGACGCGAGCCAGGCGGCGCGCAAGACGAGCTTGTGAAAAGGCGGGGCTTCCCAAGAGAACGAGCATGGGCGAAGACTGACCCATGGGGAGCCATCGGAAAAGCCAATCGTATATGATATGATCCATCGGAATGGCTAATGGATAAACCCCTGGAATACGCCCTGCCCGAGCTGCATGCCGATCGCCTTCGCGCGTTTCTGGCCGTGGCTCGAGAAGGTGGCTTTTCGCGGGCCGCACGCGCATTGGGCAAGACCCAGTCCTCCATAAGCCAGGCTGTGCAAGCCTTGGAACTTGAGTTGGGGGAGACCCTATTCGTGCGCGATGCGCGCGAGGTCGAGCTGACTGAGGCCGGGGCCATCTTGCGGGAGCACGCGGAACGGGCGTTCTCGGAGATAGCGCGCGCGAGAGAGGCCCTGGCATCGTTGCGAAAGCTCACGCAGGGTACGCTGCGCGTGGGCACCAGCGACAGCCTCGCGACCTATGTCTTGCCTAGCGTGTTTGCGGCGTTCCGGGCGCGCTATCCGGGGGTGGAGCTGAGGCTCGACAATCGTCCTTCGCTCGCGATAGCGGGGTGTGTTGCCCATAGGGCCGTGGACCTCGGCGTGCTGTCGCTACCCCTGCCGGATGATTTGCAGGTCGCCGGACGCCCCGTGGCCGACAGCCTGCACCTCGAAGGACTCGCGCCTCAAGAAGACGTACTCATCTGTCCTCCTCTGCACCCGTTCGCCAAGCTGCGCTCGATCACGCTCGCTCGCCTCGCCCATGAACCCTTGGTCCTGCTTGATCGCACGACGGCAAGCCGGGCCTTACTCGATGCGCAGTTCCGCTTGCAGTCTGTGCCCATGCGCGTGGTCATGGAGATGAGTAGCGTGGAGGTCTTGAAGCGACTGGTCGAACTCGGATTTGGTCTGTCAGTCGTGCCTGCGTTCTCTGCCAAACGAGAATGCGCGCAAGGAATATTGCGGTCTGTTCCCGTCCACCGACTGCCCAAGCGTCAGATAGGCCTAGCCACTCCTACGGTAGGTCCGCTTTCGCATGCAGCGCGGGCCTTCGTCGAGGTCCTACGCCAAGAGCTTGGCCACGGTAAAGTCAGCGGGGGAGGGCGAGGACATCGCTGACGGCGTGCAGTAGCTCGGTCGGCCGGAACGGCTTGGGCAGGACCAAATCCGGCTGATCGGCGGAGCGCCCTGCAAGCTCCACGGCGTCGATATAACCGGTGATAAGCACGACTTTCGTGGCGGGAGAAAGCTGCCTAAGCTCCCGAATTAACTCGAAACCGTTCATGACCGGCATCGTCAGATCCGTGATGACCACGTCGATGGGCCGCTCTCGGGACTTGAGGAAGCCGAGGGCTGTGATTCCGTCTTGAGCGGAGTAAGCCTCGTATCCCGCTTCTGACAAGAGCTCTTGCGCTAGATTTCTTATCAGTGTTGCATCGTCTACCAGTAAGACAGACTGAGCTCGCGGGCGCGCGCTCGGGCGTTTTACGGAGTATTCAGATTCTTCACCAGGGCTTGCATTGGCGGAGCAAGGGACGGCACCAGACATCATGGTCTAGTCAGTGTACACGCTGCTCACCGGGCCAATGCAAGATGTTCCGGATCGGGGACTCAGCGTGAGCCGGTAGGCTGCGGAGCAGGGCGCTCCCGACGGCCACGTCCGCCGCGTGGATGACTTGCGCCGGAGTTGTTCCGACCCGGCCCCCGTTGATTTGGATGAGACGGGGCGGCAGATTTCGGCTTCTGGGGGGCGGGGCCGCGCCTGCTTGTGAGGTCCGTGACCGGTGGTACGCCGAGAGGCGACGGGAACGGATGCTTGGTGACCGCCGCGATGGGCATGCGGATCAGGCGCTCGATATCAGCGAGGTAGGGGCGCTCTTCTTCTTCGCAAAAAGACATCGCGCGACCTTCGGCGCCTGCGCGCCCGGTGCGTCCGATACGGTGCACGTAGGCTTCAGGCACGTTGGGCAGGTCGAAGTTGATGACGAACCCGAGCTGATCGATATCGATGCCACGCGCTGCGATGTCGGTGGCGATAAGCGCGCGAATGCGGCCTTGCTTGAAGCCGTCGAGCGCGCGCTCACGCGCATTCTGTGACTTGTTACCGTGAATCGCAGCCGATTGAATGCCGCGCTTTTCGAGGTATTCGACGACGCGGTTCGCTCCGTGCTTCGTGCGCGTGAAGACCAGCGCGCGATCGACGCGGGGGTCTTCGAGAATCCAGCCCAAAAGCGGACGCTTGTCCGCCTTCTCTACGAAGTAGATGACTTGCTCGACGGTTTTGGCGGTCGATGCGACGGGGTTTACTGCGACCTCGACCGGGTCGTGCAGCAGCGAGTTGGCGAGCGCGCGAATGCTGTCGGGCATGGTTGCCGAGAACAAAAGCGTCTGCCTTTGCTTGGGAACATGCTGCGCCACGCGCTTCACGTCGTGCACGAACCCCATGTCGAGCATGCGGTCTGCTTCGTCGAGGACGAAGATCTCTACGCCAGACAGCGAGATGGCTCCCTGTCCCATCAGGTCGAGCAAGCGGCCAGGGGTGGCCACCAAGACATCGACACCGCGCGAGAGAGCGTCGATTTGGCGCGTTTGATTGACGCCACCAAAAATGACCGTGCTCGTGAGGTTCGTGTGTCGACCGTAGGTCTCGAAGCTCTCGCCTATCTGCGATGCGAGCTCGCGGGTTGGAGAGAGCACGAGCACGCGCACGGGGCGGCGCGCCTTACGTGGCTCCGCACGTCCATTGCCGGAGGCCGACGCCGCGGCAGTAGCCGGTTTAGCGCTCGCGCGGAGTAGATTGTCGAGAATGGGCAGCGCAAAAGCCGCAGTCTTCCCGGTGCCCGTTTGAGCGCAACCGAGTAGGTCGCGTCCTTCGAGTACGTGCGGGATGGCTTTTTGCTGGATAGGGGTCGGCGCGTCGTAACCGGTCTCAGCGATGGCGCGCAGAATGGGCGTGCTTAGCCCGAGGTCTGAAAACTGAGTTGACTCCATTGGATGCTCTTGTCTTGCTGTCACGACGGGGGCCGGCAGGAACTGCGTGAACTCGCGCGAGGTTTGCCGGCGTGAGCGCGTAGGGCGCGCGGATATCACGCTCGAGAAGCCTGGCGATGAGTGCCGGCACGAGCGCTTCGGGGCCAAACCGTTCGAGGAGACGGGCGGCCAGTTCTTGCTGTTGTTCGCTTACGGTTTGCTCGCCGCCAAGCTGTTCAAAGAGCCGTTCCTCACGGGCTTTCTGGACTTGTTCGGGAGTCGGTGCAGGAAGAAGCTCTGCGAAGATTCCTGCATTGCGCAGGAGATTTTCCGCAAAGCGATGCGCTGTGTTGGGAACGAGCATGATGCTCATACCCTTGCGTCCTGCTCGACCTGTGCGCCCACTGCGGTGGGTCAGCGTCTCGGGCGAATCAGGAAGCTCGGCGTGAATGACGCGCGAGATTTCGGGGACGTCGATACCGCGCGATGCCACATCGGTACAGACGAGGACGGTCAACGAACCGCGGCGGAACGCTTCGAGTGTGCGCGTGCGTTCGGCCTGCGCCATCTCTCCGCTGAGGCCGCCTGCGCGGAATCCGTCGTCGACAAGGCGGGCAGCCACTTCGGTTACGTCAGCGCGCGTGCGCACGAACACGAGGGACCGCTCTTCGGGATTGAGCAGAAGCACATTGGCCAGTGCGGCGTAACGCTCACGCAGCAGCACGAGATAGGCGATGTGCGTGATGTCTTCGTGGGCTTCGTCGGCATCGCTGCCGGTCACGTGAGCCGGCGTGCTCTGAAAGCGCGCAGCCAGGCTGTGCACTGAGCGCGGAAAGGTCGCGCTCACGAGATGTTTGCGGCATCCCTCGGGCAACGCGCTCAACAGGGTCTCGAGTGCTTCCCGGAAACCGAGATCGAGCATCTGGTCGGCTTCGTCGAGCACGATGGCCTCCGAGCCGCTCAAGTCGAGCGCGCCGCGTGCCATGTGGTCGCAGAGCCTGCCCGGGGTACCGACTACGACTGCAGGATTCTGGGCGAGTGCTCGCCGCTCACCTTGCACGCTCGTGCCGCCGGTGACGACACACACGCGAAGCTTGAGCCCGGCGTAAAGCCACTCGAGCTCCTTGCCGATCTGCGCGGCCAGCTCTCGCGTAGGAGCCACCAAGAGTGCTCGCGGCTTGGCGCAAAGCGAAGTGGCGCCGAGTGCTCGTGGCTGCGCGGGCTGCGCTGCCAGGCGCCGACCGAGAAAAAGACCGAGTGCGACAGTCTTGCCGGATCCGGTGCGGGAGGAGATGCGGAGGTCGCGCTCGCTTAGCCCCTCGGCCAGGACGGCCTCTTGGATAGGCGTCAGGGCGGTGAAACCACGGTTAGTGAGCGCGCTAGCGAGCTCCGTGGGAAGGGCTGAGAATGCGTCGTCGGCCATAAAAGTGCGGGACTCTGACAGACTTGCCCCTCGAAGTCGAGCACTCGCGCAAAGGTTGTGCTCGCTTGCTCTGCCACACCAGCGTCCCGGATTCGGCTTTGTGTGCCGCGCACAGGTCGGCGTGCGCACGCTTCTGCGCGTTCACGACCGACGTCGCGCGCCATCAATTGTCGGATGAATTTTTTAGCTGATCACGAATGCGCGCATAGCCATTGCGCAGCTCGACGCAGAGCTCTCGGAAGGCCGAACCCATGTCTTTAACCGGTTGTTCCGCGCCGTTGCGCGTCATCTGAAGTTGCTCTTGCACGCGCTGATATGTGCGTTCGAGCTTCTCCCACTCGCTCTTGGCATCCGCCTTGGCCAAGTGGAGCTGTAGCTTCAACTCATCGCGAGCCGTCTCGAGCGATGCCAGTTCATTTTGAAGAACGGCTTTAGTTTCTTGTGCCTCGCGCATGCTGGCCTCCATTCGAAAATAACTTCGCGGAGGTAAGTAGACTCGCTTTTCTCGAGCGCTACTCAGCGGCGCTTCGCGCGGCGACTGCGGCTCGGGATCTTGGCAAGCTCGCCAGATTCCACGAGTTTACGCAGGGCACCTTCCATTTCGCGCCCGAAGATGATGCGCACGGTTTCGATGCCGGCGGGCCGAATGGCTTGAAAGAGTTTGATGGGCTCGTTGATCTGTACGAAGCCTTCGCCAGCTCGACGCATAAAAAGCTGCACGAGGTCTTGGACCGCGCGCGACAGATGCTTGCGCACGATTTCGCCAGCAGCGACCGCCGTGTGGAGGTCGATGCCGACAGCCTCGAGCTTCATGACAGCTTGCAGTAATCCTGGGCTTGGAACGAGATAGACGTCGCCTTTGCGCTCGCAGAGCTCGCCGCGAATCAGCTCCGCAATGAGCCCCGGCCGCTGACTCCCGGTGAGTTCCAAGAGCTCTGCTTCGGTGACTGTGCGTGCTTGGTCGTTGACCCACGGCGTTTGTACCTGTTGCTCGATACCGAGCAGCTCAGGCAAATCGAGCTCGCCTCGGTCGATGCTCGTAACCACGCTGCGGATGGCGTCCATGCGCAGGCCGCGGTCTTGTAGGCGGGCGATGAGCTTTAGGCGTTCGATGTGCGCATTTTTGTAATATGCCACACGTCCGCGCAGCTCGGGAGCCATCAGCGCGCCGCGCGATTGGTAGAAACGGATCGTGCGGCTCGGCACACGCGTGACGGCGGAGAGCTCGTCGATCGTGTATTCGGCCTGGGATTCGGGAAGTTCGGATTCGCCAGCTGTCATGAGACGAGCGGAAGGTAGCGCGACAATAGCGGTTCTCACAGCGTCAGTGATGACTGTGACACCACACGATGTCAAGGTTTGCGAGCGGCGTTACGCTTTTGGATGCGTCCGAAGCCCCAGGCGGTGGCTGCGGTGCTCAGGCTCGGCGCCAGGCGTTTGGCGGCGTCGATGGCGTATGCCTCGCGCGTAATGAGCACGCGGGCCTTGTTGTGCTCGATGCCGTGAACGATCTGTCGGGCGGCCTCCTCTGGGGGCAGCATCTTCTTGAAAGCCTTGACCGCGCGGTTGTGCAGCTGCTGAGCACCGGGGCCGCCGGCAACGCGAGAAGAGGCGGCGATGTTCGTGGCGATGCCGCCTGGGTGCACAGTCGTGACGCCAACTCCCGTGTCGGTGAGCTCGATGCGCAGTGATTCGCTGAACCCGCGCACGGCAAACTTGCTCGCGCAGTAGGAAGATTGGAGTGGCACACCGGTCAGGCCGAACACACTCGAGATGTTGACGAGCTGGGCCTCTTCCTCTTTGAGGAGGTGCGGCAGGAACAGCTTGCAGCCGTAGACGACGCCCCAGAAGTTGACGCCCATGAGCCACTCGAAGTCTTCGAGTGAGTGGTCGACAAACTTGGCTGCCACGGAGACGCCAGCGTTGTTCACGACGATGTTCACACCTTGATGGGCCGAGAGGACGGCCTCGACAAAGCGCTCCATATCGGCGCGTTGTGCGACGTCGACCACGTGCCCGCTGACCCGTGCACCACGTTCCGACACGAGTCGGACGGATTCTTCTAGGCCGGTCTCGTTGATGTCCGAGAGCGCGAGACGACAACCCTTGTCGGCGAGAGCCAAAGCGAGAGAGCGACCGATTCCACTGCCTGCGCCGGTGATGACGGCGGTTCGACCAACAAACTTCTTCATGTTGCTGCCTTTCTCCGCGGCGCTTCTTCTCGCGTCAAGTTTTTCTTTTCTTCAGGTCCCTTATCCCGCATCTTCAGCGCCGCACGGGCCCCATGCGTGGGCCTTCGGAGGTTTTCATGGCAGGCATCCCTTCCTTTGATTTGACGGGCCAAGTTGCAATCGTAACCGGCGCGAGCCGCGGTATCGGTGAATCGATCGCAAAAACTTTGGCGGCGCACGGGGCCCACGTTGTGGTGTCGAGTCGAAAGATTGAAGGATGCGAAGCCGTGGTGGCTCAGATTCAGGCGGCAGGTGGGAGTGCGGAGGCCGTGGCTTGCCACATCGGTGACCTCGAATCCATCGAGAATCTGCTGCAAACGGTCGAGGAGAAGCACGGAAAGATCGACATCCTCGTGAACAATGCCGCGGCAAATCCGCACTTTGGTCCCATTTACGAGACGGATGTCGGAGCCTTTCAGAAAACCGTCGATGTGAACATCCGCGGGTACTTCTTCATCACGGTGGGCGCGGTGAAGCGCATGCGAAAGCAGCAGCGCGGCGTGATCGTCAACGTGGCCTCGATCAATGGCTTCATTCCTGGGCCTCTGCAGGGCATCTATTCGATCACCAAGGCAGCTGTCCTCTCGATGACGAAAGCCTTCGCGCGCGAGTGCGCACCGCTCGGTATCCGCGTCAACGCGCTTGCACCCGGTGCAACGGACACCAAGTTTGCGTCTGCGCTCGTCAAAAACGACGTGGTACGCGAGAAGATGCTGGAGCACGTGCCCATGAATCGCGTCGCTGCGCCGGATGAGATGGCAGGAGCTGTGTTGTACTTGGTTTCGCCTGCCGCGAGCTACACCACAGGCGCATGCCTCGCGGTCGATGGCGGCTACCTCGTAGCCTGATATGGAACTTCTCGACGAACCCACGAGCGTGCGCAGCGCCGATGCATTCGATACGTTTGCGCTGGACGTCTATCTGAAGACACTCGAGCTTGAGCTCGAGGGAACGCCCGAAGTTGCGCAGTATCCAGGAGGGGCTTCGAACCTGACCTACCTCCTGAAGTACACGAATCGCGAGCTTGTGCTTCGGAGGCCCCCGCCTGGTCACAAGGCGAAGGGCGCACACGATATGATGCGTGAAGCGCGCGTGATGAAAGCGCTGCGGCCCGTCTATCGCTATGTGCCGCATGTGGTCGCGCTGTGTGAAGACGCGAGCGTGATCGGCACGGACTTCTATGTGATGGACCGCATCTCGGGCATCATTCCGCGCCGAGATTTTCCGGCGGCGCTCGAGCTTACCACGGCGTCTACCCGTACCCTGTGTGTGAGCGTGGTGGACCGCCTGATCGAGTTGCATCAGGTCGACTACCAGCGCGCGGGACTTTCGGGGTTAGGCAAGGGCGAGGGGTACGTAGGGCGGCAGATTCGTGGCTGGTGTGAGCGCTATCGTCGCGCGCGCACGCAGGACGTGCCCGATTTTGAGGGCGTCATGGCGTGGCTCATGTCGCGTATGCCAGAGCGCGATGTTGCAAGCTGCATCATCCACAATGACTTTCGCTTCGATAACGTGGTGCTGGATGCGAACGAGCCGCTGCAAGTTATCGGTGTTCTCGATTGGGAGATGGCGACGCTCGGCTGTCCCTTGATGGACCTCGGGAGCACACTTGCCTATTGGGTCGAGGCCCAGGATCCTGCCCATCGCATCGAATCGAGACTCCAACCGACCCATCTTCCGGGCATGCTCACACGCGCAGAAGTCATCGATTATTACGCACAGCGTACAGGCCTGCGGGTGGCGCACTTTGGTTTCTACGAAGTGTACGGCTTGTTCCGCCTGGCGGGCATCTTGCAGCAAATCTATTACCGCTTCTATCACGGCCAAACCGACAATCCGGCGTTTGCCAGATTCGGAATCATGGCTGCCGAGCTGCACGAGGAATGCGTCGTGAGGATTGCGGCCCGGTAACAGACTGCAGCTCAGCGTGTGGGGCGCAAGGCTCGCGGTACTCGCGTCTCCGCTAAAGGCGTAGGATACTGGCATGGATGTCTCGAACGCCTCACATGGTTCCTGTTCCAGCTTCTGAGCTCCTGCGCTTCGTCGGAGACCGCTTGCGGGTCACGCTCTCGGGCGTAGACGTTCCACAGGGAGCGCGCGCCTTTTTGCGCACGAATCTCACGCGTGCTCGAGAGGCGCGGAACGAGGTCGTCGCGGCGTCGGGCATGCGCATGGAGGACGCGCTGACTTTTGCGGGCTCGTCGTGGCACGACATTCCTTTGAATGAAGATGCGCAGCATGGGCAGGGCTGGTTTATCGACCTGCCGCTCTTGGAAGTGGGGCACTTTCGAGCCAAGGCCTACTGGCGCGATGTACAGCAGCGTCAGTACTGGCCCGACGGCGACGATCTGAGTATTACTGTCCATCCTGACCATCTGCGCACGAGCAACATCATCTACTGCGCTTTTCCGCGCGCTTTGGGCGAGCACGAGCGAGTCGCAGCTCCCTTCGGATCCGTAGGGGCTATCGAACGGCTCGAACAACTGGGATTCAGCGTGATCCCGCCTTCGGGCACGCTGCGTGCTCTGACGCGCGCCGTTCCGCATATCTTCGACACGCTGGGTTGCCGCATCTTGCACCTGTTGCCCATAGGTCCAGTGCCCACGACTTACGCGCGCATGGGCAGGTTTGGCAGTCCGTACGCACAACTCGACCTGACGGGCATCGATCCGGCGTTGGTAGAGTTTGACAGGCGCACCACGGCGGTAGAACAGTTTCGAGAACTTACGCACGCAGTGCACGCTCGCCATGGCCTCGTCATCCTCGATGTAGTGCTGAATCACACTGGCTGGGCATCGCGCCTGCTCGACGAGCATCCTGAGTGGTTTCGACGCAACGCGGACGGCACCCTTCATAGCCCCGGCGCCTGGGGCAATGTGTGGGCGGACCTCGTCGAATTCGAGCTCACGCAACCCGAGCTTTGGGATGTGCTCGCAGATTCGCTGCTTGTCTGGTGTCGCCGTGGTGTGGATGGCTTTCGTTGCGACGCGGGCTACATGGTTCCGCTCCCGGCTTGGCAGTACATTTTGGCGAAAGTTCGCGCTGAATTCCCCGATAGTGTCTTCTTGCTCGAAGGGCTTGGAGGCGCCTTTGAGGCCACGCGTTCTCTGCTCAGCCAGGGTGGCATGCAGTGGGCGTACTCTGAGCTTTTTCAGTGCTACGAGCCCACGACCATCGCGCATTATCTAGACCACGCAATCCACCATGGAGAGCGTATCGGTCTGCTCGCGCATTACAGCGAAACCCACGACAACGATAGGTTAGCGAAGCGAGGCGCCACTTGGGCTTCGATGCGCAATGCGCTGAGCGCGCTCTCAAGCCAGTCGGGCACGTTCGGTTTTACGTCCGGTGTGGAGTGGCTTTGCACCGAGAAAATCGATGTGCACGACGCGAAACCGCTCTTCTGGGGAGCCAGTCCGAATCTTGTCTCGGAACTCAAGCGGCTCACGACGCTATTGCGTGAGCACCCATGTTTCTTCGATAGCGTGAGCATTCAGAGGCTGAGTGCAGACGACGCTCAGGTTTTGGTGTTGTCGCGAACCTCGCAGGAAGGGGTCGACTACTGCTGCGTGCTGATCAATCTAGATCATGAACGAGAGCAGGTTGCGATTCTGGCTCAAGTCGTGCTGCAACAGCTCGGAGCTATGCCGTGCGACCTTCTTGGAAGTACGCAGGCGGAACGCGTAGACATTGGGGAAGATGCGAGCTTGACGCTGCGGCCTGGACAATCGCTGTGCCTCGCTGCGCACGCTGTTCCGCGAGGCCTTGCAGGTGCGGACTATCGGGCGAAGCGGGCTCAAGCCGCTTGGGCCTATCAACAACTTGGTGCACTTTTGCCCCACTGGAGCCTTGGAGACGTTGCGTTTGCCGAGCTAGCCGAGTTCGCGGCGGAGGACCCAGAAGCTTTCCTGGCGGCAGCCAATGTGCTCCGCGAGAGGGCTTCCGCCGCAAACCTACTCGGGAGTCTTCGCGCGGTTCGAGCAACGCTTGGCTATCGTCCAGTGGTGCGGTTTACGCCGGCTGACGCACGCCGCATCACGCTGGTGCCGCCTTGGCATTGGGTGTTGGTACAAGACGCACTGCCCTTCGAAGTTGAAGTTCGGGAGCTTGTCGCAGGTAAACCATGCGTCGTACACCTGCGCTCGGTCCGCATAGGGGCTGTGCACGTGGTGGCCCTGCCCCCCGAGGTCCAAGCCGAAGAGACTGAGGTTCAGCTGCGCTTTGAGTGCTTTTCTGAAGGGGTATCTCCGTTCGATGCGCGTCTGAGGCGCCTGGCGGTGACTCCGGTGCTGCCTCCGCCTGCGCGCAGCGGGCTCGTCTTGCTGACGAATGGCCGCGGCGCAATGACGCGTATGCAAGCTGATTTTGGGACTGTACACAGTAAGTACGACTGCGTACTCGGCGCGAATCTGCACGCTGAGGTGCCGAGCGAACGCTGGGTCTTGGTGAAGCGCGTACGGGCGTGGGTCAACGCAAACGGCTTTATTACCGCGCTCCACGGACCCAACCTGACGTCGCTCTCCCATGGGAGCGAGGGGTGCTGGACCTTTGCCGCCAATGCGGGAGCCGGTTGTCGCGTGGGCATCGTGGTGGGCGTGGCTCTCGAGCCTGGCAAGAATCGGCTCCGAATCACGCTGTCACGGGTGGCTTTGCCGGAGCGAAATCTGATGGAGACGGCGCCCGTACGCATCACGCTGCGCTTCGACCTCGAAGATCGGCCCATGCACGAAGATACCCAACTCACGCCTGAAAAAGAGGCTCACTTTAACGCCAGCAGTCACACGTTGGAGGACGCGACAGGCTTTCTCTTCGCGCCAGCGGTCGGGCGCTCGCTGCGGGTCAGTACGGCAGATGGCGTCTATCATGCGGAGTCCGAGTTCACGTACGGAATCGTTCACTTGCTGGAAGAAAACCGTGGCCTCTTCGCGCGCGGAGATACATTCAGTCCGGGCTGGTTTGAAGTGCCTCTTACCCTGGGGACGTCCGCCACGCTCCTGGTAGACGCAGAGCCAGTGGGCGACCTAGCAGAGCAAGATGAAGTCCCGTCGGCGCCTGTCCTGGCGGCGGAGTCTGCACCCGATTTTTCGTCTGCACTCGAGCATGCGGCCCAAGCATTCGTCGTGCGACGCGGCGAGGGCAAGACGGTAATTGCGGGCTACCCGTGGTTTCTGGACTGGGGCCGCGACACATTGATAGCTGCGCGGGGATTGCTGGCGGCGGGATGCCACGCCGATGTGACGAAGATCTTGCTCACGTTTGCAGATCTCGAGCGTGACGGCACCTTGCCTAACTACCTCTCAGGCGCAGGGGAGGGCAGTCGCGAGACCTCGGACGCACCCTTGTTCTTCGCGCTGGCCTGCGAGGAATTGCGGCATCTGCAAGGTGCCAATGTGTACGCTCTGCGCACGCCCCGGGGGCGCACACTCGGTGAGGTGTTGCTTTCGATTGCCGACGGCTACTTGCGCGGCACCCCGAACGGTGTGCGGGTCGATGAAGCATCCGGTCTGGTCTTCAGTCCGCCGCATTTCACGTGGATGGACACCAACTATCCAGCCGCAACGCCCCGTGAAGGCTACCCCATCGAGCTCGGTGTCTTGTTCGCAAGTCTCCTGCGTCAGGTGGCCCAGGTGGATACCTCGCGGCGTGCGTTTTTTGAAGCCATGCTCTTGCGTACCACGACTTCCATCGGCGCGTTTTTTCGACCGGAGCTCGGTTATTGCGCGGACACGCTGCACGCAAGCTCGGGCGTTCCTGCCAGCGAAGCGACGCCTGACGATCACTTACGGCCCAATCAACTTCTCGCCGTCACGCTAGGTTTTCTTACGGGTGAGCCTGCGCGTTCCGTTGTGCGGGCTGTCGAAAAGCATCTGCTTGTCCCGGGCGCCCTGCGTAGCCTGGCACCGCTTCCAGTCCGCTATCCATTACCTGTCCGTGATGCAGGAGGCGGGCTCTTGAATGACCCACTCCATCCCTATTGGGGCCGCTACGAAGGCGACGAAGACTCGCGCCGCAAACCTGCGTATCACAACGGCACTGCCTGGAACTTTTGGATGCCCGCCTACTGTGAGGCCCTCGTAAAGGCCTATCCTGGCGATGTGCGCGCCGTCGCCGCTGCGCACTCCGTTCTGGGCTCTGCCGCGCGATTCTTGGGGGAGGGAGCGCTCGGCCACTTGCCTGAAGTTCTTGATGGCGATGCACCCCACGCGGAACGGGGATGCGATGCGCAGGCGTGGAGCGTCACCGAGGCGCTACGTGTTCACAGGTGGCTAACGCAGCTCGGTTGAGCGAACATGCAGGGGACTGCGCAGGCGTTTGAGGCGTGTAAGCCGTGGGCGCGTCTGGCAGCGATTTATTTGCCTGTGCAGAGCCAACCGCCGACGGCGCAGTAGCAGCTGTAGCTCGCGCCGTAGTTGCAGCGGAGTGACTCCGCGATACTGCAAGCCTTCGCATCGAAGGGAGGCTTGGGGGCTTTGTCGGGACAGCCGACTGCATTGGAGGGCGCGGGCGTCAAATCATCCACAGGCGGCATGGACGCGTCGGCTTCATCGTCCTCGGGTGGATCTGTGGGCTCATCGCCGTCGCCAGCATCCGGCTCTGCGGAAGAGTCGCCGTCGCCTTCGCCTTCGGACGGCTCGTACGGTTCTGGCTCCGGGTCAGGTGTCATTTCGCCGCCGTCGCGCTGCTTGATCGGCTGCTCGTTGCCTTGGCCGACCTCTTCGAATTCCACCTCGGGCAAAGGAGCGCGGGCGCAACCATGAAGCATGACGCAGAGCCCGAGCACAGCAGCAAAGCGGACGGCAGTGGCTACATGATGTTCGAGGAGGATCACGCCCTTAAGGCTACCTGAGATCAGGAAGCGCTGGATAGGGTAGAGTGAGCCAGAATGGTAACCGCACGGCGCAGTTCGGCTCCGGTTGCTCTCTTGCTTGCTTGGTTGGCTGCTTGGTTGGGCGTGCGTACTGCGCCGTGCTTTTACCTAATCGGCAACCTAGGCCGACTGCCGCCTGTGCGACAATGACTCCCCGATCGGAAACGCTGACCTTACGGCCCTCGATCTGGAATGTTTTGAGCGCTGATTAGGGCGATTTACGAAAGGCTCATTTCATTACAGCGGAAAAGGCACACCTACGGCTTCTCAGGTCAAAAGCTTTCTTGCTCCGGTCACTCCTTGTAGCCGGGGAAAGTCGCAGCATGCCGCGATGCGAGCTTCTCTTTTCCAGGTTATTTTGTTGGGCTCCGCACTAGCGTCGGCGGCCTGCTCCAAGGACCCTCCAGCGACGGGCGGCCCGTTCGATGGGAACAACCCGCCTGGACAAGGCCAAGGAGACGGCGATACCGGCGGGCCGGGCACGGGAGATGGCGACTGGGGCCCAGGCGACGGGGACGGCACGATGCCTGGGCCCGTGCTCGGCGGCACCGCGGTTCCTTTCCACGAGGACCGCACGGGCGGCTCGGGGCTCGACGCTGGCACCAT
>CAZEWA010000096.1:16209-18298 GCA_964515685.1 uncultured Polyangiales bacterium | reverse complement strand
GCAGAGTCCTGAAACTCCAGGCTTTGAGCACCTGCACGTTGCCTGTGAGTCGTGCCTCGAGCTCGCGCTGAAAGGCGTCGCCGCCGAGCGCCACAGCCAGCGTGCGCTCATCGGCAAATCGCAGCACCAGACTGAGGTCCCAGCTCTTCTCCGCCGCCGCATCCGCGGGTAGACCGAGGGAAAAATCGCGAATGCCCTTATCGGCCTCGAGCCACGTGCGCAGGTGCTGCGCCTGGCTTTCGCGCAGGCTCACGTCGTGCAGCTTGAGCAGCATGATGCGTGTGAACACAGGCACGGCTCAGGAGAAAGCAGGCGCGCGACCGATGGCGTCGACGCACAAGGCAGCAATGCAAGCGAACAGCTCGTCGCCCGTGCCCTTGTCGTGTAGCCACTTGCCGGATGCTTCATCGTACGAGAAATGCCACGCGCTCTTTTTGCCAGCGAGCCAGATTTGGTGCACGGCAGACTGCGTGTTCACCACGCAACGCAGGCCATCCCGAAATGTGATGTTGAGCGTATTGCCCGCCGACTCGATGTCGGCATCGTCGGCGTCGATGTCATCGAAGCCATCGAGAATGGCTCGAAACGTGGTGTCCGAAAGGTGCCTAAAGCGTTGGTCGTCCATCAGCTCTCATGGATCTAGGTCTGCTCCACCTGCACCGCAAGGCGTTTGTCGACGCTCGCGCCCACGAACAGCCGCAAGGCGTAGAGAACGCACGAAACGCAGGCCGTGATGGAAGCCAACAGGAAGAGCACCCGGCCTCCGAATCGCTCGAGTACGAAACCTCCGCCCAGTGTGGAAATACAAAGGCCTAGGCCGACACACGTCGCCCCGAGCCCTTGCACGGTCGCGCGCGTGCTTTTCGTCGCAGCTGCCTGATTTTCGTGGGTAAACACCAAATACCAGAGGCCAAAGGTCACGGCGTGAAACGGAGCGAGGCACAGGATAGCAAGCGCTGTATTCGCGACAGACAGCAGATACCAACGCGCCGCTGCGACGAGCGCGGCAAACACCAGTAGCTTGCCGTTGTTCGACCCGCTCCGTAGGTAGCGCGGCACCACGAAAAATAGGGCGATCTCGCATACCACACCGATGGCCCAGCAGGCGCTGATGAAGCCGGGCGTGACGCCCTTCACGTGCTCCACGTGGGGACCGAAGTACATGTCGAACGCGCCGTGGGCCACGTAGTAAAGCGTCGATGCTGCCCACAACAGGAGCGCATCGGGCCGTCGCAACAATACGCCTAGCGCGCCACGCAGCTGCACCGCCCGATCGGGGCGCGCGTGCGGAAGGCCTCGGGAAAGTAAGCTAGCGAGCACGTAAGCAGCAGTCGCGATGCCAAACGGCCACACGTACGCGTCATCCACGCCGAACACGCCGAAGCAAATCGCGCTGACTGCAAAGCCGATGGAGCCGAACACACGCACGTAGCCAAAGCGCGCCGACTGCTCGCCAAGTACCTGATAGGTGCAGGCCTCTGACAGCGGGATGAGCGAGCTCCCAAACACGGCCCAAAGCACGAATCCGACCAAGGCTTGGTTGAAGCTTTGGCTCTGGCTCACCACAAACATTCCGATGCCAGTGAGCAGCGTATTCACGCGCAACAGCGTGCCGGTGCCGAGCCACTTGTCAGACAGAGCCCCCCAGATAGGCGGCGCCAGCATTCGAGACAGCGGCAACAGCGCGAGCAGCCAGGCGTACTCGCTCGGCCGCAACCCCCGCGCCTGCAGGGAAAGGCCAAGCAGGGGGAGCACTGCCCCGAGGCCGATATACATGGCCAAATAGTAGAGGCGCAGTGCGTTCACGGACCCGCACTGTTCGAGATAGCGGCGGCGCTATCAAGCTGCATTGCGCACAGGGGCTTAGCCTTGTAGACGGTGGGCCCGAGGTGTTGCGGATGGACAAGAAAGAACTGGCGCAGAAGGTTGTGGAAATCGCGCTCCGACGGGGCGAGTTTAAGCTGCGCTCCGGTCAGGTTTCGAACGTGTACTTCGACAAGTACCAGTTCGAGAGCAGCCCGCGCCTGCTGCAGGAAATCG
This sequence comes from uncultured Polyangiales bacterium, assembly GCA_964515685.1. Lineage (GTDB taxonomy): Bacteria > Myxococcota_A > Polyangia > Polyangiales > DASUME01 > DASUME01. The sequence continues at coordinate 16,258 of CAZEWA010000096.1, read as the reverse complement.
CGCGTCAGCTCGCACCGCTCGTTCCCGCTGGCACCGAGGTCCTGGCCGG
>CAZEWA010000096.1:3114-16199 GCA_964515685.1 uncultured Polyangiales bacterium | reverse complement strand
GGGGCGTGCCCATCGCGACCGCACTCTCGTTCGAGACCGGATTGCCTGTCGCCTTCGTGCGCAAGGCTCGCAAGGACTACGGCACGTGCCTCATCGCAGAGGGCGCCGCGCTCAAGGGCAAGCGCGTCTGCATTGTCGAGGACGTAATCACCACGGGCGGCGCCGTCCTCGACAGCGCACAGGAACTACGCAGCGAGGGCGCCCTGCTCGACGCTGTCCTGTGCGTCATCTTCCGCGGCGATGCCCAGAAGGACAAGCTCGTCGAAGCCGGCCTGCGCCGCATTGCGCTGTTGGGCCTCAGCGACCTCGAGCCCTTCATGAAGGACTGAGCGCAGCGCCTGAGCGCGTATGTCGAAGCGGAAAGCTCAGCTCTTGGCGATGAGCTCCGCCGTCTGCGGGTGAATCACGGCGCCGTCGTGCGTGAGCAGCGTGCCCTTGATGATCTCGTCGCCCAGGTCGAGCTTGAGCTCGCCGCCCTTGGCAAACAGCATGAGCAACGACTGCACGTTGCGTGCAAACAGGTTGCTCGCGTCCAAAGGCAGCGTTGCAGCCAGATTCGCCTCGCCGATGATCTTGACGCCGTGCTTGACGACCGTCTTGCCGAGCTCGCTGAGCTCGCAGTTGCCGCCCTGCTCCACCGCCATGTCGACGATGACTGCGCCGGTCTTCATGCCCTCGACCATATCGGCCGTGACGAGCTTCGGTGCGGGACGCCCGGGAACGAGTGCCGTGGTGATGACGACATCGGCCTGGACGACGCGTGCCTTGATGATTTCCTGCTGCTTCTTCAGGAACTCGGCGCTGACTTCCTTCGCGTAACCGCCCTGCCCTTCCCCGCTCTCGAGGTTCGGCAAGTCGATGAACTTGGCGCCCAAGGACTGAACCTGCTCCTTCACGGCCGGACGAATGTCGCTCACCTCGACCACGGCGCCGAGACGCTTGGCTGTCGCGATGGCCTGAAGACCCGCCACGCCAGCACCCATGATGATCACGCGAGCGGGCTGGATGGTGCCGCCTGCGGTCATGAGGAGCGGGAAGTACTTGGGAAGGCTCACGGCCGCGAGCAACACCGCCTTGTAGCCGGCGATGTTGGCCTGCGAGGAGAGCACGTCCATGCTCTGAGCACGCGTGATACGCGGCACCAGCTCCATGGCCAGGGTGCTTATCTTGTTCGCGACAAGCTTTTTGACCATCGGCACGTTCCGGTGCGGCGACATCAGCCCCACCAAGATGGCGCCAGGCTTCATCGCGTCGGCTTCGTGCTGCCCCAGGTCCGCGTTTTCGCTAGCCTCTGTGACTTTGAGCACGATGTCGGCGGTGGACCAAGCTTCGCGAATGTCCGTCGTGAGCTTCGCTCCGGCCGCCTCGTACGCCTTGTCCAAGAACGAGGCTGCTTCGCCCGCTCCAGACTCAACGACGATCTCGAGCTGCTCTTTTACGAGCTTTTTGACGGTGTCAGGCGTTGCCGCAACACGGGTTTCTCCCGGGCGGCGCTCTTTCGGCACGAAAACCTTCAACATGGCGCGGCAATATAGCCGAACACAGAACGCTGGCATGCTACTTCGCGGTAGGGGTGTGGGATTGTCGCAATGGACCGCACCGAAATGCCTGGGCCCCGTTTCCTTCAGCCGCTCCGATGGCTACGCTTAGGCGACGTAGTTGAGTCGTGGTGGCCGCACAACGCGTGCCCGCTGTTGCCCCCTCCACGGCGTGGAGCCCGAAACCCATGGGAAATTCGCCCCCGCCACGCCCGCGCTTTTCGCAGATTCCCGTCCCGATGATTCCGGTGAACCCGGAGCGCATCGAGCTGCGGCGTTTTGCGGGCCACGTCGAACATGAAGACCATCTTTCCCACCTGCGGATCGCGCACCTCACAGATCAGCACTTCGGACGCGTGACCCCGCACTCCGTCCAGCGCGGCGCGGTGGATCTCACCAACAGCTACGAGCCGGACCTGGTGGTGATAACCGGAGACTTCGTGTGCCACAGCCAGGACTACCTCGACGCCCTCGAGGAGGCGATCGCCCGCTTTTCGGCGCCCGTGCTCACCGTGCTCGGCAACCACGACCATTGGTCAGGCGCTTCGGCGGTGCGCAAGGCGCTGCGTCGAGCGGGGGCTGAGGTCCTCGACAACCAGCACACCACCCTGACCCTGCGTCACCAAACGCTGCAGGTTGTCGGAATTGATGACGCCTACACGGGCCACGCCGACGTGGAGAAAGCCGTGAAGGGGCTGCGCAAGGACCTGCCGACCATCGGCCTCTCGCATATCGCCGAAGAAGCCGACCACCTGTGGGAGCGCGGCGTGCCGCTCGTGTTCTCAGGCCATACGCATGCAGGCCAGGTCACGTTCGCGCGCATGCACGAGCTTTTGCTGGGCCGCATCGTGGGCCACAAATACGTGCACGGCCTCTACGGTTGCCGTAGCCGCACTCAGGCCAAGGGTGCCGTGTATGTGGGTGCAGGCATTGGAGCGGCGGTGATGCCCTTGCGCTTGGGCGAGCGCGGGCGGCGCGAGGTCGCTTTGTTCGAGCTGGGAGCGCACGCGGGAGGGGAGTGGGAGCATCACAAGGAGCAGCCGCCTTTGAAAGGCCGCGCCCCGGACGCAAAGACGAAGCAGAAGCGACGCCTGCAGCTCGAGCGCAAGATACGTAAGCATCCCGTCGGCACCGAGTGAGCCTGTCGCGCCGAACCTTTACTCGAAAGCGTGAAAGAACATCGGACGCGCGACCCCTTCGGACATGGTGAAGTATCCGCGCCCGTCGCCTCGAAATCCGAGCGCCTCCCCCTGCTCGCCCATGTCAGCCAAAGGCAGCTTGCACGGCTTGTTCTCGCGCAGCGCGTCCGCGACGGACTGTGTGGGCCCACGCGGCCAAAACAGGAGGCGCATGTAGTTGCGAATGGCGATGCCCGAACCGTCCGGCATGATGTCACCCGCCGTAGCCGGACCAAGCGGCACCTCCGCGACCTTCTCGGCCTTGGCCTCCCGCAAATGTAGATCGCTTGCGCGGATGCGGTAAACGCTGACCTTGCGCGTCAACTGCAGAAAACCGGCCTTACCCACGATATACAGGTCTCCGGTACGCGGATCGCTCATCAGGCTTTCGGCGTCGTCGGGGCCGCCTTCGTAGGTCACATCGAGACGGTGCACGCGAGCTGTAACCTGCTTGCCTTCGCTCGCGGCAATCGAAGGTTCCTCCAAACGATAGATCTGCACGCGCGGTCGACGTTTGCGGTTGTCGCCGATGTCGCCAACATAAAGGTAGCTTTTGCCTGGTTCGGGCCCAGGACCTATCGCGATGTCCTCGTAGTCCTCGGCCTCGGCTCCTTTCAGCGCGACCTCCAGGAGCAGCGCGCCCTGCGTGTCGACCGCGAAGATGCGCGCGTCGTCGCCGGAATCGTTGTGGACCCAGAGCACGCCGTCTTGGCTGCGGCTGACCGCGAGGCCCGAGATTTCGTCGAGTTTCTTGTGGGCAACCTTGGCGACCACGACACCCGCTGCGACCTTCGGACAAGGCTGCGCTAAGGCGCCATCGTTCTCTGCGGCGCTGGCGTCTGCGTCATCAATCAGCGTTCGAGCAGAACTGGTGTCGGGCGCTGGGGTTGGCGCGGCTGCATGCTGCACGGGGTCGCCCGTGGTGCGCGTACCTGAGCCCTGACAGCCTAGCGCTAAAAAACAGAGCGCCATCCAGCGCGCCCTTCGATGTCTGGCCTGGGCACTGGCCGCCGTCCGCTCGGTCACCTGTTTAGAATGCGACGTCGCTTGGCACTTCTCCAGGCAACGTGACCGCCATCAAGTCGATTTTGGCGCCGCGTTGCGCCTTGTAGCGCGCGTAATAACCGAGCACGCGTCGCACGTAGCGCTTGGTCTCCGTAAACGGAATGCGCTCCAAAAACGCGTCGAGCGGCACGTGCGCCCCGTAGGTGCGAATCCACCTGCGTACGTTGTGCGGGCCGCCGTTGTAGCTCGCGATGGCGAGGGGCAAGCGCCCATCCATACGCTCTAGCAGCGACGCCAGGTACCAAGCCGAATACTCGAGATTGGTGTTGGCATCGAGCAGATCGGTGGTGGATGAATTCTCCCGCTCAAGCTTGTCTGCGATGAGTCGGCCGGTGCGCGGCATGATCTGCATCAACCCGATGGCCCCTGCATGGGAAATGATGCGGCGCTGATAGACGCTCTCCACGCGCATCACGGCGTAGAGTAGATCCGGATCGATCCCGTATTTGCGCGCAACCTTGGCTATCTCGCGCGCGTAGGGAGTGGGATTGGACTCCGCCCACGATGGGCCGCCAAACAGCCCCGCAATCCCGAAATCGCCGAGCGCGCTCGCCGTCTTGGCGAGCTCACTGCGTGCCTCCATACCGAGCATGAGACGTTGCTTTCGCACGTTCGGATCGAGCGTCGGCACCACGACACTCGCGTTCTTGTAGATGGCTTCACGCCCCGCGCGAAACGCGCCGCGCTTGGTTACGAAACGGAGCGCCACATAGGTCTCATGCAGCTCGTCGCTCGCGGCATCGACCTCACCCAGACGCAGCAAATCGAGCGCACGAGCAAGCCACGGATACGCTACGCCGTGTTGATTGGCGATAGGCGTAAGGCGCGCGATGGCCGAAGGAATCTCTCGCTCTATGCTGGCTTCGAGGGCGCTCAGCCTCGTGTCAATCTGCAGCTTGTTGCAGTCGCTGCGCTTACCTGGCGTGGCGCATTCGTCGCGGTTGCCCGAAAGGGCACGCAGGCGTTGCTCGGCCCACTGGCCGTAGAAGCGCAAAAGCGAGTTGTCCTCGGCTGCCACACGCTTGAGGTCGACTTTTGCCTCGTCCATGCGGCCCGACCGCTCAAGCGCACGAGCCCTGTGATATCGGGCAGCCAACCCCAAGCTCGGATGCGAGACCAGCGTGGACGCGAGGGCCACAAGCTCAGCCTCACTGGCCGTGCCCGCCGCGACCGCCAGCGCCTGAAATCTCAACTCCGCCGGTGCCGCTGCGCCCTTGCGGGTGAATTCGCGCAAAAGCTCGTCGACCACGTCCGTGAGCCGCAACTCCGACGCCGGAGTGAGCCACTGCATGAGAAACGCCGGGCGCTGTTTGGCGAGCTTCTTCTTGTCGACGACCTGCAGACGGACGCGGCGCTCCAGGACCTCACGTTCGGGATCCGCTGCAAAACCGCCCAGTGTGCTGACGAAGGCTTGCTCCTTCGTGCCGAGGCGAATCTCTTGACTCACCAGGGCTGCGACTAAGTTGTCGCGCTCCAAGTGCATGGTCTTGGGCACGGGGCGTGCTGCAACCTCGGCAATGGCATCGCGCGCGAGCTCGATGGGCCCCGACTTGAGCAGGCGCTCAGCGCGCGCGAACATCTCCTGGTCCGTAAGCGGAACCGCGCGCACCCCTTGGGCCTCGAGCACAGCCAGACGCTCGCGCGCTTTCTTGGCCACGGGGTAGCCGGGCAGGGTGAGGTCGAGTGAGCGATACGTGGCCACAGCGATTCGAGCCTGACCCTTGGCTTCGCGCGCTCGGGCTTGTTCGAAGCTGAGATCAGGGCCCTCGGGCAAGCTCGGGTACTTACGCGTCAACTCCTCGAACTCGCGATCGCCGCGTGGGGCATGGGCGAGCAGAAGGTTGCGCACGTAGGCGACATGGGCGCGCGCCACGAGGTCGAGATGACCGCCAAAGTCCATCGCCTCGCGATAGGCGACGGCAGCACGCGCGTAGTCTGACTGCCGCTCGTAGAGCTCAGCCCGCATCATGGCCACGTGGTCGGCAATCCGGGGCAGCAGCGCCTCGACGACCCGCAAGTTTAAAATGGCGTCATCGTACAGCCCGCGCGCCGCAAGCTCCCGCGCACGCATCAGGGCGCTACGGGCCACCTGGGGCGTATCTTCGACGACCTCGCGCCGCGACATGGGAGTGCACGAGTCGAACGTGACGCTCGGCAGAATGCTCTGTCGCGGAAGCTCGCACATGCCGAACTCGTCGACCTCCTGCGCGGCACGCGACTCGGACAGCGCAAGGTCGGGCACGGAGCACAGGAGAGGCTCTCCGGGCCACGCCAGGGCCGCCGACGGCGAAAGCGTCAGCGCGAAAATCGAGAGCGCTTGTAAACGGCGTGGCGACATAGGTCCTATCCCACTCATCCTGAGCAGAACGGCGCCAGATCGCAAAAAAATCCCGCTTTAAACAGCAGATGCCCCAGATGTGTGCGTGCACATCCTAGGGCATCCTACCCGTCAGAAAACGCCCTCAAGCGAGGGCGCTCTCCCTTGGGCTCAGTCTATCAGCCCGAAAGACCTAGGTTCTTACGCAGACGCTCGAGCGGCGCCTCCGTATTGGGAACAAAGGCCTCCCCGCGGATCGTCTCGCAGGCCTGGATGTAACGCAGTGCGGCTTCCACGCGCACTTCGTCAGGAATGACCGGCACGGGACCATCGCCCTTGTAGCCCTGGCTTCCCAGGTAGCGACGCACGTAGTCCTTGTCGAAGCTCTTCGGATCTTGTCCGCCTTCGAACGCTTCCTGATAGGCATCGGCGAGCCAGAAGCGTGAGGAGTCGGCCGTGTGGATCTCGTCGATCACCACGATTTTTCCGTCCTTGGTGCGCCCGAACTCGTACTTCGTGTCGACCAGGATGAGGCCCCTCTTCTGGCACACTTCCTGTCCGTGCTTGAAGAGTGCCATCGCGTACTCGGCCGCGGCGTCGAAGTCGCGCTGCGTCACCGCACCCGAGGCGATGATCTCCTCGCGCGAAACGCTCACGTCGTGGTCGCCGTGCGCAGCTTTGGTGCTCGGTGTGAGGATGGGCGCAGGCAACTTCTCGTGCTTGCGCAAGCCGTCGGGCAGACGGTGCCCGCAGAACACCCGGGTCCCCTTCTCGTAGTGCGTCCAGATGCTGGTCGAGGTGTTGCCCGTGACGTACGAGCGCACGATCATCTCGACCTTGAGCGGCTCACATTCAACGCCCACCATGATGTTGGGATCTGGAACCGAGATCACATGGTTGGGCGCAATGTTCTTGGTCTCTTCGAACCACCAAGCCGCGAGTGAATTCAGCACTTGCCCTTTGTAGGGCAGCGTACCGAGCACGCGGTCGAACGCGCTGATGCGATCGGTAACAACCAGGATGCGCCGCCCATCGGCGGTCGAGTAGTTGTCGCGCACCTTGCCCTCATAGAACGCACCGAGCTCGGTGAAGTGCGTGCCATCGAGGGTTTTCTTGAGTCCGTCGAAGAGAACTTGCTGGCTGACGGTCATGCGAATGAATGCCTTTCCCAACCGCGCGGGAGCGCGAAAGCGCCGTCAAGCAGAGGGCGCGTACATGGAGAGTGCGCGATCCACGATCGCGTCTGTGTGTTGAAGCGCGTGCGCGAGGTCGAACTGCGCATCGATCTTCGCTTCATCGAGGCGCGCCCGAATGTCGGCGTCGGCCTTGAGCAAGGTGCGGAAGTCGCCCTCACCGCGGAATGCCTTCATGGCGTTGCGCTGAACGAGCACATAGCCGTCCTGGCGCCCAAGCCCCGTCTGCACGAGCGACAGCAAGATGCCTTCGCTTGCCCACAGACCACCCGTACGGTCGAGGTTCTGCTTCAAGCGCTCGGGGTAGACGACGAGCTTTTCGACCACGCCCGTGGTGCGGTCGAGCATGAAGGCGAGCGTGGCGCTGGCGTCGGGCAACAGCATGCGCTCCACCGAGGAGTGCGAAATGTCGCGCTCGTGCCACAGGGCGACGTTTTCGAGCATGGGGACCACGGCCGCACGCACCACGCGCGCCAGACCACAGAGGTTCTCGGTGAGCACGGGATTGCGCTTGTGGGGCATCGCGCTCGAGCCCTTTTGGCCCGGATTGAAGAACTCCTCCGCTTCACCCACCTCGGTGCGCTGCCAGTGGCGTACGTTCGTTGCAAAGCGCTCGATGGCCGCTGCCATGCTCGCCATCGCACCGGCAAACGCCGCGTGTCGGTCGCGGGCGACAACCTGGGTGCTGACCGCTTCCGGTTCGAGACCGAGCTGCGCCAGCGCCTCCTGCTCGAGCTTGGGCGTGAGGTGCGCGTAGGTGCCCACGGCCCCCGCGATTTTCCCCACTGCCACCTCGCTGCGCGCCGCGACAAGGCGCGTACGTGCGCGCGCGACCTCAGCAAAGTGCCCAGCGAGCGCCACGCCGAACGTGGTGGGCTCTGCGTGAATGCCGTGCGAGCGGCCCATCAGGGGTGTCTTGCGGTGCTCTTCGATGCGCTTGCGGAAGGCCGCGAGCAGCTTGTCGCTGCGCACGATGAGCGAGTCGGCCGCGTCGCGCATCTGAATGGCAAGCGAGCTGTCGAGGACGTCCGACGACGTCATACCGAGATGCAACCAGCGCGCGGGGGCTCCCGCCAGCTCTTCGACGTGCGTCAAAAACGCGATCACGTCGTGGCGCGTCACCGCCTCGATTTCGTCGATGCGCGAAGGGACGAGCTTATCCTTCACGGGCCGGACTTCCTGCGCGGTGCCTGCGGGCACAATTCCGGCGCGTTCCATGGCCTCACAGGCGGCAAGCTCGACCTCGAACCAGGTCTCGAACTTTCGCTTCTCGGACCAAAGTTCAGCAAAATCTTTCGGTGTATAGCGCGGAATCATGGCGGGCCGAACCTAGCACCGGGTCCCGAGGATGGCACGAAGCAAGCTCGCTACCCGCAAGCGACCCGGTTGACGTAAAAGGGTGTGAGCACTACCCATGAAAGACCGTGAAGGAGCCCAAAGCAGACGTCGTTTCGGACCTGAACATGCTGACGATCCGAGCACGGCTCGCGGGCAGCGCAAAAAGTAGCCTAGGCCAAGGAGCATGGCCGGCCGCAGATCTCGAGCCAGCCTCGGCCCCGGACGACAAGCGGGCTGCCGTCGCTACCGTGCTGCGCGACAGCTCCGAGGGCCCCCAGGTGCTGCTGATTCGCAGGGCCGAGCACCCGCGGGACCCCTGGTCGGGCCACATGGCCTTTCCTGGGGGGCGAGAAACCGACACTGACACGAACCTGCTAGCCACCGCGGTGCGCGAGACGCGCGAGGAGCTCGGACTCGACCTTACGCAGGCAGCCACGCTACTCGGCTGTCTCGATATGCTCCCAGCCGTGGCTCGGGGACGTCGCGTGGGCCTGTCGATCGCACCGTTCGTATTTGAGCTCACCGAGCCTGCGGCGCTCACGCCTAACTATGAAGTCGCAGAGTGGTTATGGACGCCGCTTTCCCCCCTGTTCCTTGGCGTGCGCGGCACCACCATCCCCTACGACTTTGAGGGCACCCGGCTCGCCTTACCCGGCTTTGACGTCGAAGGGCGCGTCGTTTGGGGTCTCACCTACCGCATGCTCGAAATGCTATTCGCCAGGCTTCGCTAAATTCACCGGTTTTTAGGGCTGAAAGCCATGCCGATTTGACAGTTGCAGAAGCGCGAACTAAGCGGCGCCATGGCATTCATCTACGATGAGCCGAGCAGGACGTTTGGCGAATACCTGCTCGTTCCGAATCTTACGACCAAGCAGTGTGTGCCCACCAACGTGGACCTCAAAGCGCCAGTCGTCCGGTTTAAGGCAGATCCGAAGGATCCTGCCTTTGACCCACGCAAGTCTCCCCTGACCATCAACGTCCCTGTGACGAGCGCCCTGATGCAGTCGGTGTCGGGCGCCGACCTTGCGATAGCGCTCGCGCGCTGTGGTGGACTTTCGTTCATCTTCGGGTCGCAGTCCATCGAAGACGAAGCTGCGATGGTGCGCCGGGTCAAGAACTACAAAGCTGGTTTCGTCGTCAGCGACTCGAACCTGCGCCCGGATGCCACGCTCGCCGATGTACTCGAGCTGAGCGAAAATTCGGGGCACTCCACGGTCGCCATCACCGAAGACGGCAGCCCCACCGGCAAGTTCTTGGGCATCATCACGAGCCGTGATTACCGCGCCCACAAGACGCCGAGCGAGACGCCCGTGCGAAACATCATGACGCCCTTTCGCGCACTGCACACCGGCCGCGCAGGCCTCGTGCTGGAAGAGGCGAACGAGCTCATCTGGAAGCACAAGCTCAACTGTTTGCCTGTGGTCGATGAGCGCGAACACCTGCAATATCTGGTGTTTCGTAAGGACTACGAGTCGCACCAGGAGCACCCGCTCGAGAACGTCGACCATGAAAAGCGCCTGATTGTCGGCGCCGGCATCAACTCCCGCGATTATCGCGAGCGCGTGCCCGCTCTCATCGAAGCGGGCGCCGATGTGCTGTGTATCGACTCCTCCGACGGCTATTCGGAATGGCAGAAAGACACCATCGAGTTCGTGCGTCGCGAGCATCCGAAGAGCTACATCGGTGCCGGCAACGTCGTAGACCGCGAAGGCTTCCTGTACTTGGCCGAGGCAGGTGCAGACTTCGTCAAGGTCGGCATCGGCGGCGGCTCCATCTGCATCACACGCGAACAAAAGGGCATCGGTCGCGGTCAGGCCTCAGCGCTGATTGAAGTCTCGAAGGCACGCGACGAATACTTCCAAAAGACCGGCATTTACGTGCCGATCTGCTCGGACGGCGGCATCAGTCAGGACTACCACATCACCTTGGCGCTCGCGATGGGCGCTGACTTCATGATGATGGGCCGCTACTTCGCGCGCTTCGATGAAGCACCCGGTCGCAAGGTCCGCGTGAACAACCAGTTCATGAAGGAGTACTGGGGCGAGGGCAGCAACCGCGCACGCAACTGGCAGCGCTACGACCACGGCGGCGAGAAGTCCGACAAGAAGAAGAAGGATCAGCTGGAGTTCGAGGAAGGCGTCGACAGCTACGTATCCTACGCGGGCAAGCTGAAGGACAACCTCGAGACCACCCTCGCCAAAGTGCGCTCCACCATGTGTAACTGTGGTTCACTTTCGCTGCGCGACCTGTACCAAAACGCGCGTATTACGGTAGCGAGCACGGTCAGCATCCACGAAGGTGGCGTGCACGACGTGATGCTCAAGGACTCACGCAGCAATCCGACCGAAGCCTGAGCGTTCCTCAGCGCGTCAAAGTCACGTCTTCGCGCAGCTACAGTCCACACAGCTGTGATCGGCGCACGCGCCGCAGCAATCGCGAAGACGTTTCTTGAGCGCCTCACGCGCACGGAACACGCGCACCGCTGCATTGTTCGGCGTAATGCCCACTTCTTCGGCATAGACCTTCAGCGCCACGCCCTCCACATCGATTCGCCGCACCGACTCGGCATACTCAGGCTTGAGCGTGTCTGCGAGCCGTGTGATGCATGCACAGACCTCGTTCTTGAGATCGGGCGCAGATTCGTGGTCTAGGGTTTGGAGCTCTTCCGCGAGCGATAAAAGATTGCGTTGCTCCGATGCCCTACGCCGCGCGTGGTCCACCACGGCATTACGAAGCACACGATAAAACCACGCCGTCACCGACTCGTCATCCCGCACGCTCGAGAGCCTGTCGATGCCGCGCACGAAAGCCTCCTGCAGGATGTCTTCGGCCAGCGCTCGATCTCCCACACGCCGCTCCAAGAAGCCCAGAAACGCCTGCCGGTTGTCCAGCAAGCGTGCCACCAATACGGCATTCGGTTGTGTGCGGTTCGGGGCTATCTCCATGGCTCTCCTCCCTGGAAGACGCGAGCTTCAGTGGATCATTACACCTGAATCGGTGCTTCTCCTTCTTTGCGCGTGATGCCGAAGAACTGCTCCCTGTAGGAGAGCTCGTACAGGTCGACAACGGTCAGGAAGAAGGCGGCAATCAGTGGCCCGTACAACAACCCGGCCAGGCCAAACGATGCGATGCCGCCCAGGACCGCGAAGAAGATCAACATGCTGTGCATCTGCATGCGGCTTCCCATGAGGCGCGGCTTGAGCACATTCTCGATCACCACGCTCTCACACACGCAGAACAGGAAAAATCCCATGGCTGCCGTGTATCGCCCTTGCATCACAAGGTAGAGGCTCGCCGGAATCGACACGGCGTGCACGCCCAGAAGCGGCAAGAACGCAAACACGCTCATCACAGCGCCCCAAAAGAGCGGCGAGCTCAGGCCAACGGCCCACATCGCGACGCCGCCGAGCACCCCCTGCAGCACGCTGCCCACACCGTTGCCCATCAAAATGGCGCCGCCCACGTTGTGAAACGTCTTGACGATGCGCTCCTCTTCTTCGTCTGGAAGCGGCGAGAGCTCGAAAATGCGGCGCTTGATCGCAGGGCCATCGATGAGTCCGAAAAACACGAAAACAAGCATCATCAAGAAGTGGTAGATGCCCGAGACCACATTCGTAACGAGGCTATTGAGCTGCAAACTCAAAAAGCTCGCGACGGACCCGGCGGCCGTTGCACCCGAGTCGCGAAACGCTTCGGGCGTGTACTCGATTCCCACCAGCTCACACAGGTGGCTCGCGTTGCGCCCCACCCAGCCCTCGCCTCGCAGCGCCTCTTGCACCGTGGCCTCGGCGAGAGCGCTACGCACCGTGTCATAGGCACTCGCAGCCTGCTTGGAGAGACTGGTGAGCAGCCACACCGTGGGCAGGGCTATCACTATCGCGACGACCAGCGTGACCAAGGCGCCGGCCAGCGTGCGGTTGCCAGACACCCGCGGCAAGAGACGCAAATAGTAGGCGCGACAGCCGCCCGCGATGAGAAACCCGAGCACCATGTCCGTGACGAAATCCCAGAGCAAGTAGCCAAACCAGTAGAGCGCGAACATGAAAACGACGGCGAAGAATACGAGCGTGCCTCGGGAATGACGTGAAACAACCTCGGTCTCCGGCGTTTTCATGGTGCTGAGCTTAACAGGCAAGACGGGTTCTCTCCAGCTGCGTAAACGAACGTCTTGCTTCTGATGCCTTGCTCGGGCGATACCTCTCGCCTCCGTCTCTGACGCAGAAAAGCCTCTAAACCCTTGCCCTGTGATGCTCAACCGATGGCCAGCGCTACGACTTCCAAGATCACGTTTTGCCGCATTTGCGAAGCTAGCTGCGGGCTCGTGGCCGAGGTTGAAGGCGAACGCGTCCTCAAGCTCACTCCCGATGCCCAGCATGTGGTGAGCCAAGGGTTCGCCTGCGTGAAAGGCATCCGCTATGTCGAACTGCACAACTCGCCCGACAGGCTCGAAACGCCG
>CAZEWA010000096.1:0-3014 GCA_964515685.1 uncultured Polyangiales bacterium | reverse complement strand
GCATCACAAGAGATGTTCGGCTCACCGCTCTTACAGGCCGTACCAGACATCGACCACGCTTCTTGCGTGGTCATGGTGGGAACGAATCCCGCCATTTCACAGTTGAGCATGGCGAACTACCCACGCGTAGTAGAGCGCCTCAAGCGCGTCGAAAAGCGCCCCAAGGGGCGCGTGGTTTTCGTCAATCCGCGGCGCACAGAATCGTCTGCGCACGTCGGCTGTCACATGCCGATTCGACCTGGTTCGGACGTATTCTTCTTCCTCGCGTTCGCCCACGTTCTCTTGTCCGAGTTCCCGCCATCCCGTGAACTACAGAGTCTGGTGTCAGGACTCGATGCGTTACGCAACGTGGTCGCGCCATTTCCTCCGGAGCGAGTCGAAGCGCTCACCAGTATCCCGGCAGCAGACTTACGGCAGTTGGTGCGCGACTACTGCACGGCTGAAAGCTCCGTAATGTACGCCGGAACCGGCGTAAACCAAGGCCCTGAAGGGACGCTCGCGGTCTGGCTGCTCAACGCCATCCAGATTCTCTCCGGGCACTTCGATCGCAAGGGCACGATGCTGATGACGCGCCAGCAACAGCGCACAGCTCGCCTGGTCTTTCCTACAGGAGACAAGATTCTCCGAAAGCGCTCGCGCTTTGGCGACCATCCTTCAGTCATCGACAGCCTGCCAGCTGGCATCCTGGCCGACGAGATTCTGACACCAGGCGAAGGGCAGCTACGCGCCATGTTCGTCACGGCGGGCAATCCACTCTTGAGTTGCCCCAACAGCGCGCGCCTGGGCGAGGCCCTGCAAAGCCTCGAACTGCTCGTCTGCATCGACCTTTTTCGCAATGAAACGGGAAATCTCGCCCACTACATCCTGCCTGCGACCTCTTTCTTGGAGCGCTCCGATGTGCCCATGGGCATCTCGGGCTACCAACCTATCCCGTACGCGCAGTTCGTCGACCCCGTGGTTCAGCCACGCGGAGAATCGAAGGACGAATGGTGGATCTTTGCGCATCTCAATCGCGTATGCGGCGTTCCATTCAATGGCTCTGCGCTCATTCAATGGTGGCTCAACCTATCCCTGCGTGAAAAGGGCAGCTTCTTGCCGCGCCTTTTGCGCTTTGCGCCGACCTTACTCTTCATGGGACTCTTACTACTCGAAAAACTTACTCTCGGCAAAGTGCGCAGAAATCCGCACGGAATCTTGCTCGAGCCCCATGAGCACACCAGTTTCCTCAAAAAGGGCATCCTCAACGAGGAAAAGCGCGTGCGCCTTGCGCCCAAGGCCTTTCTTGCGCGCGCCGCAGAACTCGAAGCCATCTTCGATGCGCAATTGCGGGCAAAAGACCAACTCCTCCTCATCACCAAACGCGAACGACGCAGTCACAATTCATGGATGCACAATGCACCTTCCTTGGCCGGGGATGCGCGCAGGGGAGAAAATCTACTCACGCTCCACCCGAGCGACGCAGCTGAACGGGGCATCACGGAAGGCGAGGAATGCGAGCTGCAAAACGGAGAGCGCACGCTACGCGTCAAAGTAACACTCAGCGATGAAATGATGCCCAAAAGCGTGGCATTGCCTCATGGCTGGGGGCATCAAAACGCCGATGGACTGAAGGTCGCGCAGAAGTTTCCCGGAGTGAACGCGAATCTCCTCGCGCCGGATGGCGCAGCTTCCCTAGAGCCGCTGTCTGGCATGTCGCACCTGACGGCTATCGGCGTAGAAGTGCGAAAGCTCAAGCCGACGACTTGAGCCGATGCACGCGAATCCCCGCGGCTCCCACGAGAAAGCGTCAGATAACCTGCTGGGACTGAAGCGCCGCGATTTCTTCCTCAGACAAGCCCAAAAGGTCTCCGTACACCTCTCGGTTGTGCGCTCCAAGCGTCGGCCCTATCCACTCCGTGCTTCCTGGCGTCGCACTGAGCTTGGGCACCACCGCAGGAATCCTGAGGGAACGACCGTCGGGTAATGAAACCTCATCGAACATGGCGCGAGCCTTGTACTGCGGGTCTTCTGCGATATCGGCGATGCTGTAGATGGGGCCCGCTGGCACTTCTGCAACTTCGAGCGCCGCGAATACGTGCTCGTAGTCGTGTTGCGAAGTAAATGCCGAGATAGCCGCGTCGATCTCCGCCTCGTGGACAACGCGTCCAGGATTGTGTGCAACGCGTGGATCCTGCGCTAAGTCTTCGCGCCCGATGGCCCGCATCAAGCGTCGAAAGATGCTGTCACCATTTCCTCCGATGATGACGTACTTCCCATCACGACAACGATAGGTGCTGCTCGGCACGATACCCGCAAGCTTGGCCCCCGAGCGCTCACGTACCTGGCCAAAGAAATCATACTCAGGCAGCAGACTCTCGAGCATGTTGAACACGCTCTCATAGATTGCGGTGTCCACAATCTGCCCCTGCCCCGTTCGCTCGCGATGATGGAGCGCCGTCAGTGCCCCTATCACAGCGTGCAGCGCCGCGATGGAATCTCCGATGCTCACGCCCGTGCGCACGGGAGGCCTGTCTGGATCGCCTACGAGATAGCGCAGCCCACCTATGCCTTCGGCCACGCTCGCGAACCCCGGACGCTTCGCGTAGGGCCCGCTTTGGCCCCAGCCCGACACGCGCACCATAATGAGACCCGGATGCTCCTTCGCAAGTTCATCGTAGGAGAGCCCCCACTCCTCCAGGCGACCGGGACGAAAATTCTCAATCACGATATCGCACTGCGCAATGAGCTGCCGCAGTAGCGCTCGACCCTCGGGCTTTCGCAAATCAAGCGTGATGGACTTCTTGTTGCGAGCGATGCCGTACCACCAGAGCGATGTACCCTCGTGCATCATCCGCCAGCTCCGCATGGGATCGCCTACGGTGGGCGGCTCCACTTTGATGACCTCTGCCCCAAAGTTTGCCAGCATGGAACCTGCAAAGGGTCCGGCGATAAGCTGGCCAAGCTCGAGTACCCGCACACCGTGAAGAGCCTTCATAGGGCCTTTTCTAGCGCACGCACGCGGACTATACGAGAGA
>CAZEWA010000095.1:0-18522 GCA_964515685.1 uncultured Polyangiales bacterium | reverse complement strand
GGCGGCTCGCCTATCAGGCTGCCTACCAGTACATCGCGCGCATCGTAGAGCTTGCGGTCGGTCTTGATCTCGAGGTGTAAGTGGGGCGCTGAGCGCTTCATGCCGGTGCGTCCCACGGTACCCACGATCTCGCCGCGCGTTACGCGCTGGCCCACGCGAACACGCACGTCCTCGAGATGCATGTAACAGGAACGCAGCCACGCCTCAGGCTTACCGTCGTCGCCGAGCAGGGGGCCCGCACTCTCGCTGTCTGCATGCGTCACACACACGTAGCGTCCGCCGTGGCCCAGTGCCTTGCGCGGCACCTCTAAAATGGCCTTCGGATCCATGACGGCGTTGTTGGCATGCCCCGGTAAATCCACTCCGGCGAAGCTCACGCGCCCGTCGGCCACGGCAAGCACGGGCTCGCCGAGGGTGGCTTCCACATCGACTCCGCGGTGCAAGCGTAGGCCTTCTTCGCGGTCGGCACCCGGCTGACTGCTCACGACGCGCGGCGGCGCTTCCAGCGGTGAGCCCCAAGTTACCTTGCGAAACACGTGCGCTGGCGCAGGCAGCGTGACGCCGTAGTGGGCGAGGAGACGCCTGCGATCCGTCATGATGCGGTCTTCTGCGCGCGCACTCTTTACGCGGTCGCCCCACACGAAGTGCGAGACGTAGTGTCTGTGCGGTTCGTTCTCGAACTTTTGGTCGACCCAGACGTGTTGCTCTCGCCACATGGCGAGCAGTGCGGCTGCCCACTCGATGTTGGCTTCTGCATTCATGAGCGAGTTTTCGATGAAGCCAAAGCGGAGTTCCTTCGTGCGCTCCGCAAAGCCTTGGCCCTCAGGAACGAGGTAACTCAAGCGACGTCCACGCGCGTTTTGGGCGTACATGCTCAGTTGGATAGCGGTCAAGCCATGGCCTTCGACGTTGCGCGCATCCGGCAGGCAGCGACTGGTGCGATACATAATGGCTGCTATTAAAAAGGCATCTTCTCCGTGTCGCTCAGCGCTTGTGGCGATCCACTCTGCGTAGCGGTCCGCACGCCCCTTGGGCATGACGCCGCACACCTGGCGAATGGCGTGAGCGAAGCGAGTAAGGTCAATGCTGCGCGGACTTTCTGGTTCGGCTTGCCACACGTCTTTCGAAATCAAGGCTGCGGCGCGCAGATTCTCACGCACACCAGCCCGCCTACGTGCGCGCGACGGAGGCTCGGAGGCGGCTCCAATCGAGAGGCACGCCAGCACGAACGCCAAAAGTGAAGCTGAGCGCACCGAGATAAAGCGAGACATTTTCGAGGGAAAATCAACGATTCGGCGCGGCATCAAGGATTCCAGAAGTCATACAAGTTGAACCAGTTATACGGGTGTTTTTGCGCGAAATGCTCGAGGCGAGCGGCGTAAGCTTGGCAATAGGCCTGCAGGGATTCATCGCGGGTCTTGCGCGGTAGCTCGATTTTGTCTGCGAAGGGCTCGCAGTGCATCTCGTACCAGTTTCCCCCACGATAGATGCCGAAGACCAGCAAAACCGGGCAACGCAGGGCTGCGGCGAGCAGAAATGGGCCCGTAGGTAGCGGAGCCGCTTGTCCCATGAATGTAACCAGCGTGGATTTGCTGTTGAGGCCGGTCCTGTCGCCGAGCATTGCCACCATGGCGCCCGCATCGACGGCTTCTTTCGCGCGCAGAAGCGCATCTACGGAGCCGAGAGAAATCACCCGGTCTTGCATCTCGGGCGCGAGCGCCGAGAGCACTTGAGTTATCTTCTTTGCATTCTCGTTGTACGCGAGCACGCGGATGTCGTGGCCTCGGCCTTCTCCGCGTGCGCGCATGGCCTCGAAGCTTCCGATGTGTGCGCCAAGCAGGATGGCTCCCTGTTTCTTGGCTGTCAGTTCATCGAGGTTCTCTGTGCCGTGCGAGTTGAGCACGAAGCGCGAGCGCTGGCCTTGCAACAGGAACACCCGATCGAGCGCCACCAGCGCAAAGGTCGCCAGGTGAGTGTAAACTTCATAAATCGTGGGCGTGCGCCCAAATACGCGCTGCAAGAAGGCACGTGAGGCACGCCGTCCTCGCGCAGAGAACACCGTGTAATAGGCGGCGAGCACGTAGATGAAGGCTCGCCCTGCGCGGCGTCCGAAAAGGTTACACAGGCCTACGACGAAGCGAATCCCAAGGATGGTTCCGCGTTCTTCATGGGAGAGCCAGGCGGCCTTCTTGCTCTCCTGCATGTTCAGCCACGCGCCCGGCGGAATAGTCGCCGCAACGGCCAACTGAGCACAAGCAGTAAGCCCTCACACACGAGCTTGGTATGTGTCCAGCTAATCTGCGCCGTATCCCAGAAGGTTTGATAGTGAGAGATTCCGCCCTCTTCCGCCGTGAGATAGCGGACGGGGACTTTTTCGTTGATGATGCGAATGCCGTTCCAGACCATGCGTACGGGGATCTCGATATCGAAGTTCATGCGGTCGCCGCGCGTGTCTGCAGCGAGGGCTGCCTCGATGGGATACACGCGGAACCCGCACATGGAATCGCCGATGCTGGGCCCGAGCACTTCAATGTAGTTCCAGAAACGCGTGACCAGACGCGCTGCGTAGCGCCCCTTGTGCAAGGTATCGTCGTAGACAGGGTGTCCGAGTACCAAGGCTTCGGGGTTGTCACGCGCGAGTGCGACAAACGCGGGAATACGGTCGAGTGCGTGTTGTCCGTCGCCATCTACCTGCACGGCGTGCGTGAAGCCCAGCTCCTGTGCCAGGCGAAAACCAGTCTTTACGGCGGCGCCTTTGCCTTGATTGACTTCGTGACGGACGAGTGTGCACAACCCCTCGTGCTCGAGCCCGCGGCATACGTCACGCGCTTCTGCATGCGAGCCGTCGTCTACGACGAGGACGTGCGGCAGATAGCGCCGCGCGTGTTCCACCACGCCGCGAATCGTCGCGGGGTTGTCGTAGGTGGGTATGAGCACACAGGGGTTGAAAGAGGGCATTATAAAGGCCTCGAAGGTCGCCGTTCTGACCCAAAGACGCTCGGTGGGCAATGACCACAGCGGGTCGCCGAGCGAGCGCCTTTGACCGCCTTGGGCGAGACGTGGCAAGAAACGTCGGCTTTGCAGTGGAGATGGGGGATAGGGTGTTCTGGCGTTGGTTCAAAATCGTCCGTGGGGCGCTGATCTTCACGGGGTTTTATTGCGCAGGCGCCGTGTTTGGCTGGCTGTTCTTGCCGCTCTATTCCCTGACCTGTTCCGATTCCCAAGAGCGCATTCGTCGCAATCAGCGTGCGCTCAGCCAATGCTTCCGCGTGACGCTCGATATTTTGCGCTGGGCGCGCATTTTCAACTTCAACGCGCGTCTGGTGGATCCAGGGCTTCCTGGCAAGCCCGTGGTGGTGGTGGCAAATCATCCAACGACCATCGATGTGGTGGCTGTGCTTTCGGTGTACCAGGAGGCCTGCGTAGTGGTGAAGCACAAGATCTGGACGGATCGCTTTCTCCATCGCCTGTTCGGCTACTGCGGTCACATCGACGGCGGGGATGGCAGTATGGCCTCGAACACGCGCTTGCTCGAGAGCGTGCGGGAGCGGCTTGCGCAGGGTTTTTCGGTCGTGATTTTTCCGGAGGGCACACGCTCCCCGCCGCGAGGTCTCGGCAATATGTTCAAGGGGGCGTTTTCCATCGCCTCCACGACAGAAACCGATGTGCTGCCGGTGGTGATTCGCGCAGAGCCTCCCGCTTTGCACAAAGAGGCACCGTGGCATGAGCTGCCCGACAGGCCCGTGGAATACCAGGTGCGGCCCTGTGCTCCCATCGGGGCGAAGGGTGCAACCGCACGCAAGCTCCAACGCCAGGTCGTCGATCTCTACCGACAGGAGCTTGGTCTTCCACCTGAGGTCCGAGAAGCCGCTGCAGAACTTGCAGTCGTTTCACCGTAAGCGGAAATATTTTTGATTATTCAACGATTGTACAGTGGACGTACAGCGCTGCGTACCTAGGCTGGTGGACGATGGAGACGGCGGAAACGCAAGGCGATCCCGAAGTAGTCAAAACCCTCGGCATGGCGGGGAGCGGGCGATCCCGTACTAGGTGGCCGCTTTTGGTGCTCGGGTTGGCGGTGGTTGGGGTCGGCGCCTGGGCTGTACCTCGGTACCTCGAGAAGCGCGCCATCGAGCTTGCGCCCCGCTACGAAAGCGCGGCGGTGAAGCGCGGGGACATTCAGGTCGTGATCTCGGCGACCGGCACCCTCAAGGGCATGAACACGGTTGAAGTAGGCGCCGAAGTATCGGGTCGCATCACGCGTGTGAGCGTCGACTTTAATGACCAAGTCAAAAAGGGACAGGTGCTCGCAGAGGTCGACCCGGAGCAGCTCAAGGCCGCGCACGAAGAGGCCAAGGCGCAGGTCTCTGCGGCTCAGGCGTCGATTGCGCAGGCTCGCGCCACACTTGTGGAGAGCGAGCAAAGTGCGGCGCGCGCAGAGCAGCAAGCCAAGCAAGGTCTGGTTTCTCAGCGTGAACTCGAATCCGCGCAAGCTGTGCGCGAGCGCGCCAAGGCGGCCCTAGCGAGCAGCAATGCCAGCGCCACGGTGGCAGCAGCCACGCTCAAGTCGTCGAAATCACGCCTCGAGAAGACCCAAATTATCTCGCCTATCGACGGCATCGTGCTCTCACGTTTGGTGGAGTCTGGGCAGACCGTGACGGCCGGCTTCACCACGCCAATATTGTTCAAGTTGGCTGAGGACCTGCGGCAAATGAGCCTCTATGTCTACATCGACGAGGCGGATATCGGCCGCGCGAAAGAAGGCCAAGTCGCCAAGTTCTTGGTGGATGCCTATCCCGAAAAGGTCTTTCCCTCGAAGGTGATTTCGCTGCGTAACGAGCCGAAAGAAGACCAAAACGTCGTGAGCTACGAGGCTGTGCTCTCGGTCGACAACGGCGAGCTTTTGCTGCGCCCAGGCATGACGGCCACGGCCACCATCGTCGCGGACGAACGCAAGAACGTGCTTGCGGTGCCGAACGCCGCGTTGCGGTTTACTCCTCCCAATTTGGCCCCGGAGCTTGCGAGGCCGACGCCCGGCCAGCGTAGAGTCTGGGTGATGGAGAACGGAGCTCCCACGCCGCGCAACGTGAGTACGGGAGCGAGCGATGGGCAGTTCACGGAGCTGATCTCCGAAGGGCTGAACGAGGGGGAACAGGTGCTCGTCGACGTTGTGGAGATCAAGCGTGGGCGCCCCTGATACGCATCCCTTACTTTCGCTGCGCGAGGCGCGAAAGATCTACGGACACGGAGAGTCCGAGGTGCGCGCACTCGCTGGGGTAAACCTGCGCATCGAGGCCGGAGAGTTCGTGGCGGCCATGGGGCCGAGTGGATCCGGCAAAAGCACATGCATGAACATCTTGGGCTGTCTCGATCGCCTCACGTCGGGCAGCTACTACTTTCGCGGCGTAGACACCACGGGCCTCTCGCTCGATCAGCTTGCGTTGCTGCGGCGGCACTACCTCGGATTCGTGTTCCAGGGCTTCAATTTGCTCGCACGAACCACCGCACTCGAGAATGTGGAGCTGCCGCTCGTCTATCGCCGCATGCGTGCCAAAGAGCGCAGAGAGCGAGCGCTGAGGGCGCTGCACGACGTGGGCCTCAACGGACGCGAGCACCATACGCCAGCCGAGCTCTCGGGTGGGCAGCAGCAGCGTGTCGCCATCGCGCGCGCCATTGTCACGGAACCGTCGCTATTACTTGCAGACGAACCTACGGGTAACCTGGACAGTGCGCGTAGCGTGGAGATCATGAATCTATTGGTGGGGCTCAATGAGACGCGGGGCATCACCATCGTCATGGTCACGCACGAGCCTGATATTGCGGCTTTTGCGCGGCGTACGCTGGTCTTTCGCGATGGCCTCATCGAGAGTGACGAGAGCGTTCGGAGGGTCAGCGCATGAGCTCAGCCTTTTTCGTGGCGATGAGCACGATGCAGATGGCCTTTCGGGAGATTCAGCGCAACAAGTTGCGTTCGTCTCTGACGACGTTGGGCATCATCATCGGCGTCGCGTCGGTTATCGCCTTGGTGACGCTGGGTGAGGGTGCCACGCAGAAAGTAACCGGAGAGATCTCCGGCATGGGCGTGAACATGCTCACCGTGTTTCCTGGCGCAGATAAGCGTGGGCCCGTGAGCGAGAGTGCGTCACCGTTCACACTCGATGACGCGCGGGCCATCGGTCGCGACGCCTCGGCGGTGCTGCGCGTCGCGCCGTCTTCAGGGCGCTCGGTGCTGGCGGTGTTTTCCAATCAAAACTGGAATACGACGGTCACGGGCACCACGAACGAATACTTCGAGATTCGCAATATCCGCATCGATCAAGGCCGCATTTTCTCCGACATCGAACTCGCGAGCGCCCAGCCGGTCTGCGTGATCGGCACGACCGTGCAGGAAAAGCTATTTGGCCATCAGGACCCGCTAGGGGCCGTGATTCGCCTGGGCCGCACGTCGTGTCTCATTATCGGAGTTTCGGTGTCGAAGGGGCAGTCGACCTTTGGCATGGATCAGGACGACTTCATCCTGATGCCGCTTGCGGCCTTTCAGCGCAGGATAGCTGGCAATGCAGATGTCGGATCCATCGCGGTAAGCGCGGTGGAAGAGTCCCTCATCAGTAAGGCGAAGCAGCAGGTCACAGACCTCATGCGGGAGCGCCGGCGTATCTCCGTGGGGCAGCTCGATAACTTTGCCGTGCGTGACACGCGGGAGATTCTGCAGACACTCCAGAACGTGACGGGCGTCCTTACCGCGTTGCTCGGTGCAGTGGCTGCTGTGAGTCTGCTCGTTGGTGGCATCGGCATCATGAACATCATGTTGGTGTCGGTCACGGAGCGCACGCGCGAGATAGGCACGCGCCTCGCGGTCGGAGCCCGGGCCCATGAGGTCTTACTGCAGTTCTTGGTCGAAGCCGTTCTGCTCTGCGTGCTCGGCGGTCTCGTAGGGATGTTGGTCGGGCTAGGAGGGGCTTTCGTTGCTGGACAAGCCCTCAATATTCCCTTCGCATTCAGGCCCGAAGTGGTGCTCATTGCCGTGGCGTTCTCGGCCTTTGTGGGCCTCGCTTTCGGCTTTTTTCCTGCGCGCAAAGCGGCGCGTCTCAATCCCATCGAGGCCTTGCGTCATGAGTAGTCGAATCATTGGAGCGGGCGCGCTCGTGGCGTGCCTTTTGTCTGCCCTCTCTGTGCAGGCGAACGAAGTGGCGCAAGAAGCGGCTTTGAAACAAGCTCTGTTTGAAGCGGATGTCGTGCGCCTTTCCGCTAAACACAATCCGACGCTCCGCTCTGCTCTTCTCCAGGCCGAGAGCGCGCGTTGGGATGCTTCGGGACTCGAAGCGCAGTACGCGCCAGTGATTGCGGCCGATCTCAGCGCGACCCAGGCGGCCAACCCGAACCTGGTACGTCAGCTCACACCGGTGACGTCAGGCAGCGGTGCACCGACGTCTTTCACGACCCGGGCCCTTGTCACGACCAACCGCGTCCGCAGGGCGGATGCCGGGGCTGAGCTGAGAAAGCATACGGTGTGGGGAACGGATCTTACGTTGCGGGTCGCCACCAACGTACACCAAACCTACTACAGTCAATCTTTCGGCACTATTCCCCAGGGAAGTTTTGGCCCGGGTGTGGGCGCCTTGGTCAAGTTGAGCCTCAAGCAACCGCTCATGCGTGGTCGGGGCAGGGCGGTCAACGAGGCGGCGCTCTTGGCATCCCGCGTCAAGCGCAACACGATCGAGCACACACGTGACCGCGTGGCGAGCGAGGTCCTGCGCGACGCCCTGAGTGCCTATTGGGAGCTCTGGTACGCGACGGCCACGGTCAAGATTGAAGAGCAAGCGCGAGCAGTGGCCGAGCAGCAACGCGTCCAAGCGCAGGCCCGTGTAGATACGGGTTCGCTCGCGCCTGCCGAGGTTTTTGCGTTCGACACGCAGGTCGCGACACGCGAGGAAAGTCTGCTGAGTGCGCGCTTGACGCACCGGCAGCGTGAGCTCGAACTTTCTGAGAAAATGGGTGTGATCGGCGCGGGTGAGCTCGACGGTGCAGAGGCCGAGAGCGAGCCTATCGCCACGCTGCCCGCGCGCGACGTGTCAGAGCGCATGGCTTTGTCTGAGTCGGCGGAGCTAAAGGAACTCTATTCATCGCTTGAGCTGGCTGTGTTGCAGGCCAAGACGGCAAGCGACTCGCAGCGTGCAAAGCTTGACCTCGACTCGTACTTGCAGGCTCAGGGCATGGGCTATCAGGAAATGGCCGCTGCTTTAGGTCAGATCTCGGACCTCAGCGCGGTGAGCGGATATGTGGGGCTGACTTTTGAAGCTCCGGTCAACCGCCGACGTGAGCGAGCCGAGGCCGCGAAGGCGCGCATTGCCACGGAAGTTGCCGAGCAAAACCTAAGACAGGGCCGCCAGCGCATCGCAGCTCAAGTCGCACTACTGCACGAGCGCGGACGCTCTGGCGAACAAGCGCTTGTTCTCGCCGAGCGCACCTTAGACATTGCGCGTAAGCAGCTTGCCGCTGAGCAAGCTCGCTATGCCACAGGCTCGTCGACCGCCGTGCAAGTGCTGGAGGCCGAGGACAAAGTTCGCGGTGCCGAGCTCCGCGTGGCCAGGCAGCGTGCAGACTTCATGCAGAGTGTGTTGTCTATGTCGCACTACACAGGCGAACTCTTGACGCGCTACGCAAGCTTTCTGGAAGACGCCTGAAGCCGCTCAAGCGGAAAGTCCCAGCGCAAGCCCGATGCGGCACAGCTCGTTCTTCAGTGCGTCGTCGTCTACGTTCGATGCGACATAGCTCGCAAGGTGCGGCTCCCTGGCCGCGAACGCGAGCTTGAAATCTCTTTCCTGGGAGGCTTGGTCGAGCTGGATGAAGCTCACCTCGGGCAGCTCATGCCCCGTATGCCGGCGCATGCACTCGAGCAGCACCTGGGCATGGAAGACGAGGTGGACGAGACTCTGGGCGCCGCCGAGTCGTGCAGCTTTGGCGCTTAAAAAGCGGCTGATCTGCGGCTGTGCCTCGACGAACACGCCTACGCTGAGCTGGACGAAATTCGGGTCCTGCATTTGGCTGGACACGTCGGTCACGACTTGTTCGACCACGCTTTCGGGGACGGCCATGGCTACAGGGTACAATAAGACGCCGACTTGGCCCAGCTAGGCGAGCAGCGTGGCCGTTCAGGCTACTTCACATTGATGATCTCCACAGGACCCGAGCGGCTGAGGACGTGGATGCCCACATCTTCGGGATAGCGGTGCAGCGCGAGATCCACGGTGCTTTCGCCGACGCGCAACCGATGGATGGACAGCTCGTTCAAGAAAGGCGGCAGGACGGGCCGCACGAATTGTACGCGGTGATTGGGAGCGTCGATAGTGAGACCCAGGCACGCCTTGAGCAGCAGTAGCGGCGCTCCGGCGGCCCAGGCTTGAGGAGAGCAGGCCACGGGGTATACGGTGGGCGCTTCGCCCTGGGCACGTGGGAAGCCGCAGAAGAGCTCAGGCAGGCGAGGCGTGGACGCGTGCAGCGTGGACTCGTAGAGACCGAGCAGAATGCGTAGCGCTTGTTGCTGGTAGCCGTAGGCGCTAAGTCCCGCGCCGATCAGGGCATTGTCGTGAGGCCAGACAGAGCCGTTGTGGTAGGCCATCGGATTGTAGCGAGCTTCTTCGCGTGCCAGCGTGCGGATGCCCCAACCGGAAAAACTGTGCGGCTCGAACAAGGTTTGCGCCAAGTGCTCTGCGTGCTCCTTCGACGCCAGGCCTGCAAATAGACAGTGGCCTGCATTCGAGGTGCGTATGCGACAGGGCCGTTTTTCGCCGTCGAGGGCCAGCGCGTACGTGCCGATTTCCTCGCACCAAAAGGCGGCCTCGAAACGCTTGTGTAGGTCGCGCGCGAGAGCCTCGAGCTTCCGGGCTCGTTCCTCGCGCTTCAGGACGTGCGCGAGTTTTGCCGCGTGCACATACGCGGCGTAGGCGTAGGCCTGGACCTCGCACAGAGCGATAGAACCTTTGGCGTCTGATCCATCTGCGTGGAAGATGGCGTCTGACGAATCTTTCCAGCCTTGGCTGCAAGCGTTGCTGTCGTACTCGAGAAAGCCGTCACCGTCCTTGTCGCCGAAAGTTTCCATCCAGGTTAGAGCGAGGTCCAGTTGGGGCCACAGGGTTTCGATAAGAGCGAGGTCTGCTGTCGCTTCGTAATAGGCGCCGGCAAGCACCAAAAACAGAGGAGTCGAGTCGATACTGCCGTAGTAGCGTCCAAACGGTACCTCGCCGAGATTGGCCATCTCGCCGCGCCTTGTTTCGTGCAGGATTTTCCCAGGTTCAGCGAAACATTCCGGGTCTGTATCCGTCGCCTGGGTGGCGGCGAGAAACCGTAGGACGCCGCGTGCGAGTGAGGGGTCGAGCCATAAAACCTCGAGTGCAGTGAGGATGCCGTCGCGACCGAAGGGCGTACTAAACCACGGCAAACCTGCATAGGGGTAGGGGCCCTCTCGGGTCTCGGTGACCAGCATACTCAGGTCGTTGAGTGAGCGCTGCAGGAACTCATTGAAGCGCGCGCTAGGCGTCTTGACCTCGCACTGCGTTGTGCGCGCCTTCTCGAGTGCAGACTGTAGCTCCGTTGCAGCGCGTTCATGACTTGCTCGATGGATGCTGGACGGACCATGGTTCGAGCCCGTCTCACAGCACAGCGAGAAGTACAAGTCGCGCTCGTGGCCGGGGGATAACTCCAGCCTGAACTCGAGTTCGTGCCGTCGCGTCTGAGCCGGTAAATCGGAGCAAACGAGCCGCAAACTGCGCGGGATACGGTCCAAGCTCTCGTAGCGGACTTGTACGATGTTCCCCTGGGAAATCGGCTCTAGGATGCGGCCGCGATTGTCGCGTTGTGTTCCACGTATCTCGAAGATGTCCATAAAGTCCGCGTCGAACGAAAGGCGGATCTTGAGTGAAAGTGTGGACGCACCGTAGTGGAATAGGCTGAGTCGCTCGTGACACGCGCCGTTCCAGAGGAACTTGTGCCGGGCCATGTGTAAGGTTCCACGGAGTAGTTCCAGACCCGATTCGAGTTTCATGTCGGGATTGGTCAGGTGCGCCGTCATCGACGTGCCGGAGTCGTCCGTCGAGGAACTCAGGAGCAGCGGATTTTCGCCTTCTAGCCTCAATAGCCACGAAGAGACGAAGCGCATGTCCTCGTGGAAAATGCCGTGCTCTCCGCGGATATCTCCGAAGCGGTCGAAAACTGCAAACGTATCGCCCTGCTTGAGCACACTCTCACGGTCATCGCGCGACACAGAACCCGTGAGGATGTAATATTTGCTGCGGCTCCAGGGCATCAGGGGTTTCGTAGCTGCAAGGGCCGCGCCGGGGGACATGATGGGGATGGCACTTGGCTTGCGAAGCCATCCTAGGGAAAGGATGGATCGCATATGGGCGCGACGCGGATGACTACGGACCACGCCGAGGTTCGCCAGTGGGCCATGGACCGTGGCGGCGTGCCTGCTCACCTCAGTCTGTCGTCGGATCCCCGAGCCAAAATAGGGATTCTGAAGATCCGCTTACCGGGCGTGAACACAGACGAGCCGCTGCGCAATATCGACTGGGAGGCCTGGTTTCGCGTCTTCGACCGTCAGCGCTTAGCCTTCCTGTACGAAGACGAGCAAGCACACGAAGTCGGAGAAGGCGACTTTTACAAGGTGGTCTCACGCGCTCGGATTGGATGCGCAGCGTATGAAGAGAGTGCAAGTTGCGCGCTCTCGCTGCCCGAGCCGATTCGCGTAGCGTGGGTGCGGCGCGCCCAGGCTTGAGCTGCTGTGCGGAAGCTTGAACGGGATGGTGACGTCTATGCTTGGGCGCGAGCGAGTGCTTCAGGGGGCACTGACAGTGCACTGCTGTAGGCGATGCGAGCGAGATCGTCCCAGCTAGGAGCGCGCTTAGATTCCTGCACGGACCAAGCGATGAAGGTCTCGAGTTGGCGAGGGCTTGGGGAGGCGGCGGGTCGAGCTTGTTTCATCTGCAGCAGCGCCTCAGTGGGCTGTGCACCGAGACGAACTAGCAGACACAGTCCCAAGAGTACGCTGCGTCCCATGCCATGCTCGCAGTGCAGAAGGACCTTATCGCCGCGCGCTAGGCGTGGAATCACCCATTGGGAGGCTCGCGCGAGGGCAGGCAACGCGGATCTAGGACTCTCGGCGATAGGAACATGAACGAAATCGATACCGTGCGCCAAAAGTACGTTGACCTCATCGTTCGAGCGATCGCGAGTGTCTACCACGTGCCGAATGCCGGCCTGTGCGAGGCGCAGAACTGACTTCGACGAGAAACACCCGCCCACTGCTAAATTGTCTTGCACCCAACACAGGTCGAGGAGCTTGGTTTCGGCCATTCTTGGTTTCCTTTCCCTACCCAGACTCGGACGCGCACAATATGGCGCAGACGATATTCGGCGCCTGCTGCACGGAGTGAGCCAAGCTCTTGGTCGCGTAAGTACGAGGCATTTTCAGGGGCGAGACAGGTTTGCGTGTCGCACACTGCCCCGGCGAGGCGCCACGCCTCAGGTGTGTCGGCGTGGGCCAATCAGGCACGATGCAGCACGATTTAGGAGTATTCCCACGGGGTACGATTTCTGCAGTGTCGTGGCTATGCGCCAACCACACCCTGTCGTAGCGGCGACTGCGACCGCCTTGCCACGCCACCATTACAGTCAACAGAAGCTCGCTCAGGCTGCTCACTATCTGTTTCCGGCGTTCGCGCACGAACCCAAGACGGTCGAGCGCCTGTTCCAGCGCTTGCAGGTAAAGGACCGGTATTTCGCGATGCCGGTCGAGGCGTACAACCAGCTCGCGGGTCTTTCTGCGCGCAATGAAGCGTGGCTTGCGACCTCGCTCGAGCTCGGTGAACGGGTCATCAAGAGCTTGCTCGAGCAGGCCGAGATCGAACCGAGCGAGATCGACATGATGTTCACCACGAGCGTCACGGGTGTGGCGGTTCCGTCGCTCGATGCGCGTCTGATGAATCGCATCGCCTTGCCCCGTTCTATGAAGCGCATTCCCATGTTTGGACTTGGCTGTCTTGCGGGTGTGGCGGGGCTTGCACGCGCGTCTGAGTATTTGCGCGCATACCCCTGTCAGACGGCAATCTTTTTGTCGGTGGAACTGTGCTCGCTCACCATGCAGCCAAAAGACGCTTCGCCTGAAAGCATCATTGCGACAGGCATGTTTGGAGACGGCGCATCGGCAGTTCTGATAGCTGGACCGAAGCACCCGCTTGCGAAGGGCAGCACGCCGCGCATCGTAGACAGTCGGGCTCGCTTCTTTTCAGACACCGAACGAGCCATGGGCTGGGACGTCGTCGACAGTGGCTTCCGCATCGCGATGAATCCGCAAATAGATGACTTGACGCGCAGTGGCATCGGCGAGTTGGTCGACGGTTTGCTTTCGGCACATGGTCTCACGCGCGATCGTATCGACACCTGGATCGCGCATCCGGGCGGTCCGATGCTTCTCGAGGCGATAGAGGATGCGCTCGAGCTGCCGAAGGATGCGCTTGCGCTTACACGCAAGGGGCTGTCCGATGTCGGCAATCTGTCATCGTCGTCAGTGCTCTTCGCACTCGACGAGCTGCGCGCGACCGTGCCCCATCAAAAGGGCAGCTTTGGTGTGCTCATCGCGACCGGTCCGGGCTTCTCTGCGGAGGCGGTACTGCTCGCGTGGTAGCACATGCGTGCGTGCCTACAGTTTCGCTGAACCTGGCTGAGCACTTGCGCCCAAAGTTCCTGCCGACGACTGGCTGAGCCTGGCCAGCCGCCATTGCAATCGCGTTTTGTGCGAAAAAAGAGCAAGCCAAATAGCTTTCACCGCAGGCAAGCTTGCGGTCGTGGAGGCCATGAGTTCGCTTGAGTTAGAAAGCGCCGGTTCACGTGCGAGGGGAGACGCCCGAAAGCAAGGCGTTCTGATCGCACTATGCGTGGCCTGGTGTGTGTCTTTGGCCACAGGCTTCGCGGTCTTCGCCTCGTACAAGAGCGCTTCGAGCGACCAGGGGGAGGCGTCGCCGCTGCGCTTCCCGAGCGATGCGTCCTTTGTCAGGAATGCGGAGAAGCCAACCTTACTGATGTTCATTCATCCAGGCTGCGCATGCTCCCGCGCGAGCCTTGCGGAGCTTGCGCGCGTTCTCCTCCAGGTGGGCCCTGTGCCGCAGACATTCGTTGTCATTCAGGCGGATGGGCCGCCCGAAGCGCTGGTCGAGACCGACATCACCCGCAAGGCGCGAGGGCTCGCGGGTGTGAGCGTGGTCGTCGACGCTTTTGGGCATGAAGCACAGCGCTTTGCAGCGACGACTTCCGGACACACGCTTTTGTATGCGGAACAAGGCGAGCTCTTGTTCTCGGGCGGTTTGACCAACACCCGAGGTCATGAGGGGCCGAGCTTTGGGCAGGAACACCTGTTGTCCGTCCTGCGTGACCACGATCGAAGCCAAAAGCACACCGAGATTTTCGGGTGCAGCCTGTCGGAGAAGGAAAGAACGTTGCTATGAGTTCTCGAGAAGATGCTTCTCAGAATAAGGATGAAGCGGTTCGTCTGATCGTTTCCCGCGCGATAAGGCGCTTTCGCAACTTCCAGTTTCAAGTCCACGCATCTACCGATCGCACTTTCTTGAAGCTGCTCTACGCAGAGTGGGTGTTTGCTCTCGTGCTTGCGCTTTGGTACTCGCCCTACGCTTGGGAAGGCAAAGCACGCGCGATCCACGCACATGTTTGGGTGGCCCTCTGCATGGGCGGCTTGTTGTGCGCTTTGCCCACGTTTCTGGTGCGCACGCGATCAGGCGAGGTAGTCACGCGGCATATCGTCGCCATCGCGCAGATGCTGATGTCGGCTCTCCTCATCCATCTGGCTGGCGGCCGCATCGAGATGCACTTTCATGTCTTCGGATCGCTTGCGTTTGTCGCGTTCTATTTGGATTGGCGCGTGCTGTTGACCGCGACCCTCACCATCGCGCTGGAGCACGCTTTGCGCGGGGCCTTTTGGCCGGAGTCCATCTACGGGATGCCGAACCCTGAGTGGTGGCGTGTGCTCGAGCACTCGGTATGGGTGCTCTTTTGCGCAGCCTTCCTTGTGCGCCATTGCGTTGTGACGCTGCAGAGCTGGCTGCGATTCGCCGAAGAAGGCGGAATGATGGAGGCGCTCGCCGAGAGTGAATGGCGAGAGCGTTCAGTTATCGAGCGTGAGGCGCACGAAACAGCCAACCTTCAGATACCTGGAGCTGGGAGATGAAGCTTGGGGGTAGTGCGGCGGCAATGAAGCCGACCGTGAGCTACGACAGAGTTGAGCTGCTCGACCCGGAAGGGTCCAGTAAGTTCCTTACGCGCGCGCAGTTTCAGGCACTCAAACTTGACGAACGCGTGCGACACATCCTTGGAAAGCACCTGCGCTTTTACTTGGATGGCCGAGAAGTGCCGCTCAAAGACGCCCTCGCCGACTGACAGCGTGTTCGCATGAGACGACGAACCTAGTTCGGCGTCAGCAAAATCTTCATGCAGTCGTCGGCCTTGGTTTCCAGCAGCTTGAGCCCATCGCTCGCCCGTTCGAGCGAAAAGCGATGGGAGATCAAGAAGCTCGGATCGAGCTGTCCGTGCGCGAGCCCCGCTAGCAATCCAGGCAGGTACTTGTGTCCGTTTTGTTGAGCCAGGCGTAGCGTGAGCCCTTTACTCATCGCAGCTCCGATGGGCAGTTTGCTGAGTACGCCCATATAGGTGCCAACCACGGCTACGGTGCCGCCCTTTCTGCAGGCGAGGATGGCCTGCCTCAGTGCGCTGGGGCGGTCTGTTTCGAGACGTACGGCGTGCTTGGCGCGGTCGTACCATTCTTCGAGTTTTGGCCCGTGTGCTTCGAGTCCTACTGCATCGATGCACGCATCGGGGCCGCGTCCCTCGGTGTATTCGTTGAGCGCGCTCAGGACATCGACTTTGTCGAAGTTGATGGGCTCTGCGCCAGCAAATCGGCTCGCCATTTCGAGACGCGAAGGAACGTTGTCGATAGCGAACACGCGCTCTGCGCCGTGCAGACGTGCTGCGAGCATTGCGCATTGGCCGACTGGGCCTGCGCCCCAGACCGCGACGCGACTTGCTGGGCGCAGACGACACATCTCTGCGGCCATCATGCCGGCGGGCAGGGTATCGGATGCAAAGAGCGCCTGTGCATCCGAGACATGGTCCGGGATGCGGTGCGCGCCCACATCGGCGAATGGCACGCGAATGTACTCCGCGTCGCTGCCTGCGTAGCCTCCAAACAAATGCGTGTAGCCAAAGATGCCGGCGGCCGAAAAGCCAAACGCTTCTTGCGCGAGCTTGGCGTTGGGATTTCCATAGTCGCAGAGCGCCCATTCTTCGTGCCGACAGTGAAAGCAGTGGCCACAAGCGATGATGGAAGGCACGACCACGCGGTCCCCAAGTGCGAGCGAGGGGACGCTTGACCCTAGCTCGACTATCTCGCCGCAAAATTCGTGACCGAGAATATCGCCTGCTTTCATGCCGGGAACGCGACCGTGATAGAGATGCAGGTCGCCGCCCGATAGTCCGCTCAGGCTTACACGTACGATGGCGTCCCGAGCGTCCTGGCATTTTGGATCGGGTACGCGGTCTACGCGAACATCCCGCTCAGCGTGAAAGCACAGGGCTCTCATCGCGTGCCTGCTTGCTGCACAAGCGCCCTGATCCCGCCAAAGGGGCGTTGTCCTTGGTTCGGGTTGTTGCGCGCACCGAGGCTGCGGTCGCGCTGCAGACGAAAAATAGGCATGACTCGCTTCGCTGCAGCTTGCGTGCCGCGACGCTGCGCTTGTGTGCATGTCGCTGAGCTTGTGCGTGCGATTACGGTGTTGGGCGTGCGGCGGCGCTAGCATGAAAGCCACTCACGCGCGCAGGGACGCGCTGGGGCACAACGCTACGCCCCACCTGTCCGGTGAAAGTTCGCACAAAACCTTGCTGCCTGAGCGTAGCGGATGTTTCCGCTAGCCGCGTGCGGCGCGCAGCTTCTTCAAGCTTGAGAGAGCCGGTTTGGCCGCCTCGCCGATGACCTCGGCCACCCGCACGTAGCGGGCCTTGAGTGGAGAGCCTGGCCGAAAGGCGAGGCCCAACGTCCGAAACGGCTCCGGCGAGGTCAGGCGCAGGATGGAGAGATCGCCACGCCGGTTTTCAATCGGCACCGCGAGGGTCGGCAGCAGGGTCACGCCGCGCCCACCCGCCACCATTTGGGTGAGCGTGGCGAGACTCGTGGCGCGAAACCCGAGTTCCTCCACGCGCGCTCGTTCGCAGTAGCTCAGGGCCTGGTCGCGAAAGCAGTGGCCATCGTCGAGCAGCAGCACGCTTTCGCCGCTGAGCTCGCTCAGCTTCACGGCCTGCTTGCGCTTGGCGAGGCTGTGGCTCTTCGGCAGCGCCAGCACGAAGGGGTCGCGTGCGATGGGCAGGGTCTCGAGGTCACCGAGATCGGCCTCCAGGGCGAGCAGGGCGGTATCGAGCTCGCCACGCTCGAGCTTCTGCACCAGCACGGAGGTCTTATCCTCCACAAACAGCAGCTCGAGGTTGGGGATGTCCTTGCGCAGCGCTCGCGCGGCTTCCGGCAGCAGGTAGGGCGAGATGGTCGGAATGATCCCGAGGCGCAGGGTACCCGCTAGTGGGTCTTCGAACGCCTTGGCGGCGCTATACAGATCGTCGGCGCTGCGCAGGAGGCTGCGAGCCCTGGCGATAAGCGCCTCTCCGGCGCTCGTTACCAGGACAGGTCGGCGCTCGCGTTCAAATAAGGTCACCCCGAGTGCGCTCTCGACCTGAGCAATCTGCGCGCTGAGCGAGGGCTGCGCCACGTGACAGAGTTGAGCTGCCGCCCGGAAGCTGCGGGTGTCGGCGACGGCCACCAAATACTGCAGCTGGCGCAGCGTGAACGGGTGTGTGGCGTACTCAACCATGGAGCGAGCGTATCATCGGAACAAACGGGGCGCCCAAGGTAGCGCCGCCCCGCCGCGCCCCGCCCCGCGATCGGCTGCCGCATTCACGTATCGCGGACGTTACGTGCTGCTCGCGTGACTCGAGGCGAGGTTATTTGCACTTCCGAGGACAGCTTTGGCTTGCCGGAACGTACCCTCGTCGCAAGCTTATCCGAGGAGCGGGCGCCAGCGTTTGCCGGCCCTTCGGGTTTGATGAAGACTCGGGCCCCGTGCCATCCAACGGTTATA
The DNA here is from genome assembly GCA_964515685.1 of uncultured Polyangiales bacterium. Taxonomy (GTDB): domain Bacteria; phylum Myxococcota_A; class Polyangia; order Polyangiales; family DASUME01; genus DASUME01. Next base: position 337 of record CAZEWA010000095.1, on the reverse strand, counting down.
GACATGAGCCAACGCGACGACACGCGGAGCTGCCCGGGCTGTGGGCAGCTGCTGAGCGGCCGAGAGCATTTCGGGGAGGCAGGCCTCACCGTAATTTGGCAGTGCACCTGTGGCTGGGCCTCAGCGCGCACCGTATCGCGCGAGCTCGGAGCACGGCGATCGATTTCGGAAGTTCGCCCAGTAGTGCAAGGGGCGAAGCCTTCCTCCCTTGATAAACGTGAGGGCAGCGGGTGACTCAAGTCACGGCTTGCCACAGCAGCAGAAACCCTTTTTAGACGAGTTCAGGAGAGATAGATGAGCAACGCAGTCGAGCAGATCCTCGCCAACTACGCAGGCG
>CAZEWA010000094.1:0-18667 GCA_964515685.1 uncultured Polyangiales bacterium | reverse complement strand
CAAGCCCGACCCACTCCAGAAGCCAGGCCGTACGACGCTGTTTGGCTCCTCGACCGCGAGCCTGCACACCAAGGCCGCGCTGATCGACGACGATCTCATCTTCGTGGGCTCCTTCAACCTCGATCCGCGCTCGATCTCACTCAACTGCGAGCAGGGTATTCTCGTCTCGCACCCCGCACTGCACAGCGCGTTATGGAAAATCTTTGAGCACCTGCGTCACGGCAAGCGAGCGTTCCGTGTGCAGCTCGATGAGCACGACAAACTTCTGTGGACCGACCACCAGCAGACCTTGCAGCGTGAGCCCAATGCGCGTTTCATGAAGCGCGCGTTCGCCATGCTCATGCGTTTTTTGCCGTTCGATTCGCAGCTCTAATTACGCAGCTGACTGCGAGCTTCACGCATTAGCCTCCGAGTGCTACAGCGGATGCATGCGAGAAGTCTCCGCGTCCCGCGCAGTCCACCGATATGCCTTGCTCCTGCTCTGCGCCTTGTGGGGCGCGGCCTCGCCAGCGCGGGCGGAAAGCCCAATCACAGATTTTCAGACCTGGACGCAACTCCAGACCAACGTGAATTTGGACGCGCTCAAGCAAGGCCTCAGCGCGACGCTCGAGAGCACCGTGCGCCGCGGCAGTCCCGCACTTGTGGACGCGGAAACGGGCGCGCAACACGAGGCACCGCTCACCTATGTTTTCCTGCGTCCCTCCGTCGGCTTCGACGCATTGCCGTGGCTCAATCTGACGCTCGGCTACGCCTGGGCGCCGGTGTTCTACGACGCAAAAGACCTGCGCGAGACGCACCAAATCAACGAACATCGCGTATGGGAGCAGGTCACCTTTTCCCATACTCTCATGATGCTCGGTCTCGCCAGCCGCACACGGCTCGAAGAGCGCATGCGAACGCACGGACCTGGCGAAGGCGAAACCGAGCTGCGACTGCGACAGCGCTTTCGTACCGCCTACGCATTCGGACACGACCTACCTTTTCAGGGGATTGTCAGCGACGAACTTATGTTCTTCCTAAACGAGACAAATTTCTCGAGCGAGCCCGGATTCTCCGAAAACCGCCTCTTTGTGGGCCTCGGCTACCGTGCGCCGGGCATCGCCGTGGAGGTCGGGTACCTAAATCAATACATTGGCGGACACGCGAGCTTCCACCGCGAAAACCACGTGCTGAGCACGAGCCTGACCTTTCAGTTCGCCACGCACGAGAAGTCCTGACGCACGTCCCGCGCACTCCGTTGGTTTAGGTCCGCTCATCACGGTAACGCGTACGCATTTAATCAAATCGACGGCTCACGAGATGGGCGTTCCTGGAGGCATGCGATGAGCAACGATGTTTTGATCGTGGGCGCGGGTCCCACCGGGTTGGTGCTGGCCCTTTGGCTGACCGAGCAGGGCGTCAAAGTGCGTATCGTCGATAAGAGCGTGGGGCCGGGCGAGACGTCGCGCGCCATGGCGGTGCAGGCTCGAACGCTGGAGCTCTATCGCCAACTTGGCCTCGCCGAAACGGTTGTCAGCGCGGGGATCAAAAACCCGTCGATGAACCTGTGGGCAGGTGGCAGGCGCAAGGCGCATCTTGCACTCGGTGACGCGGGGTCCGACATCACTCCATACCCGTTCATTTTAACCTACCCGCAGGATCAGCACGAGCGGGTGCTCGTTACCCGCCTTGAGGGAATCGGCATCAGCGTCGAGCGGCAGACTGAGTTGCTTTCTTTCGAAGACAAGGGTGACCGCATCTCCGCACGCCTGCGCACCCCCGATGGGAGCGAGCAAACGTGCGAGGTGCGCTACATCGCGGGATGCGACGGCGCCAGCTCACCGGTCCGTCATCAGATCGGCGGCAGCTTCGAGGGCGGTACTTACAAGCAACTCTTCTATGTTGCCGACGTCGAAGTGAGTGGGCTTTCGCCCGCCGACGAAGCGCACATCGCCTTGGATAGTTCGGACTTCGTTGTCGTGCTTTCCTACGCACATGGCGGCTACCGGCTGATCGGAATCGTTCAAGACGAGCGCGTGGAGCACCCGAAAAACCTGACATTCGACGACGTGAGTCACGTCGCTCTCAAAAGCCTTCACGCCAAGATCGAGAAGGTAAACTGGTTCTCGACTTACAACGTCCATCACCGCGTCACTGACCACTTTCGGCGCGGACGGGTCTTCCTCCTGGGCGACGCCGCGCACGTGCATAGTCCCGTCGGCGGACAAGGCATGAACACCGGCATCGCCGACGCAATCAATCTCGCATGGAAGCTGGCCGCTGTAATTCACGGGAAGGCGCCGGACGTGCTGCTGGACAGCTACCAGACCGAGCGCCAGGCCTTCGCGCATAAACTCGTTGAAACGACCGACCGCATGTTCACCTTCGTCACGGCCGGAGGCGACTTCGCGAACTTCGTTCGCACCCGCATCGTGCCTGTTTTCGCCAGCGTGGCTTACAAGCTGGACGCTCCGCGCGAGTTCCTGTTCCGCGTGCTGTCGCAGACGGGCCTTAGCTACCCGGAAAGCTCCCTCAGCAGTGGAACGGCCGGCAAGGTGCACGGCGGCGACCGGCTGCCCTGGGTCGCTAGCAGCGGCGGCGACAACTACGAGCCGTTGCGCAAGATCGAATGGCAAGCGCACGTCTATGGCGAGGCCAGCCCTGCGCTGACCGACTGGTGCGCGGCGCACGACCTACCACTGTATGTGTTCGCCTTCGAGCGCGCGCATCGCAATGCGGGGTTGTCGCGCGATGCGGTCTATCTGCTGCGCCCCGACACCTATGTTGCCCTGGCCGATGCCACGGGCTCACCCGCCGCCATCGTCGCCTATCTCGCGGAACGGGGGCTGTCACTCTAGGCGGCGGATACGTCGAGCATACGACCGCTACCCTCTGTGACGCGCGAGTGAGACCCGAAAAACGCCCGATTCAATGCGCACGCGAGTACCCTTCCAAGGCAGCTACCGCATTTCAGCCTTTTTCGGTACGCTGCCATCTGCATGATCATGGTTTGTTCTCAGTGTGGTGCGCCGCTTGAAGTCACCGAAGGCGCGCAGTTTGCTCGCTGCCAGTACTGCGGCGTCAACGTTCGACTCCTGCCCCACGCCGCCCCCAACGTTGCGGTCCCCGCGCCGCCACCGACGTTGCAACCGAGCGGTCGCAACCTGGCGCCAATGATCGCCATCGCTGCCGCTGGCAGCATGGCCGCAATGGGTGTCGCCGTAAGTCTCATCCTCTCCCCCGCAGAGGTCGCACACCCAATTCCTCGACCTCCGTCACAACTTCCAGCTTCTGCCGCTGCATCGATCAGCGCAACGAATGAGCCCGCAGCACCTTCCCGTTTTGGCGGACCTGTGTGTCTGCTGGATGCCAATGGGGATGGCGTTTCGGATCTGCTCGGGATGTCAGGACTGCAGGGAAGCGCAAACCAACCCACCGTGGTGGATGGTGCGACGGGCGCGCTGCTCTGGCGCGGCGAGATCCAAGACAAGACGCCGCAACTTGCCTGCCTTGACTCGCGCTGGTTTGTCTTGGTGGCGCCAAACTTCCAGGCGGAGTTTTACGACGCGCGCAACATGGGTGCGCCTGTGCGTGTGCTCTTGCGCGACACGCTCGATTCGTACGCCATGGGTACAGGCTGCGTCCGGCTCCGCACTTCAGACCGCTCGTTCCAAGGCATCGCGCTGCCCGGCGGCACCGTGGTGCCCTGCGAGACCAAGGAAAAGCAGAACGACCTCCGCGAAGGCGGGAGAGGCGTCATCGGTCTGACCGGCAGCCAGGCCAAGCTCGAACACGACGGGCGCACTTACACACTCGAAAAACGCAAGCAAGGCTCAGGCGTCCTGAGCGTGCGTGTGCTCGATGGCAAAAAAGCGCTCTGGACGCGCGAGCTGCCCTACGTCGCCCCCACCTTCGACACAGGCATCGCCACCAACGGTCGCAGCATCGCGCTGTGGGCTGCGGAGCCGGGCGCCAACGACAGGGGCATCTTGGTAGGCCTCGACGCCGAGACCGGCGAACAGCGCTACGCCGTGCGCTCCCAGCTGATGGTATCGAATAGCTTCCGCTATTTCGACTACAACGGCCGCTTCGTGGTGATACAACTTTGGGGCTCGCTCCACGCCTACGATCCAGACACGGGCGCACTCGCATGGAAGATCGGCGATTAACCACGGCGCGCATGTGCATTAGCGGCGCGACGCAGATCTCGGACGCTCGCCTTTTTTGAAGCGCGCCATCAGCTTGAGGTAGGCCGCTTGTAGCTCGCGAAAAGCCGCAGGATCGCCCCCGTGGTCGGGATGCGTCTCGAGTGCGCGCTTGCGAAACGCCTGCTTCACTTCACTCCTATCCGCGCCCGGCGCGAGCCCGAGCACAGACCAAGCAGAAGTCTGCCCTGCGGCTTGTGTCGCAGTGTTGCGCGGAGGCGAGGCGCGCGGTGGCACAGGCGTCCCGCCACGCAATACCTGCTTCCAGGCCCGGGCCCAGTAAGGCTCGATGCGCGTGAGATGCCGCCCTGAAAGCCGCTCGGCCTCGGCCAACGCCTGCGCTTCACTCTCAGCCCCGCCATTCGACGCATCGGGCTTTCTGAAGGGTGTAAACTGCGGCGCAGCGGTCCACCACGCTGCCCAAAAGAAGCGACCGCGCTGGGTGGGCGTGATGGAACAGACCGCTGTCGAAAGGGCTGCGTTCATCGCGAGCCGGTTGTGACGGATTGCGCCGCAAGATCAAGCGCCCGCAGTCGGCACAGCCACCGCCCTTGCAGCTTAGAAGTCGGGTCGCCGCAACAGCCCAGCCTTGCTCTTTGCGGCTCTTTTGGGGGCACGCACGCGCGAAAGCTTAGGGTCTGGCTCGAGTACCACCGCATAACGTCCATCGCCTGCTGCGTCGTGCGTAACCATCCACGAAAGCATGCCCGGCGCCTCGATACCGATCTGGTGGGTGCCTGAGTTGCGCGAGAGCCGCAGCGGCAGCTCCGACACATCTTTGCCATCGACTTTGACCTGAGCTTCCGCGGGCAAGCCATGAAGTTCGACGACGATGGTTTCGGGAACACTCGGCTCGGGCGTTGCCAACGCCTGCGCCGACTCCATGGGCTCCTTGGAACCTTCTGCACGCGCAGGCTGACGCGGTTGGCCGCCTGCGGTGATGAAGGCAATTCCGAGTACGGACAGAATCAGCGCGAGAGCGCCCGCAGACAGGGCCATCACTTGCTTGCGCGCCGGCACCAGCATCGCAGGTAGCGCCGCAGTGGGGCGCAGGGAATCGCCTTGAGCACCGGGCGTCCCATACGAGACCGGCGAAGGAAACAACGACGGTGGTGGCAGGCTGCGTGAGACCGAGCTGGGTGTCACGAAGCGATGCGGCAGACTCAGGCTCTCAATCTCGGGATGTGCATCGAGTAAGGCGAACAGTGCGTTGCGCATTTCCTCGGTGGATTGAAAGCGATCTTCGGGCTTGCGCGCCATGGTCTTGTGCACGAGATCGCTGAACGGCTGACCGAGATCTGGGCGCAATGAATAGAGCGGCAGCGGAACCGCATTGAGCACCGCAACGATCAGGTCTGCCGCGTTGTCTGCTTGGAACGGCAGGCGCCCCGCCAGCGCCTCGTAGATCACGACCCCGAGGCTGTAGATGTCGCTGCGATGGTCAGCCATGCGTCCACGAGCTTGCTCGGGCGACACATACTCCGGCGTGCCCATCACGATGCCTTCGCGCGTGATGGTGTGCCCGGCGTTGCGCTCGGTGCTGCGTGACACACCGAAGTCGAGCAACTTGGGGAAGAAGGTGTCGTTAGGCTCGCGTACCAAGAAGATGTTTTCGGGCTTGAGGTCGCGATGCACCACGCCTGCTGCATGCACCGCACAGAGCCCCTGCAGGGTTTCGTCCATCAGCTGCAGGAACGCACCCACGCTGAGCGGCTCACCCACCACGAGTCGTTCCGACAACGGCACGCCATTGAGCAGCTCCATCACCAAGTAGGGCGCGCCGCCGTCAGCCCCGAAATCGCTGATGTACACGATGTTGCGGTGGCGAATGGAGGCTGCAATCTGCGCCTCACGCTGAAAGCGCTTTACCGCCCTATCGGCTTGGGGGCCACGGGCGTCGAGCAGCTTGACAGCGACCTGCTGCTGCAGCGCCACGTGCTCGGCGCGGAAGACCGTGCCCATGCCGCCGATGCCCAGCGGGTGCACGAGACGGTACTTACCGCCAACTACATCTCCCGCTTTCCCCATGCGTCCGCCCTATCCCGCTGGCACTGCTCTCTGCATGTTCGACAGAGAACATTGTCCACGACTTTTCATTCTAACGAACACCTAAGGTACCATGAGGTCTTGGTGCAGAGCTTCATCGAGACGATGGAACAAACGTGGATAGCGAAAATGGTTCGCATGCGGCGCGTTGGGCTTTTTGCCCTAGGTATGATGTCGTGGCTTCTGTTGTCGCACCCTGTGCGCGCGCAGTCCGCGCAGGAAACCGCGATGGCGCGCGCCCTATTCGAAGAAGGCGTAACCCTCGCAGACCAAGCGAATTGGCCGGAAGCCGTCGATCGTTTCCGACGTGCCCACGCGATTAAACCCACCCCTGGCATCACCTTCAACCTCGCGAGTGCGCTTACTGAGGCAGGGCAAGTCATCGAGGCCGGGGAGCTGCTCGAAAACCTGTGCCGCGATCCGAAGACGCCGTCGGACTTGAAGCGCGAGTGCGAGAACAAGCGCGAAGATGCGACTCGTAAGCGTGCCTTCCTCACGCTCAAAGTCGGCGAAGAAGCCCCAGAAGACGCCCAGGTCGTGGTCGATGGACATCCTTGGCCACGGGCCGTTTGGGGGATGTCCTCGCCCGTCAATCCCGGCACCCACAGCGTCCTCGGGATGCTGCAAGACCGCGAAGTTACACGCACGGAACTCGACCTCGAACCGGGCGAACGTCGGGAGCTGCGACTGAGCTTTCCCGCTTCGGCCGCTGCACAGGACGCGGAAAATGCGCCCGTGCGCGGCGAACGAACACCGCTGCGCAAAAACTGGATGCTGTGGGCCGGCGTGTCGGCTGCCGTCGTGGGCGGCGTCATTCTTGCGGTGGCGCTCGCTGGCAGCGAAACCTCCACCGAAGCGCCGATTGCCGGCAATACAGGGGTGGTCACATGGTGACAAAACTCGTTCCCTACGCGCTCACTCTGCTTTGCATGCCGCTTTCTTTCGCGTGCTCCGATGAAGTCGAACCGCGCACCGAGCTCTTGCTCGTCGCCGACACCGATATCGCGGGCGCGACTTCGATAGCGTTTCAGATCGAGTACAAAGACGAGCGCAAGGAGACGCGCACGAGCCCTTTTTCGAGCCCCGACGAATTGCCCAGGACGCTCGCCTTCGTGCGAGACGAGGCGCCTCTCGGCCCGTTCACCGTCTCTGCGAGCATCGAGGTGGAAGGCCAGACCGTCTCGAGAAGCCACACGGTTTCGTTCGTTCCGGGTCAGACCTTGGTCGTTCCCCTGCACCTCTCGCAGGCCTGCATCAGGATGCGCTGCACCGAGCAGTGCAGTGAAAACGGCTGCGTGCCCACCGCGCTCGAGGCAAGCGCTCTCGAGCCCCACCCAAGCGGCACTGGGCGGCCCCTCTCAAGCCCTCCCATGTCTGGCGACCCCGACGCCTCCATGTCTGAGCCTGATGCAGCGATGTCGATGCAAGACCTCCGCACCTGCAACGGCGCAGAAGTCGACGTGCTCAGCCACGAAAGCCACTGTGGCCGCTGTAACAACGCATGCTCGACGCAGCCTCCCGGGCGCAACGCGCTGGGCACCCAATGTGAAGCCGGCGCATGCAAAATCGTCTGCCAAGAGGGCTTTGCAGACTGCAACGGCCGGCGCACCGACGGCTGCGAAGAAGCCCTTGCCACGAGCGGAAATCACTGCGGGGCCTGCGGAGTGCGCTGCAACAACGGCTCGTCGTGCGTTCAATCAGCGTGTACAAACCGAGGCCCATGAGCCTGTGGCCCAAAGGTCTCGCGCACCAAACGCGCGCTATTTCCCTGCAATCGCGGCATCGGGCGCTGTACCTGCTTTGGGGTCTGCTCGTCTTTGCTGGTTGTGGGGGGACGCCGCCTCAACCGAAACCGAACGCTCCAAGCAGCAGCGCCAGCAGCGAGCTAGCAGAGGCGCAGCACTCAACGCCAGGCCTGTTTCTCTACGAAGTCGAAAGCCCCGGCCAAAATAAGGCCCACTTGCTTGGCACCATGCATGTGGGCTTCGGCTTCGACGAAGTGCTGACCGAAGACGCGCGCCTACGCTTTGGCGCCGCAACGCGCGTGATCCTGGAAGCCGACGTCACCTCCGCCGACCCGAACCAGATGCGCGAGCGCGCGCTTTTGCCCGCAGGCCAATCCCTGCGTTCCCTTCTGGGCGAGCCGGGCTGGCACGTGCTGGTCGAGCGGCTCGGCGCACAAATCCCAGAGTTCTTCATGGAGCGCATGAAGCCCTGGCTGCCGGCGGTGACGCTGGGCCTGCTCGACCTCGACTTGGCACTGCGCGAGATCAAGCCTCAGGGACGCACCCGCATGATGGACGTCGAGGTGATGACCCGCGCGATGGCTGAAAAAAAGCCGCTCGTCTTCTTGGAGACGGTAGACGAACAGCTCGCCATGTTCGACCTCGTGCCGCTCGATGAACAGATTGGCGAGCTGCGCCGTACCCTGCTCGAAGGCGCAAATGAGCAGGGTAAAATCATGCTGCGTGCCTTTGCAGACGGCGATGAAAATGCCCTCACATCGAGTCTGTTCGCCCCTGAGCAAGTCGCCGTTGCGCCAGGCTTTTTCGATGTGGTGCTGCACCAACGCAACGACCGTTGGCTACCCGTATTGGAACGCGAGATCGAGACGGGCGGCACCTTCGTCGCCGTCGGAGCCGCCCATTTGCTCGGCGACCGCGGATTGCTCGCTGAACTTGGCCGCCGAGGCTACCGCGTGCGGCGGGTGGGCCACGGCGCAAACCATCCCAAAATCAGGCTACATTCCTCGCACGACACGCGCTCAAGTCTTTCAGAATAGGCTTGTTTGAGCCATTCCTCTTGCTACGGTGCCGTTCGCTCCAGGACCGCAACGGACGCAACGTCGTGCGCGGCACGGAGCTCAGGAGGAAAATATGAAGAGCAAGTTGCGCGGACAGACGCTGATTGCAGCCGCAGCCTTGGGCCTTTTACTCGTCTCGGGCTGCCTCAAGCGCGGCGCAAGCGAGCCGGAGGCAGCAGAGCCGGGCGCCGGTGGGGAAACCTTGAGCCAAACCGAACCGACCGAAGAAGTGACGACGCCTGCTGCGCCCTTGCCTTCCGATCTCGAAGGCGAACCCGTCAGCGACGCGACCCCCTGAGGCGCGCATCTGGGGTGCTCAGACTCTCAGTAGGGTGCTTTCGCCATGCTGAGAGTTTGAGCGCTCGGCCTCTGCACTCTCTAGCTCAACTCAGACCGCGCTTGACGGCCTCGAGCGCTGCTTCGGCCCGGCTGCTTATGTTGAGCTTTTGGTAGAGCGTCTTTACGTAGCCAGCCACCGTGCTCTCCGCCAAGCCGAGAATCTGCGCTGTCTCGGAGACGCGCATTCCGCGTCCGATGTACGAAAGAACTTCGGTCTCACGCGGTGAAAGTGGAATCACCGGATCATCGGTTGCGACGACTGCACGCGTCCGCTCTCGAAAGTAGTGGAGCATGCGACGCGCAACGCTTGGTGATAGCGGTAGCACCCCGTGAACCAAGCTCTGCAAGTGCATGCGCAGCACGAGCGGCTCTTGTCCCTTGACCAAATATCCCTGAGCCCCCGCCGCAATGGCCCCGAATAGGCTCTCGTCGTCGCTGTACACCGAGGTCACGATGGCGGGTGTATCCGGATGAGATTCCCGCATCTCGCGGATGAGCTCGATACCTGAACCATCGGGCAGTCCCAGGTCGATAAGAGCAAACCGTAAGCTCCTGTTCTCCTTCAACAGGCTGCGTGCGCAGTTCAGATCTTGCGCGCCATGCACGACGCATCCCGGAAAGGTGTCCCGCACTGCCGAGGCCAGAAACTCTCGACTTGCTTCCAAGTCTTCTACTATCAGCACGTCCCCACGCTCATCCATGCCTACGCCTCTACACTCAGCTCACTTGAGGCCGGTACGGTCAGCAGCCGCAGCGGCGAAAACGTTACGCGTGCCCTGACCCCGCGCTCAAGGCTTTCGTAGTCGAGCGTGCCCTCGAGCCGCTCGATGCGCCGACGCATATTCGCAATACCAAACCCTTGGCCTGCCTCCACCTGCGCGAAGCCGTGACCATCGTCTGCTACTTCGCTCACCAGTTGCTCGTGCTGCCAGGCAATGGACACGCGCACGCAGGTGGCTCCCGCATGGCGAATCACGTTGCTGATGAGTTCACGCATCACGGACAGGTACTGTTTGTAGACGGTGTAGTCGAGCTGAACGTCAGCAAGCTCAAGCGAGAGTGGCCACTCGAGCGCGATGCCCGCCGCCTCCAACCTCAAGCTTGTCTCGTGGCGTAGCTCCGCAACGATCTCCTCCATACTCAAGCGTTGCCCGGAAAGGCCATGAATGATGGTCCGCATCTCCACCATCGCCTGACTAATGGATTCCTTGGTCGCCTCGAGCTGGCTCTGATGCAGCCCTGTCAGCAGGCGCGAGCCGATGTCGTCATGGAGGTCCCTGGCAATACGCGTACGTTCCTCGCGTGCACCCTTGGAGTACGCTTCTCGACTCTCGTCGACATGGCGCAACATCGACACCAGTTGATGCAGCGTCTTTTTGTCGTGTGGAGAGAACAGGCGCCGACCGCGCTGTTTGTAGCTGAGGGCAAAGCCGCGCGTGCTGCCTACCTTGGGAATGCTCAACCTCAAGCCGTCCTGCTCGAGCGTGACTTCCAGAGGCGGCGGGTCCAGGTCGACCACATGCAGAGGATCGAACAACTCCTGCACGAGATTACGCCACAACTGCGTCCGTTCGTCAGAGTTGTTCGCGAAAGCCACCCTGACTACACGCTTGAAGAGGTCGGGTAACTCAGGCGTACGCGCGACCACGAGACGCCCCCAGATGGCTGCGCGCAGCGGGAACCATACAAAGCCGCAGAGCAAAAGTGCGAGCCCCAGCGAGGCAGCCTCCGACATGGAAAACAGCATCATCAACACGAGGTCGATGAAGAAGAGCAGCACTGCCCCGAGGATCCAAGTGAAGGTCCGAAACCACCACTCGCCCAGGTCGAACAACCGAAAGCGCAGGATGCCGAACGCGAGCCCACCATAGACCAACAAAAACAGCGAAAATCCGTAACCCTGAAGCGCACCCATGTCGGCGCCAAAGAGCTGGGGAACCATGGTGATGGCAGCGAACAGGCTCGTGCCGACCAGCCAAGACAAGAGAAACCACGACAGAGACGCACGCGCCACGGGGTCGCCGCGCGTGATGCGGTGCTGAACGAACGAGAGCCCGAACGTAGCCAGAAACGACACGAAAACCGGCGTCCTACGCGCGACAACCATGGACTCGAACGCGCCGAGTTCCTGCGCGACAAACCAGAGCATGAATCCGGCAACGACCAGCTGCGCAACCCTCGAGGGCGCAAGCTTGCGCGGGTAATGCAAGAGCACCGAGGCCATGGCGCCGCAGTAGAGTGAGCCACCAAAGAAATTGAGGTCTGACAGCCAAACGAACAGTTGCCCCGAGAGCGCGAGCTCCCGCGTGCTGTAAACGCCGGCAAACGGCGCGAATAGCAGCGTACTGAAGCCGCTGAGCAGCAGATAGCGCGCACTGGCTTCACGGGGTCTGAACGCCCAGACGCACGCGGAGATAAGCCACGCGAACACGCCCACCAGCACCTGAATCCAAAACTCGTGCGGCAACGACGAAATGGGTCGCCACGAGGCAGGCGAGACGCGATGCAGCGCACCCGATGGCTCGACGAACACGACCTCTGCGGCAGCTTGCGCCTGGGCGAGCGCATCTTGTTGCGCGAGAAATTGTCGGTACACGGCGAAGGTCGAGAGGCCCGCGTCCGGCTCCTCAGTGAAGTCCAAGCTAGTCAACGCCAGCGCGGTGTCGCCCGCGCCCACACTCGTGAACACTGTGCCGACCGGAATGTGAGCGGAAGGCCCCACGCCCGCATGCACTCGGGCCACAGCCTGCTCTTTGTCCCAGCGCAATGTAAGACCAAGCCACGGCTGGGACAGCGCACTGTAGGTCACGCCCAAGAAAACCAATAACCCTGCCAGGCCAGCCAAGGCGAGTCGCATTCCTGGAGAACGAAGCTTAGATATCATCAGCGTATCCAGTGTTGGTTTTGCCGAGGTATTACCCAGAAAACTCGGCGGGCGCCCCTTCACCGCGACACAGCGTAGCCGATTCTTGCTGGCCATATGAGGTTTGCGCGATAGGAAACGCTTCTGTTGGGACGCAAAGCACGCCTCCGGCCCGTAATGCCGCACGCCCCCATGCGTCTGCCCAGGCAAGGCCCGCCCCACCGCAAGAAGGAGTCTTCGCTGATGTACCCACTTCGCCCGCCCCCTCTGGTGCTCCACGCCGCGCTTCTTACGAGCTCGCTGCTACTCGGCTGTGCGACGCGCGAGGTGCCTGCGCGCTACCCGGCAAGCTCTGCGGCTGCGCCTGACGCCCAGCAGGCTGTTCCGCTCGCGGTCACAACCTCGCTAGAGCAAGATCCGCCACTGCCCGGGGATGCGCAGGACGGTTGGGAGCGGCTCCATGACGACAACAACGCTCAGCCTGCGGCGCCCGCTCCTCACTCTCATCATGGACATCACCATCATGGCCATTAGCCCGTCCCTGCGCCCAACTCCGCCCATCGAGCGCATGCCTACCGCTGCAGCATGGGGCTCATACCCACAGAAAGGCCAGCTGCGCCTTCTGGGTGGACTCTTGCTGCTTTGGGGTTCCGCCTCGGGCTGCGTGTCGTCATCCCTCAGCACAGACCTCTCGCGCGTAAAGAGCCTGTCGCACACCTCTGCCTTGCCAGCGCTGCCGGAGGGACGCGTGGATACGAAGCTTGCGCGTGAAGCCGAGGAGCAACTTCAGAAGCCGCTCGACGTCAACGCCGCGGTGCGCGTTGCCATGCTCAACAATCGGGATCTGCGTGCCCGCCTGCGCTCACTCGGTGTCGAGCGCGGTCGTCTCATACAGGCAGGCTTGCTCAGCAATCCGCACGTCGAAGCCGAGCTGATGCCGGAAAGAAACTCGCGACTAGAGCTGCGAGCTGAGTACGACATCATGAGCTTCGTGCTGATGCCTATGCGGAAGAAAGCCGCTCAACACGAGCTCGAAGCCGCGCGCGTCGATGCAGCAGGCGATGTCGTCGAGCTCGGCTACGCAGTCCGCGTGGCCTTTTTCGCGCTGCAGTCCGCCGAGCTACGACTTACTTTCGCCATGCGTTCTCTTGAAGCACTCGCCGCAAGTCGAGATGCCGCGCAAGCGTTATTCGCGGCGGGTAACATTCCCGAGCTCGACGCATCTACGCAAATCAGCGCCTACGAGCGGGCTCGCATCGTAGTGGCAAAGCTCGAGCTGGCACGAGCCGAGGCGCGCGAACACTTGCAGCGTCTGCTTGGCCTGCACGGAAAAGATGCGGAGTGGACCGTCCGTCTCGACTTCGAAGACGTGCCCGACGAACTGGAACCGGGCGCGGACATGGAGAAGCGGGCACTCGACGCCAACTTGGATCTGGCAGCGAAGAAGCATTCGCTCGAAGCGCTCGCCCGCCGCACAGGCCTCACGAGACTCGAAGGCTTGCTGCCCGAGATCGCCTTGGATGTCCATTCCCTCATCGGCACGCCTGACGGTGAGCGAAACTACGGCGTGCGTTGGGGCGGCGGCGTGGGGCTGGCTGTGCCCTTATTCGATCGCAAACAGGGCGAAATTCGCTCCTTCGAGGCCCAGTTCGACAGCGAGCTCGAACGCTACCAGGGGCTCGCCATCGCACTGCGATCCCAGGCCCGAGAAGCCTGGGCGCGCGTGACCTCAGCCCACCTGCGCGTGCGCAAATACCAAGAGGTCATTGTGCCGGCCCAGGAGCGCGTGATGGAACAGACGCAGCGTCAATACAATGCGATGCAGCTCGGCGTATTCCAGCTGCTAGAAGCGCGCAGGGCGCAGCTCGATGTGGCGCTCGATTTTGCGGAAACACTGCGTGAATACTTTACCGCGCGTGCAGAGCTCGACGCCCTTCTCGCTGGCCGCGCCGTGAACATGCGTGCCACCGAAACAACCACAAGCTCGAGCGCGCCAAGTACCGCAAATCGTGGAGGGCATTGATCATGGATCGTCGCAAATTCATCAGCTTCACGAGCGTCGCCGCAGGCGCTGCCCTTCTCGCTCGAGGGCGTGCCGAAGCCCAAGAAAAGGGCGCGTCCGAGACGCCCCAGGCGCCTCCCCACGGAGCGCGTGCTGTCGAGCCCGGCGCACAACCTGCATCGGCTGCGCATGCCCATCACGCGCATCACGCACACGGCCCCAAGGCCCATGCGGCAGCGCCGGCGCCTGTGGCCCCAGCCACGCCCATCGAAGTCGCGCGCCTCGCGGAAGCCGGAGGTGTGCCTGCCGTAGTCACTCCCAACGGTTCGACACTACCCTTACGCCTGGTGGGCGGCGTGAAAATTGGACACTTGATTGCCGAGCCTGTCCAGCACGAGTTTGCTCCCGGTTTGAGCGCGGAGTGTTGGGGCTACAACGGCTCCACTCCAGGACCGACACTCGAGGCAGTCGAGGGCGACAGGTTGCGCATCTACGTGACCAATCGCCTGCCTGAACCCACCACAGTCCACTGGCATGGTCTCATCTTGCCCAATGGTATGGACGGCGTGTCCGGCCTCAACCAGCGCCCGATTCAGCCCGGTGAAACCTTCGTCTACGAATTTATGCTGAAGCACGCGGGTACTTTTATGTACCACTCGCACTACGATGAGATGACGCAGCTCGCACTCGGTATGGCGGGCATGTTCATCGTGCATCCACGGCGTCCGGTAGGCCCGCGTGTAGACCGCGACTTCGTTTTGATGGCCCACGAGTGGCGCATCGATCCGGGGGCAAAGCGGCCCAACCCGAACGAGATGACTGACTTCAACGTCCTCACGTTCAACAGTAAGTCTTTTCCTGGAACTCAGCCGCTGCTGATGCGAACAGGCGAGCGAGTCCGCATACGACTCGGCAACCTGAGTCCAATGGAGCACCACCCGGTGCACCTTCACGGTCTCAACTTCGTCGTAACGGAAACGGACGGAGGCCGCGTGCCTCCATCTGCGCAGTATCCAGAGACCACCGTGCTCTTACCGGTCGGCTCAACCCGGGTCATCGAATTCGTGCCGACCGAGCCTGGCGACTGGGCAATGCACTGCCACATGACTCATCACACGATGACACAAATGGGCCACAACATCCCGATCATGCTGGGTGCCGACACGGACAAGTTAGACAAGCGCATGCAACGTGTGGTGCCTGAATACATGAGCATGGGTACACGTGGTATGGGCGGCATGGGTGAGATGGAAATGAGTGTTCCAGACAACAGTCTGCCCATGCGCGGCGCTCCGGGCCCGTTCGGATACATCGACATGGGAGGTATGTTTACCTTCCTAAAAGTGCGCGACAAACTGACCCCAGAAGACATAGAAGGCTTCTACTCCTATCCAGCCGGAACCGTTACGAACCTCGCCTCGCCCAGCCAAATGGCAGCCGATGGCATCGACGTAAACCGTAAGGGTTAATCCCAAACATTCGTAAGACTGCACGCACAGCAGAACCGGAGAAGCGTAAGCCAAGTCGCGACATTACTGTCAGGCGCAAGGTTTGTTGCATGTTTCCGCGAGGCCGCGTGCAGTGATTGGGCTCACGTCCGGCATGCCGTTTGCCCGCCTATTTGCGTGCTGTTACTTACCAAAACACGCGGTTCTCATTTGTCCTAACCGAGCACTGCTCAACGATCATGGGTGACACCAATAGGTCAGATGGAGGTCCCCCTGAAACACATACTTCTTGGCGCGGCGCTCGTGGTCGCAATGTTCGCTTTCACCGGAGTCGAGCCCGCTCACGCCTCGAGCCCGTATCAAATCACCGAAATACAGACGACGCTGCCAAGCGCCGGCCTTCGGCGCACGACCTTCAAGGTCTCTGCAGGTACGTCCGCCCTCGACAAGTTCAACATCATCCGGGTGAAGCGGACGTCGCTGCAAAGTCTCGCAGACCCACCCGTAATTCTAATTTCGCCGTTCGGATTTCCTGCTGTATTCTGGGAAATCACGACCGGAGCCTACGCCGACTCCTTCGTCGCTCGCATCGCAAAGGCCGGATACGATGTATGGCTCGTCGAAGGTCGCCACTCCCAGCTCGCCCCCGGTTCGTGCGAGTCGAACGCCGTAGACTGCTCGCCGATGGCGAACTGGGGCGTGGACACGGGCATAGCAGACGCCATGTTCGCCCAACTCTTGGTTCGCTTGCACCATCCGCTCAAGCGGCCGGTCATCGGAGGCTTCTCCGGGGGGTCGTCCACCGCGATTGCCACGATCAATCGCCACCCACACCACTTCTCCGGACTCTTCATGTGGGAAGGCACCTTGTACACGAATGATCCTGCGATCCGTGCTCGCAACGCAGATTTTTGCGAAGACGATGAAGATCTTCTCGACTCAGGCGTCTACTACGATCCGGCTGTGCAGGGCTTCAAGACGCTGTTCGCGCTCGCCGACGCCGCGCCTACCGCGCCGAGCCCCATCCCGGTGTTTCCGCCCGGCACCACCAATCTGCAAGCCTTGCTGTTCGCCCTCACGCTGCCGGACGCCACCAATCCGCTCAACTTCAGCGACAACTTCGTGCGCATCATCGGAAACCCGATCACCACGACGCTCACGTACTCGAGCCTCACGCGCTTGATGAAGCTCGGACCGCTCGTCGGTAACTATGCGCCCGTCCGTTTCACGCGCGACAGCCACTGCGCCATCGCAGGCAACGACAACAACTACACCGACAACCTGTCTGCATTCCGAGGCGACGTGCTCGTGTACGCGGAAGGCTTTGGCTTCGGCCAGATGATGGTCGACACCGCAGACCTCATGACGCGCGCCGACGTCACCATCGACTATCGCGCCGAGCTCGGCGAGAGTGACGGCTACTTCCACAACTCATGGGTCAACGTCTCGGTGACCCCGCTCATCGACTGGCTCGACGACGTGCGCTTCGGCTTGTTCTTCTGAGCACGAAGCGCAGCTAGGCGCTTCGTCCTAGCCCTAACCGCGCGTGCGAGCCGACTCCGCGTGACCATCGAGGCCCTCGGCCTCCGCCAGCAACGCGATAGCTTCGCGGGCTTCCTGGGGGATGCCGTGCCGATAGCGGATCGTGCCCACGCGCTTCAGGAACGTGTAGGGCGAAAGTCCGCTGGTAAAGCGCGCCGTGGTGCCCGTGGGTAGGCAGTGGCTCGGCCCTGCCCAGTAGTCCCCGGCTGCCATCGGCGTGGAGTCTCCGAGCAAAATCTCTCCGCCATGACGGACCAGGGAGAGCAAGGCATCCGGGTCTGCAACCGCGAGGCTCACGTGCTCGCAGGCAATGCGGTTGGCGACATCCGCCGCTTCCTGCACATCGCGCACGAGCACCGCACAGGAGTCCTGACGCAGTGCGCGCACCAGAGCGTCCGCACGCTTGCGCAGCGCGAGCTGCTTTTCGATTTCTTCCGTGACGCGCGCCAACACTTCGGCTTGCCACGAGACCAAGAAACACTTGCCTGGGTCGTGTTCGGCCTGCGCTATCAAATCCGAGGCCACGCGGCGCGGATCGGCGCTTGCATCGGCGATGGTGAGGATTTCGCTCGGACCGTAGAAGCCGTCGGTGCCTGCGATGTTGGCAAGCTGCGCCTTGGCGAGCTGCACATAGGTGTTGCCAGGGCCCACGATCATGTCGACGGGCTTGACCGTTTCGGTTCCGAACGCGAGGGCTGCCATGCCCTGGGCGCCGCCAATGCGGTAGACCTCACTCACGCCGGCCAACCGACACGCAGCGAGCACGAGTGGCGCCACATCCTTCGCTGGGCCTTGGCCGTTGTGCGTGGGAGGGGGCGTGACCACACATAGGCGCTCGACGCCGGAGACGATCGCCGGAATGGCGAGCATCACCACGCTCGAGGGATAGGCCGCGGTGCCCCCAGGAACAGCCAAGCCAGCGCTGTCCACGGGGGTGAAGCGCAAGCCCATCTCGGCGCCGCCGTGCACGATAGGCTCAGGGTTTTGGGGCAGGAGGTGCGTCTGATACACGCGCACGTTCTCGATCATCGACTTCAAGGCAGCGCGCAGCTCCGCACTCAGTGAGCGCTCGGCTATCTCGAGCTCCTGCTCCGACACGCGCATGCGATCCTTGGAAAAACCGGGATCGGTCCACTTGCGCATGTACTTGACGACCGCGTCGTCGCCATTGGCTCGTACATCCTCGAGGATGCTGGAGACCGTGCGGGCGGCCTCGCTATCGAGACCGACCGGCGGGCGCAGGCGTTCGATTTGGGCGGTCAGGGCGTTACGCCCCTCGGTGAGGGAGAGGTCGAAAAGAGGTAGCAGCGTTTGCGACATACTGGCTCGAAGGTTCTTGCGACGGCGTGAGCGGCCAGTCTAGCGCGGCAGGCCTTGTCGGCACCGATCTGCTGGTTACGTTCCTTCCATGGAGCGCCAGCTACTACCGGTCATTGCCCT
>CAZEWA010000093.1:12885-18867 GCA_964515685.1 uncultured Polyangiales bacterium | reverse complement strand
GGCGTCCCAGGGAGCCGAGGCAGCTCGGCCGGGAAGGATGGTCATGGCGAAACTGACGATTGGGCAAAAGGCGGAGCGCGTCCTCAAGCTGCTGATGGGCCTGCGCAACCCGCGCGTGGCGGAGGCGCTTCGGCAGTACGGCTTTCAAGACAAGGACCTGGAAGAGGGTTGGCAGCGGCTCAAGGCACTGACCGACAACAGGCTATCTGTGCGCGCGCCAACGAAGCAGGACCCGAGCTTGCTCGCGCAGCTCGACGCTTGGGAAAACCGCTGGTTTCCAGTGGCGCAGGCTTCGTTGCGCGGGCGCTTTCCCGAGGCGCATGCTTACTTGTTCTTGAACCTTACACAGACTGCCGGTGCCGAGGTCATCTTGTCTGTGAGCACGTTCTTGCAGCGCCTCAACAGGCTCGCGAGTGAACCTGCGCTCAAGGCCGAAGGCGCAGCAGCGCGCGAGCTGCTCCTGACGCGTGGGCTCAATGCCGCGGCGATTCAAGCGGCGAGCGCGCTGCTCGAACAGCTCGGCACGCTGGCCCCCGCAGCGCCCGCAGTCGTGCCCGACCCGGCGCAGCAGGCCGAAGCCGAGGCTTCGATGTGGAGCTGGTACTTGGAGTGGGGCGAGATCGCACGCGTGGCGGTGAGCGAGCGCAGGCTGCTCAAGGAACTCGGGTTCTTGAATGCCAAGCGTCCGGTCATCGAAGAAGAATCCGCACCGCAGGAAGAGCCCGAGGAAGAAAGCTCAGAGCTCTTGAGCGCACAGTAAGGCAGACGATTCACCCCAGTCAGGAGGCAGCGTGCGCGTACTACGATTTGGCGCCAAGGGCGACGACGTCCAAGCCTTTCAGTTCTTCTTGCGCGGTCAGGGCGCGTACACGGGCGAGGTCGATGGTCTGTTCGGCCCGCTCACCTTGGCTGCGGTCAAGCTCTTTCAAGAGCAACACAACCTGCGCGTCGACGGCGTGGTCGGCATCAAGACGTTCGGCCAGGCGCAGGCGCTCGGCTACAACCCGGGCTTCGCAGATGACGACGCGAGCGACACGGGTCCGGCCTTTCCGCCGCGGCCCACTTTTACTGCGCTCGATGCGAGCGCGCGCAGGCGCTTGTTCGGCGACTTTTCCTACGAGCCTGCAGCGCGTCCTGACAACCCCGAGGCCATCCGCATCGATCCGGTCTGGCTCGAGGAGAACATCCTGAGCGTGGAGATTCCGCAGCTCGCAGGTCTTCAAGGCGCGCCGCAGAACGGGAAGGTCAGGCTGCACAGGCTGGCGGTGGCGCCCTTTCTCTCGTTCTTCGCGGCGGTCGAGTCTGCTGGTCTCACAGACCGGCTTTTGTCTTTTGGAGGCGCCTTCGCAGCGCGCTTCATCCGCGGCTCGCGCACGACGCTCTCCCATCACGCCTACGGCACCGCCATCGACCTCAACGTGGCCCAAAACCTGCTCGGCGCCGTACCCGCACTCAAAGGGCAGCCAGGCAGCGTGCGCGAGCTCGTGCCGCTCGCCAACGCGGCCGGCCTCTACTGGGGCGGCCACTTCAGCGGACGACCTGACGGTATGCATTTCGAGCTTTCGCAGCAAACAGACGCGGCATGACGGCGCAGTCGCGCGACTACTCCGCGGACTCCTTCACATCAAACCTGCGCACTGCGCGGGCCGGCAGGCCGTTTAAGCGCAGTCAACATATCGACCACCGGCAGCGTATTGACCACCTGCGCGGGCCGGGCCCAGCCGCGCCGCGCCAACCCGACGCCGTATGTCTCTAGAAAGCGCAGCTCCTCGACGCTGTGAGCGTCCGAATCGATCGCGATGCGTGCGCCCGCTTCGAGCGCGCGCCGCACCAGCGCATCGGGCAAGTCGAGACGTTCGGGCTGAGCGTCGACCTCCAAGATAGTTCCCGTGCGCACGCAGGCCTCGATCACACGCTCGAAATCGAGCTCGATGGCACGTCTTTGTCCTAGCGCGCGACACAGCGGATGCAGGAGCAGATCCACGTGCGGATTCTCGATCGCACGCAACACGCGCTCTGTCATCTCGGCGCGTGGTTGGTCCAAGTGCGTGTGAATGGCTGCACCCACCACATCGAGCTCGGCCAGCGCCTCATCACTCAGATCGAGGCTACCGTCCGTCCGGATGTTCACTTCGATGCCCGCGAGCAGGCGAATGCCGTCGAGCTCACGGTCTAGCTCTCGAATTTCCTGAGTCTGCTGCTTGAGCCGCCCTTCATCCAAGCCACGCGGCATGGCCAGATCGCGGGCATGATCGGTGATCACGATGTATTCGCGTCCCAGCTCCCGCGCGGCGCGGGCCATGGCTTCGATCGAGGCGGTGCCGTCAGTCCAGTTCGTGTGCACCTGCAAATCGCCTCGAATCTGGCTTGCGCTGACGAGCGCCGGCAAGCGCCTCTCCTGAGCCAGCGCGAGTTCGCCGCTGTCCTCGCGCAGCTCGGGCGGAATAAAGCTGAGACCGAGCGCCTTGTAGATCTCCTGCTCTGTCTTGCCCGCGATGCGTTGCTCGCCGTGAAACAGACCATACTCATTGAGCTTGAATCCCTGCTTCTGCGCCAGCTTACGCAGCGTCACGTTGTGTGCCTTACTGCCTGTGAAATACAGGAGTGCCGCCCCGAAAGAATCCGGTGCGAGCACACGCAAGTCAGCATCCATGCCGTTCGTAAGCCGCACCGTGGTCTTCGTGGGTCCCTGTGCGAGCACCTTTTGCACCTCTGAAAGCGCGCCAAAGACCTCGCAAACTCGCTCAGGATCGTGCGTTGCCACCAACAGATCCACGTCGCCGATGGTCTCACGGTGTCTGCGGATGGAGCCCGCCACCTTTGCCTGCTCCACGCCCGGAATCTCCGCGAGCGTCGCTTCGAGACGCTGCGCCTGCTCCAGCACCTGGCCGAGCGGACGTCTGCCCGTCGTCTCTTCGTAGAAGGCCAGCGCCTCCAGGATCTTTTGCTCACTGCGCTCACCGAAGTGGCTGAGCTTTCGAATGCGTCCGCGCTCCGCCGCGCGCTTGAGCTCGGCAATGTTGTGCACGCCGAGCGCCTGCCACAGCGCGTGGGCCGTCTTGGCGCCGATGCCGCCGACCGAGGTCAGCGCGAACAGATCGATAGGTGTCTTTTCTCGCAGTGCCTCGAGATCCTTCATCTGGCCCGTCTTGAGCATGCCTGCGATACGCTCGGCGATGCCCTTGCCCACACCCGACACCGCCGCCAGCGCCTTCGGGCCGCCTTCGGCGTAGAGTTCGGCGAGCGGACGCCCGAACGCACTCACCGCGTAAGCTGCGTTGTCGTAGGCCTGCGGCTTGAACGGCACGTCGTCGAGCTCGAGAAAGAGCGCCATCTCGCGCAAGGCCCGAACGATCTCCGCGTTGCTCAAGACTCCATGCTTGGAAGCACGATGCATGCGCCCTTAAGCTACACGCGCGAAGTGCGTCTGCGACGCCTAATTCTGGGCGCGCACGGACCGCAGTGCTCATCGTATCGAATGCCCACCAACTCTTGCCGAGCATCGGTCACTGTCGAAACGAGCTCGAAGGCTTCTACACAAACCTACATTCCGCCTCCTGAACCAATGGCTTGACTCCCTCCCTATGGGGGATGGCGCAGCGCGCGCTTACTTCCGAAAATGGCCCTTGAGCTTCTCGGAATTTCCGAGGCTACGTGGGGAGGTTTCGTGGGAAGAGTGCGCGGGTGCATGACATGGCAGATGGCTGCCACGATGTTGTTGTTGTCGGCATGTGGAGACGATGGTGGGAGTTCGGGCCGCTCTGGCGAAGCCGATGCGGCGGCTCAGACAGGCGACGGAGATGGAGATGCGGCGGGCGACGGAGATACCTCAGGCGACGGGGACAAGTCGGGAGATGGCGATGCCTCGGGCGATGGCGATGCCACCGGAGACGGGGATGGGTCTTCGGACAGCGAGCACATCCAGGGTATTTTCGCGACCATTAACAACGAAATGCTCGCCGCAACAAGGCCCAACGGCAGCGGTTCATTCGTCACGAGCGGCAGCTTTGGCGACGCCTACAGTCACGTCATCGTAGAAGCCAACGAGCTCGTCAACGGTAAGGATGTCGGCTGGACCCTGTGGCTCCCTAAGAAGCCCGGCGCGTACAAGTGTGGCAAGCACACCGACGGCGCAGAAATCGCCCTGATCGCCATCGAAGGCGTGCCAGGAGGCCGCAGCGGCGCCAATAGCGGCATCAGCGCCGACGAAAGCTGCCGTGTCACCATCGCAAAGATCGAAGAACACGGCGTGATCGAGGGCACCTTCTCTGGCGTCGTGGGCGGCATCCTAGGCTCGGCGCAGACGCTGACCGCGGGCTCGTTCTTCTTCGACACTGCCCTTGGGGGCGGCGACTGCAGCAAAGCCAAGGACCCAGGATTCAAAGCAGACGAAGTCGGTGCCACCGTGTCGATAAGCAAGTTTACGGTCGAAGGCACCGGCGCACCCGCGTATCTGCGCTGCGGACAAAACGTGTCGCTCACCCCCGTGTATTCACGCGCTACAACCGACAAGAATCCGGGCGCGTTCTTCGAATCGCAAGACGCGTTCTTGGGTACGATCCGAAGCTCTCTTCAGGTCGACGGGCTCAGTCGGGAAACTGGGGACACTGGAGTCTGTTCGATGCTGCGCTTCCAGGGCTTCGCCATGAACCGCGCAGAAGATCAGTGCAGGGTCACGTTCAAGCAGTTCGACGACACACTCTGGGAAGCAACGTACGAGGCCACGCTCTCCCTCACCAAGAATGGAGGAACCAATGTGATCGAGATCTTCGGCTCCTTCCGCGTACCGCCGAACTACTCGGCTCCGTAGCTCCCGCATGCAGGCTCGCCTCGCGGCATCCGCCTTGTCATGTGTGGGGAAACCCTACTACGATGGCTCCACATTCATTTGGGGGCGGTGACGGATGAGGTCGATTCGGTTGGCGCGCGCGTTCGCGCTTATGGCCTGCGTGGTGGTAGGGGCGGCGTGCACCGAGGCCGAAGACCCAGAAACTCAAGAGTTACCCGACGAAGTCAGTGTGGTCATCGGCAAGGAAGGTGGCACCGTCCGCGCCAAAGGTGTGACCCTGGAGATCCCAGCGGGCGCGCTCGACAAGCAGGTGACGATCACGGCGAAAAAGGCCAAGGACCAGAAAGTCCAAGCCGGCGTAAAACCCGTGTCCGACGTGTACGAGTTTGGCCCCAAGGGCACGACCTTCCAGAAGGACGTGAAGCTCAGCATCGGAACCACGAAGCAGGAACCGCAGGCCAAGGTCTACTTCACGAAGAAGGGCTCGGAGACCGTGTTCGAGAAGCTAGAGAGCACGAGCCAAGACAAGAAGGTCGCAGCGCAGATCAAGCACTTCAGCCTCGGCTTTGCGGGCCTGCCCGAGGACGACGAGCCTGGACTCGATGGCTCGGTTGCGCCTCCCGATGCCGGCACCGAACCTTCCGATGCCAGCGACAGTGAGCCGGATGCCGCGGTCGACCAGCCCGACGCGAGCACACAGCTGCGCCGTATCGTGGTCACCAGTCGCGACGAGCACAACGTGCCGGCGGCGCAAACCTGGGTGGCGGTGCAAGACGGCGATGGGCCCTGGCAAGTTCAAGCTACGCCCGCGTCGACAGGTGTCTATGCGTTCGACATCGCTTCGGAACGCTTTGGCGTAGTGCTCGTGTGTACTGGAGAAGGCCTCGCATCGTCGGGGCAAGCCATCTTCGCCCTCTCTACCAGCACCCAGCACCGGGTCACCACCTCGAGCTACTGCACGACTTCGCCAGCGCCCACGCATTACCAGATAACTGGCACACTAGAACTTCCAGTTGGGGCGCAGAGCTTCATCTACGGCCATCCATACGCGTACGGCTCAACCCTTCTCGATGCGAACCCCACGACTTCGACGCCGTACGCTATTTTGGACATTCCTGAAAACACCCCGGTTCAGCCTATCATCGCGGTGGCCGATGCCAACGGCATCTGGCTCAAAGCAGATGTCTTGCACG
>CAZEWA010000093.1:0-12785 GCA_964515685.1 uncultured Polyangiales bacterium | reverse complement strand
CCGCATCTGTTCGAAGTGCGCCTGAGCGCCGAATTCTTCTCGACGACTACAGGTCCACGCAGCGCTTCACTGCCAGATTTCTCGGGCCTTTCGGGCTTCGATTCCAGCTGGGTTCCCCCGACCGACGCGAGCCTTACTGTTCGCGCGGGCTCAACCAGCCTCATCACCACCGGCACAGATGTCCTCCGCACCTACAGCGAGCGCAGCGGCTACCTCACCGTCAATCCCTGAGCCTCGCCCTACACCTCGTGCAGCAGGGCCTCGATGCGCGACATGACGTGGCGCAACACGGGTGCCTCCGGCAAAAGCGTGAGCCGCAAGTGATCGCGCGTAGGCATGTTGAAGCTCGCACCCGGAGAAATGAGAATATGCTCGCGCTCGAGCAAGGTGCGGGCAAAAGCCTGGTCGTCAAAGCCCGCGCAGCGCGTCGTGTCGACGCGCAGGAAGGCGTACATGGCGCCCCTGGGCTTGGCGATGCACAGGAAGCTGCTTTGGTCCACAGCGTCGAGCACCGCTTGTCGCGACGCATGCAACCTTCCTCCGGCCGAGGTCAGCGCGCGTGCAGCATGCGGATAGCTCAGAGCCGTAGGCACCGCGAGCTGCCCTGGAATACTCGAACACAAGCGCATAGCGGCTAGCAGATCGAGCGCTTCTAGGTAATCCCCGGCGCGCGCCTTCTCGCCCGATAGCGACATCCAGCCCACGCGCAGTCCGCAGCTTTGGTAGCTCTTGGTGAGTCCCGCAAAGCTCGCGCACAGCGTGCCCTCTACCAGGCTGGCCATGGGCACGAACTCCGTGTCATCGAAGAGCAGGCCATCGTAGATCTCGTCGCTGCACACCAAGAGCTTGTGACGCGCGGCGAGCTCCGCGATGCCGAGCAGCGTGCTCCGCGGATAGACCGCACCCGTGGGGTTGTTCGGATTGATGACGACGATAGCGCGCGTACGCTCTGTAATGCGCGCGCGGATGTCTTCCACGCGTGGCACGTAGTCGTTCTCAGATGCGCACGGATAGTACACCGGTACGCCACCGTAAGTCACAGTGGCGGCGGTCCACAGCGGATAGTCAGGACACGGTAAGAGTACTTCGTCACCGGGATTGAGGAGCCCGTGCATGGCCATCATCACGAGCTCCGACACACCGTGACCCACGAATACGTCTTCCACGGCGACGCCCGTCACGCCGCGGGCCTTTTGCTGCGTCACGATCGCTTCGCGCGCGTCGACTCGACCTTGGTGATGGCAGTAAGATGCGGCCTCTGCCAAGCGCTCCGCAATCGCCTGCTCGAGCACTTTCGGCAGCGGAAAGCCAAAGCTTGCAGGGTTTCCGATGTTGAGCTTGAGTATCTCGTGCCCCGCGCGCTCGAGCTCCGCTGCACGCAGCGCAAGCGGACCAAAGATCTCGTACTTCACGCGCTTGAGGTGCGCAGCCGCACCCAACATCGGCATCGTCATGGAGGCGCAGCCTAGCGCTAGCAGGCGCAGGAGGAAATCCGGCTTTGCGGGAAGAGCGAATCTATGTAGCAGGCGCTCAATCGTCGCTTGCGCTGGCCGCGTTCAGCACTTCTAAACCTTGTTCACAGCACATGGTCCCCACCACTTCGGAGTGCGTGAGGTCTTCCGAGAGCTCGATGTGCAACCCGGTGAGGGGGCCGTGCACAGGACAGCGCAGAGCATGGAGCTTCTCCTCGAGCGCCGCTGTGAGGCCACGGGCGATCTCTTCCTGCAGGCCATTTTGCACCTCTTGGGCAATCTGCTGCGTATCGATGCCGTTCCCGTTGTCCGCGATATCCCATTTCGACGCCATGCTCATCTCCAGTGCGGAACCTAGCGTGCACGGCCCTGCCAAGCGATGCCCATCGCTGCAAATACCGCTGACGGCCCTACTCCGCGTGACCGTGGGATGCCTCTCTGCGCTCTTTTCGCGCCTGCTTCTTCTCGGAGCCGTAGGTCATCAGGCGCTCGACGAACACAAACAGCGAAGGAATGAAGAAGATTCCGAACACCGTGGCCGCGAGCATGCCGGACACCACCGTAGTCCCGAGAATTCTTCGTGCGCCCCCGCCCGCGCCGCTCGCGAACCACAAAGGCAGGCAGCCAAAAATGAACGCGAGAGAGGTCATCAAGATCGGCCGCAGGCGTAGCTTCGCTCCCTCCAGAGCCGCATCGACCAAGCTGTAGCCCTGTTCGAGCCGCATCTTGGCGAACTCCACAATCAGGATCGCATTCTTGGCTGTAAGTCCCACCAACATCACGAGCCCAATTTGTGCGAACACGTTGTTGTCGAAGCGACGAGAAACCAAGCCAACATAGGCACCGAGCATGGCGACAGGCGTGCTCAGCAACACGCTGAACGGCAAAGACCAGCTCTCGTACAGCGCCGCCAGAATCAAGAATACGAACACCAGTGAAAGGCCCAGCGCACGTGCCGAGTTGCCGGACGCGACACGCTCTTGATACGAGAGAGCGTTCCACTCGTAGCCCATGCCAGCAGGCAAAACCTCTTTGGCCACCGCCTCGAGCGCGTCGAGCGCCTGGCCTGAGCTGTACCCTTGCCCGGGTTGCCCCAAAATCTCCGCCGCACGGTACAGGTTGAATCGCGACGTGAACTCGGGACCGCTCTCGCTGCGCACCTTGACCAGCGTAGACAAAGGCACCATCTCGCCGCGCTGTGTGCGCACATAGAGCTGACTGATGTCTTCGGGCTTCTTGCGATACTCCGGTGCAGCCTGCGCGAACACGCGCCATTGTCGGCCAAAGCGCGAGAAGTCGTTGATGTATACCCCGCCCCAAAAAGCCTGCAGCGCTCCGTAGACCTCACTCAGCGGCACACCTAGCTTGAGCGTCTTCTCCTTGTCTACGTCCGCGTAGAGCTGGGGCACGCTGTCAGAGAAGGTCGTCATCACAGCGCTCAACTCCGGCCGCTTGCGGGCGGCCGCGAGGAAACGCTGCACGTGCGTAGATAGGTAATCCACGCTGCCACCGCTGCGATCCTGCAGCATCATGCTGAAGCCGCCTGCCGCACTGATGCCCGGGATAGCCGGCGGGAGCACTGCAAATATCTGAGCTTCAGGGATCTTGGAGAAGGCCATGTTCAGGCGATCTGAGATGGTCTTCGCATCTTGTCCTTCGCCACGCTCACTCCACGGCTTGAGCCCCACGAAGGCTGTACCCATGTAGCTTGCGGCGGTTCGCGTCAGGATGCTGAACCCGGCCACGGAGTTGTAGGCTCGCACGCCTTCCGTCTTCGCGAGCTCGGCTTCGATCTGTCGGAACACGGCCCCCGTGCGCTCGAGCGACGCGCCGCTCGGCAGCTGCACACCGATCACGAGATAGCCCTGATCTTCATCGGGAACGAAGCCTGTGGGCAAGCTACTGCCCGTGACGTAGGCGAGGCCTGAAACACCGACCAGCAACAGCAACGGGATCGCGAGCTTGCGCATCAGCAGGCGATTGATGCGCACGTATCCATCCGTGGTGCGATCGAACCAGCGATTGAACCCCCTGCCCATGCGCCCCATGAGCCCGGGTGCTTCCTTCTTGGGCTTGAGTAACATCGCCGCGAGCGCCGGGCTGAGGGTCAAGGCGTTGAAGGCCGAGATCAGCACGCTTATCGCAATGGTCAGAGCGAACTGCTGATACAAGCGCCCAGTGATCCCGCCCATGAAGGCCACAGGAATGAACACCGCCGCCAAAATCAGCGCGATGCCGATTACGGGCGCAGACACCTCTTCCATGGCCTTGAGCGTGGCGGCTCTCGGATCGAGTCCCTGTTCGATGTGATGTTCTACTGCCTCGACCACGACGATCGCGTCATCGACTACCAGACCAATCGCCAGCACGAGCCCGAACAGAGACAACGTGTTGATGGAGAAGCCAAGCATCGGAAAGACCGCAAAGGCGCCGATGAGCGATACGGGAACGGTCAAAAGCGGGATCAGCGTGGCCCGGAAATTCTGCAGGAAGATAAAGACCACCAACACTACGAGCACAATGGCTTCGAGCAGCGTCACCAGAATCTCCTCGATACCGCCTTTGACAGGTTCGGTCGTATCGAGTGAGATTTCGTATTCGAGACCGGGTGGGAACCGCTCTTTCAGCTCCGCTAAGCGATCTTTGATCTGCGCTGCGACATCGAGCGCATTCGAACCAGGCGATTGGAACGCTGCGACGACGGCTGCCGGACGCCCATTGAAGGCGCCCGACTGGCCGTAGGTCAGCGCGCCAAGCTCGATGTCCGCCACATCGCGCAGCAGCACAACCGCGCCATCGTCGGTCTGACGCAAAATGATGCCGCCGAACTCCTCCGGCGTCACGAGGCGCCCCTGGGCACGTACGGTGTACGTCAGAGGCGTTCCGGGTGGCGTGGGCTCGGCTCCCACTCGACCTGCCGGATTGACGACGTTCTGAGTGCGAACGGCGTTCTGGACATCACCAACCGTAAGGCTGAGACGCGCCATCACGTCGGGCTTCATCCAAATGCGCAAGGCGTAGTCGGAGGAGCCGAAGTTTCGAATGTCGCCTACGCCCTTCACGCGAGCCAGGGCGTCGTTCACGTTGATCAAGGCGTAATTCGCCAGAAAATTGGCGTCGTATCGGTCATCGTTCGTGAAGAACGAAAACACAAGCAAAGGGAACGCCAGGGATTTTTTGACGGTTACGCCGTAGTTTTTGACGTCTGCTGGCAGGCTCGCTTGGGCCTGCGAAAAGCGATTCTGCACGAGCACATTGTCGATATCGATGTCGCTTTCCACCTCGAAGGTGACGTTCTGCGTCATCGTTCCGTCGTTTGCATTGATCGACTGAATGTAGAGGCTTCGGTCGACACCATTCATCTGCTGTTCGATGGGGGTCGCAACCGATTGCTCGATCGTAAGCGCGTCGGCGCCGGTGTACGTGGTGGTCAACGTCACCTGAGGCGGCACGATCTCGGGGAACTGAGAAATGGGCAGTCCAAAGAGAGACACCGCACCGAGCAACGTCGTGGCGAGCGCTATCACGATGGCCACTATCGGACGCCGAACGAAGAACGCCGCCATCATGATTCAACCCCTCAACGACTTTCGGTCCGTGTGCGCGGCGCAAGTGTGGGAACGGACGGTGCGTCCGGCGCGGTGTCTGTCAGACGCGTGGCATCATTTTGGTCGAGCATGCGCAGCACAGCCTTATGCGAAACCTCTTGTGGCTGCACTTTCGCGCCTTCTTTGACCTTCTGTACTCCCTCCACGATGACCCACTCGCCCTCCTTGATGCCCGCCCGAATCACGCGCTCGTCGCCCACTTGCGGCCCGATGTCGACCTTACGCAGCTTCACGACATGGTCGTCTCCCACCACGGCTACCGAGTACGTGCCCTGAATCTCCATCAGAGATTTCTCGGCCACCACGAGGGACTTTTCCTGTGCTTGCGGCCTGTCGAAGCGGACGCGACCATACTGTCCAGGGCGCAGCAACTCTTCCGGGTTGGGAAACAGCGCTTCGATCCGAATCGTCCCTGTCTGGACATCGATCTCTCGATCGGCAGCGATGATCACGCCGCGATGCTTGTAGACGCTTCCATCGGAGAGGAGGAGCTCGATTCCGGGATCACCCGCCTGCGTGTGTCCCTGCCGCTTGAGGGACGCAAACTCGCGCTTGGCCCAGGCGAGACTGCGCTCACCCAAGCCTTGGTATTTTTGCGCATACTTCAGATACTCAGCTTCCGCGAGCGAGAAGCGGACGCGCATGGGATCTATCTGACTCACGGTCGTGAGTAGCGTCGGTCCCTCCTTACCCACCAAGTTGCCCACGCGCACGAGCGCAATGCCGGCAACACCAGCCACAGGCGAGCGGATCTGAGTGTAAGACAGGTCGATCTTCGATTGCGAAAGGGCAGCCTGGGCGGCTTTCACCTGACCCGCCGAATCGTGGGTAGCAGCTAGCGCCTGGTCATAGATCTCGCGCGCGACGGCCTTCATTTCTACTAGCTGTTGTTGGCGGGCGAGCTGAACCTTGGCGTACTCACTCGCCGCCTTGGCGCGTTCGACGTCGCCCTGAGCGCGCTGTACTTGCGCCTGATACTCGGACGGATCGATCGTAAACAGCAGGTCGCCCGTCTTCACGTGTGAACCGTCTTGGTAGGCCTGAGCCTTGAGAAAGCCGCTCACACGCGCACGGATTTCCGCGTTCACATAGCCGTCGATCTCAGCGACAGACTCCAGAGCGACGGTCACCGCTTTGGCTTCGACCGCGTCGACCATCACAGTCTGGGGTGGAGGGGCCTTTGGAGCTTCCGCTTCGCCACAGGCAACCGTCGCTACCAAGCTGAGCCCCAAAAGGCTCCACCGCGGCCCACGCAAGCCCCGCTGCTCCACGCATCGCTCCCCCATTCCTTTGCTTAGCGCGAAGGAACAGGACGAAACTGCTACTGGCGGAAAATGCCACGCTGCACGTACGGGTGCGGCCCAAATGCCACACGATCCGCACAGGGTGCAGCGTGATCTCGCCTACACAAGCTTCCCGAAGCGCGAGCTACGCGCCGCAGACCGTTAACTCAGAAGATCGTGGGGATCTCGCACAGCACCGCAACCTCAACCTGATGCAGCTCGGGCGAACGAAGGATGTCGCACGACGTGCCCTGCACCGACACAGTTCGGCCATCGGGGCTCACCGTAAAGCCGTTGCCATCGGGCTGATCCAGAATGATGCCGCGGCCATCGATGGTCACGAGCACGTACTCAGGCTTTTCCACCGCTTGGTCGAGGACCACAGTGCAACTGGCGATCTTGCCGGTAATCTCTTGGAGCGCATTGGTGAGCGTCTCCTCGTTCTGCACACCGATGTGCTTGGTGGCTCCGGTGTCACCGGCGGCGGCCATGCGATCCATGCCCTGCGCCAGATTGCCGGAAATCTCGTAGCCGATGACGTAGGTTTTGATGCCCGCCTTGGCCAGCTTCTCGATCTCTGTCACGGTGGCGTTTACGCCGCCGCCGCACCTGGGCTCCCCATCGGTAACCAACAGCACGTACTGAGGCTGTGGAGTCACGTCGGGGCCAAGCTGCCGACTGGCCAGGACCTTTCCCGCTTCGACCAGCGAGGCCACAGTGGGCGTGTCGCCACGGGGGGACATGGCGCTGAGAGCCTGTTCAATCTCCGTAGCCCGATCTAGACCGATTTCTACCGCGACCGTGCCTGGCTGGCACTGATCCGCGGTGCCCCAGCCGCCGGCCGCGTTCTGGATCTCGCAGACGAACTGCTCAAAAACCGACAACTTGGAGCAATCCTTTGGCGCGGGAGCTTGGCCCGCACCCGGAAAGGCCATCAAGCCGAACTCGATTTGATCGCCGAGCTCCGCGGTCACCTTCTTGAGCGCGTTTACAGATGGCGCCCAGCGGTCTTCCATGCTGCCCGAGCGGTCCAGCACGATAAGCATTTCGGGAATGACGCGATCGTTACGGACTACCAGCTTCTCGCAGGTGCCGTCGTCGGGATTGCCGTTCCCATTCCCATTGCCATTCCCGTTCCCATTGCCATTCCCATTGCCCGTGCCGTCACCGTCGCCGCCGCCTATCCCGTCGGTTCCCGGTATGTACCCGGGGGGAAGGCTCGTCGTCGGTGGCTCGCCACAGGCCATCAATCCAAGACAAGCCGCCACCACCGCTACGTTTGCACGCTGCATATGTCACCCTTTGAACAGCAAAACACCAAGCGTCCACGCGGGAACGCTCGGGCTAACCAAGCGTCCTCGCGCCCGTAACCTCGGGGGCCAGGAGAACAACCCTACATGTGTATGCGCTGCCTGAAAAGGGCGATCTGACATGAGGGCGCACTGTCGCGTGTTCGGGAGGTCGAAGCAGTCAGTGACTTTAGAAGGAAGATTACTTCCTGACTGAAATATCCTGCCCAAGCTGGGTCAACGCACTGCGGCAGAGCCAAGAGCAGGCGGGTTTTTGGGCGTTTCCTATAACTGAGTCGCAGCAGCCGCATACGAAGCGAATGTCTGCTCTGCTACGTTCACCGCGATGAAAGATTTACCCTGCGGCTGGGCACCGAGTACGGATCTGCTCTATCGCGCGTACCACGACACGGAGTGGGGCGTCCCAGAGCGCGACTCACGTGCCTTGTGGGAGAAGTTTCAGCTCGATGGATTTCAAGCGGGCCTGGCGTGGATCACGATCTTGCGGAAGCGAGAGGAGATGCGGCGCGAGTTCGATGCCTTTGCACCCGAAAAGCTCGCCCGCTGGAGCGAAAAACGCATCGAAAAAGCGCTGCAAAACCCTGGCATCATTCGCAGCCCGCAGAAGATTCGCGCCACTATCAAGAACGCGCAGGTCTATCTCGACATGCAGGAGCAGGGAACGGATTTCTCGGACTACGTCTGGAACTTCGTCGAGCACCGGCCACAAGTCAGCGCGCTCGCGCACTATACGAGCGCGCCGAGCAAGACGCCGCTATCCGAGAAGATCGCCAAAGACATGAAGCGCCGTGGCTTCAGCTTTTGTGGTCCAACCATTGTCTACGCCTGCATGCAAGCCGTAGGGATGGTGAACGATCACGAAGTGCGCTGCCCACGCTTTCGTGAAGTACAAAAGCTCTACTGAGCCACTCCCCCTACGCGAGACGCACGGCGGGGCGCTATTCCTCCGGCACCACGGTCATGAAGATACTCGGCGCAGCAAGTCCTGCTTCGTTTTCGTGGAACTCGTCTTCGAAACGAAACTCGTCGATCGCACCGAACGGGGTCGCAGGCGAGACCCAAAACGAATGCACGCCTTCAGCCACCATGACCTGGGTCATCTCGGACAAGGTGAACAGGACCCAGTATCCGAGCCCCTCCCCGGTCAACAGCGGCCGTTCGGCAAGCGGAACAATCCACTCCGCTTGCGTGTCGGTAATCGTCACTTCGCCGCTATGAAAGAGGCGCGTCTGGGGAAAGGAACCAAATCCCTCCTCATAGTACTCGTCGTACACGGCTAAGTTTAGGAGGGCGTGATTGGGCGTAGCCACGTGCAGTCCCACGCTCGCCAAATGCCCGGGAACCGTGTTGACGACGCGAAAGCTGTACACCCTTCCGGCCTGCCAACCGATCGTCGCCCCAGAAGTGCGGACGCCCTCCATGTGCGCAGGACACACCCCAGCGCGACACACCCCGTAGACACAAACATGAGAGCACGCACCGCAATGATTGGGTTCGTTGTCGAGCGCCGTCTCACAGCCATCGGTCGCGAAGTCTGCGTTGCAGTCACCGCGGTCTGCTTCGCACGCTGGAGCTTGGCAGCCAGCGCCTACGCAACAGCTGCCCATCCGGCACAAGCCACTCTCGCAATCATCGTCGTGTTCGCAGGCTTCACCGAGCGCCCTGGGACAACGTGGCCCTCCGCTCGTTCCGCAGGGGGTAATGCACTCCGTCGCGTCATCGGCGTCGCAATCGGTCGCCACGTCGGCGTCCGGTACGTCCGCGTCGGCGTCCGGTACGTCTGCGTCCGGTACGTCCGCGTCGGCGTCCGGTACGCTCGCGTCCAACTCGAAGTCCACAGGTCCCGCGTCGTCGCTCGAGGTGTCGAACGGCACATCCAGTAAGGATTCGTCAGGAACCTTATCTCGAGCCAGGAGCTCACTCTCGCGCAGTGGACCGCACAAACCGGTGTCGGGTTCGCAGGTACCTTCGCAGCCCAACACACCGAGACAACGCTTACTCAGGTACGCAAGTAAGACGCCTGTCTTGTTCGGCACGAAGCGCGCCATAAAAGTCTGCTCGATCTGAGTCTCGAATCTCTCGCCCTCTGCCTTAGCTCCCGTCAGCCTGAGCCGCAACAAAGGTTCTGAGCCCGATTCGACCCCAAAAGACAGCAAGAATGAGGCGGGTCCGGTTCGCGCTTCATCCAGAAAAAATTCATGCGCTTGGCTTGTCTGCGCCTTGCCGTCAGCGTCGAGAACCGTCGCTGTAATGCGACTCAAGTCTGCAGGCACATCGAGGTCTGTATACACACCTACGATGATAAGCGAACGGTCTGTTCGCTCTTCTTGAAGGCATCCCCCCATGGCGAAAGAGAGCCCAAACAGCCATATTGCCCGTAGGACGAACCGACTTAGAAGAGTATGCGCTCTCATGGATTCCTCAACACGATGCCGCTGGTTCCGCCGTCCGGTCCATTGGAGCGTTCAGCCGTTGGCCGCAGCCAAACCCCGAGCGCTATCGCAGCGCCCACGGCGGATGCAGCAGTAAGACTTATTGCGACCCACCGTTTCAGCCGAGGCCTGGGCCCATCCTCGTTTGCGCGCAACAGCGGCGATGGCCCCCGGTCGCCATCAGGCAGCTCATCATCTTGGACGAACACCGAGGCCGCCGCGCTATCGGGAGCGATGTTAATCTGCACTTCCCCGACAAACATCCGGGCGCGCGCAAGCAAGTCATGCACTTCCGCTTGGAGTCGAGCATCTAGGGGGCGTGTCTCACAGCTGAGCGCGGCATCGAGGTGCGAGATGGCTTGCACATAGTTGCGCAGCTCATATTCGATCTTACCCAAACCTCGCAGCGTACGCGCATTGGGAAATAGGGAGTGGGCCTTCCGCAGCTGGACGCGCGCCTCTTCGAACGCGCCCTGTTGATGAGCCGCGAGCGCCGCATCCACGGCCGACGCGTACCCCTCTGGCTCCACCACCGCATCGTCCACCACCGCGGCGTCGCGCTGTGCGTGCGGCTCGTCAGGCTCGGATTGCGCTTGCGCAGGCGCGATGAGCCATCCCAAAAGACCAGCACATAGGAGCGTGTGGATATACCCGCGTTTCATACAAGGCCTTCGTCAGAACTCGTCCCGTGTCAGACCACCTGCGCGATAGTCAACCTGCGGAAGCGCCTCAGACCTCTCACTTGCCTGCTCAGCGTGAGCTGCCAGCGTGGAACCGTTCCCGCGCAATTCAGGGCGCGGTTCAAACCCACTTTCGACAGAAGCCGTCGAAGTTACAGCAGCCTCCGTGCGCTTCTCCGCACGCGGTTGCACACGCCGCTTGGGAGCCGCGGAGCGCAAGCTCAGCGCGGGCGCCTCGGGCACTGCGTGCAGCGTCGGGTCGATAACTGCCCTGCCGTTGTCCCGCACAGGCACGAGCCCGGTGTACGACACCTCAGATGCTCGGGCCTCGCCTCGGACCCACTGTTCGTGCTCTGGAGCCGCACTCGAGCCGACAACCTTCTGCGTACCTGCTGCTGCCGCGTTGCGTGCGGGCGCGGCCCGATGCGTTGTATGCGCCCAGCCCAGCGAGACAGCACTTAAAACCAGCAGCGCAGCAGCGAGCCAGCCCAGGCGCCTCGGGAGATAAGCGCGCGCATTCGGCGATGAAGCGATGGATGGACGGCTTACCTCGCCAGCCGGCGCCAGGGCACCCATGCTCGGCTCTTGGCCCGCCGGCGCGGTCACCGCGTGTAGATGTGGCGCGCCACTGGCACGTGCACACTCGGAAAAAGCCAGCAATGGCTCGTCAAATGCCTCTGCGTGGGTGAATGGCTCGAGCTCCGCAATGAAGGCCTGCATACTCGGGATTCGCGCCTCGCGCTCTTTCGCGATGGCGCGGAAGACCAGGTCATCGAGGGCACTCGGGATCTGCGGACGCAGCGCGGACGCGCGTGCAGGCACCGACATAGCAAACGCCACCGCTTGCTCGCCAAAGGTGCTGGCACGGTAAGGCGATTCGCCGGTCAGTGCCTCGTAGAGCATCACACCAAACGCGTACACATCTGTACGCGCATCGACATCGCGGGCGCCCAGGAGCTGTTCGTAAGATACGTAGCGTGGCGTCCCCATGGTGATGCCCGAGTGCGTCGGCGCACGACTTGAGCGCGGCTCGAAGATCTTCGAGATACCAAAGTCGATAACCTTCGGCACCACCTCCAGCTGCCCCGACTCCTGCGCCAGAAAAATATTGTCAGGCTTGATATCGCGATGGATCACACCCACGGCATGGGCCGCAGCAATACCGCGCATCGCAGGCAGCAGCAGCGCGATGAACTCACCGATGAACATCGAACCGCGCAGAATCCGGTCCGACAAGGGCTCTCCCACCAACAACTGCATCACGAGGCAGACTGCATCGTCGTCACGCAGGACGTCGTACACATCGACTACGTTGCGATGGTGGATGCGCGACGTGGCCCGCGCTTCGTGGAGCAGACGCTCGTGAGCCGAGTGCGATGGCCCCGATTGCGGGTGCACCCACTTGATAGCGGCACGTTTGTGCGTAAGCACGTGCTCTGCCTCGTAGACGGTGCCCATTCCGCCTTCGCCAACCGAGCGTAGTATTTGGTATTTGCCGCCGACAAGCGCGCCGGGAGTGGGCTTAGGCACAGGCGCTGACCTCGCGGCGCACTATGCCACACTCGAATAGGCCTACCAATGTCTAGTCGACCATTGGGGTGAGTCCCCCGACTCTTTTTAGGCACGTATCATCTACGTCCTCTATTTAATGAAAATGACTTTCTTGTTCTTCTTTTAATTGCCTGTAGTCGCCACCCAACGTACACACTGAAGCAACTGCATTTCATTTTCAACGAATGGCCTGCGCAGGAACAGGCTCTTTGGGGAGCTATCGACATGAAAGCCACGATCTTCGGTCGGAGGGAATCCGCGGCTCAGGCCACCGGCTGTCATCCCGAAACCTTGTCTCGCAGCCGCGCCCTGCACGTGCAGCGCTGCCCCCATTGCGAGACGCTATCGCTGCACTTTGGCCCGATCACGCTGCGCTTCGATCAAGAGACCGCAGAAGGCGTGTTCACGACGCTTGGGTTTGCGCTCACCACCCTGCATCTCAGGCGCGA
>CAZEWA010000092.1:0-19107 GCA_964515685.1 uncultured Polyangiales bacterium | reverse complement strand
CCATGGAAGACGCCGGCGTCGACCTCAAGGCCCTCACCGGCCGCTGAGCAGGCCCGATAAGGAACTCGCCTGCCTTGCGCAACAGCCCTTGAGCGCGAGCCCAACAAGCGCTACAGTGCGCGGCCTCGGGGTATAGCACAGCCTGGTAGTGCGCTAGCTTTGGGAGCTAGATGTCGCTGGTTCGAATCCGGCTACCCCGACCAGAATGATTTCGCGCACTTAGCTGTCCTTGCGGAGTCCACAAAAAACCGAGGTTGGC
The DNA here is from genome assembly GCA_964515685.1 of uncultured Polyangiales bacterium. GTDB lineage: Bacteria > Myxococcota_A > Polyangia > Polyangiales > DASUME01 > DASUME01. The sequence continues at coordinate 18,848 of CAZEWA010000092.1, read as the reverse complement.
ACTAAAGTTGGCACTTTCTGCCCGGTTTGGTGCCAACCAGCCACGTCGACCAACGGCCCTATTTTTTCCCATCGCCCTGCGCGTGGCCTCTGTGCCGGCACCCCGCCACGGTGGCGAAGGCCGTTTACTCAACCGCCAGGCCGGACGGCGCGAGATTCCCGACGCCGCTGCTGACCACCCGGCGCTCGCGTGATTAGAAAAGGCTTCGCTGCCGCGCTTCGAATCCAATCAGTTCGAACTTGCCCGCTTTCTGCACGAAGGTTGCGATGTAGTTCGCACCACCAACCGTGACACCTTTGTCTCGCAGGACCTTTGCCAACTTCGATGCGATCGATCCCTTGATTGTCTCGCCTGTCTTGACGTCGACGAATTCGAAAGTGCGCTCCGTGAGCCCAATTTCTTCAAAGTAGCCATCGCGCTCGAACTTGCGTTTCGTTTCTACCGGTTTTTCCGGTGGCGCCGGTCGAGACTCCTTGAGCGCTGCGCTAACGAACTTGGCTCGCTCATGTCCCACGTAGACCGCCGTCGACGACGTTTCAACAACGACTTCAAGCCGGAGGTCCCTCAGCGCCTTCATGTAGTCGCGCAGGCGCTGCAGCGCTGGAGAGTCGTTCAGGCCGGATAAAAGCTCGCCGGGATTGTCGCGCGCAAGCGTCAGCACCCTGGCGTATTCATCCAGTATTTTTTCGAACGACGCGTTGTCGGTGGTCCTCAACGGAGCGGCAAAAGACCCCGAAGCGAACTGATCTGTCCGGAGCGCGCTTGGAGCTGGGCCTATCGGCACAGCTGCTGGAACGCCGATGGTCTCCCCAAGAGCTGACCAGAGCGCCTGAAACGTACCCATTGTTCGAGCTAGCGCCGACAACTCGATCTCCGAGCCGTACACAGGAGCACCGGCGAAGCGTAGGCGACTCGTATCCGGGCGCTTGATGCGATTCTTCTTTGTTAGGTACGCGCGAGCTGCGCTCGGAAGCGGCGCGCCGACTTCTGGAAGTACGCCATCTGGCAAAGTGCTAGAGCCTGTTGTCCACCCATCAAGAACCGCACCGGCACGAGAAAAATCGACAACATCGACCCTGTCCTTGGCAAAAACTTCCCGGACGGGCAGGTCGCCAAGCGCCAAAGACTCGAGTTCGATTTTCGAGATGTCCGCGAGGACCCATCGCTCGCGCGCTCCTTCCCAGTCGGCAGCTACGCCGAGCTTCGGGCGGCCGTCTTTTCTGTCGTAAAGAGCTAGCAGCGGGCCATCGTACTCGACAAGCACGTCTGGCTTTGAAAAGCCAACCAGGGCGAACATATCGATGTCGAGGCCCGTCCAGTTTAGTCGCATGGCGGGGCCTTAAAAAGCGCTGCTGCGTTAGCTAGCGCTTGCCTTGTGAGCCACAGGGAGTGGTGACTCGGGTCTTTGCCGGTCTGCGCGATTCGCCCGTGCTCAGGACGTAGGTCGGCCTCGACGATTTTCGCACTCCGCCATCGACCGCTCATTGCACGAGTCTCCTCAGCCGCTTCGCGAGAGAGGAAGCAGGACAGCGAAGCCCCTCGGCAGTCTCGCAGATCGGTCCTGCCTAGCTCCAGAAAACTTAGCCAGTCATCCTCCGAGCCGTCGGCAAACCGGTAAACTCGTTGGTTCACCGGCTGCGCACGTTCCTTGGGGCAGTTGCGCGGAAAATGAACAGGCCATTCATGCTTTTCTTCTCTCTTTCTATCGCTGCCGTTCAATGCCATGGCGCTGATCTTGCCATCCCAGAGCATGGCTATACCAAGTTACCCGCACGTAGCGCTGGCTAGTTGCAGCCAAGATTAAACTTCAATACGACGGCCCACTCCTGCGGGGGCTGTTCCGGGAGCGGGCTCCGCGCCCCTGTTGCGTGGGGTTCATCGTGAGCCTCGCGGGCCACCCCGTTAGTCCCGTTAGTACGCAAAGCGAGCTGTTCCGCCTCGCAGCACCGCCGCCCCGGTCTACTCCGCCGCGGCGCTCAGCTTCGCCGACTCGCCACCACCGGCAGCGAGTTCCTTGAGCCGCGCGATGAACCGGTTTGCCACGGCCTCGGCCTCGGCTCGGAGAAACACGTGGTCGTCTTCCCATTCGCACAGGGTCTGGACAAAGCTGTCGATGGCGCTCGTGACAATCGCCTCTGCATCGTCTCCGACTCTGATTTTCAGCGCCGGGATTAGGACCTCGTCTAGTACGGCGAGCGACGCCCATCCCTGATTGAGCTCGTCGGGCGCGCACTCGTGGGCCGCAAGCAGAACCCTGGCTGCAGCAGGGTGCAGGCCGTCAACCACGTGGAACAACTCAATGTATCCCGCGACAAGCTCGTGCTCTTCGGGCGTTGCCCTGCGAAGTTCATCCTGAACTGTTTCGAATATTGCGAAGAGCACGTCTGTCGGAGAACAGCGCATCATGGCCTCGCGCGCCAGCGTTCTCGGGTCGGGCTTCGCCTCTGTGAGCCCTCGCAGGTCGCGCATGAACTCTTCTAGGCTCGGCAGTCGCATGTCCGAAGACTCAGCAAGAAGCGTGGCAACCCACGCCGCAGCCTCGACCGCCGCCGCCGCCACGGAACCGGGCATAGATTCGCCGTACACAACCGCGTGAAAAAAGCGCAGCAGTATCTGGACCTGGCACGAGCGAGCATCACCTTTCGCGGCATTCGAGTCGTCGAGCAGTTTCTCAACGCTGGCCTGCTGCGCCCGAATATCGACCACGTCAACTGGGACGATTGGAATTCCGAGCTCCCCTTGCAGCACCGACTCGATGAGCCTGCGGAGTGCGCTGTACGGGTAGGCCTCACCAGCGGCCGATGGCTTGGGAATCTGCGCCACCACGCGCCACAACCCCCGTATCCAACTGTGCCACTGTGCCCCCGCGTCGAACTGCCGACGCACCTCCTGCGTCGTCGCAACCCCGGCCCCACCGAGCCAAACAGGGACCGAGCCCAAGCCGCCCACCTCACGATCGAGCACATCCAACGCCGCTTGGGCCTGCTCGGGTGTGATCTCGATGGAGTCCATTTTCTGGACGCCGTCGACCAGCGCCTTGATGCGCTCGAACAGTCCGGCAGCTTCGGCGGATCCGCGGCGTTCGTCGTAGCAAGCGATAACCTTCGATGCGTCGTGTACCGCGCGAACGGTGTAACTCTTGATCGAGTCCCGCTCTTCTCTGCCAGCGTCTGCGTATGCCGCGTAACCCGCGCAGTGGTGAATGGCACGCAGCATGTCGATCTCGACGTCGCCGTATTCTTCGGGGTGAATGTACTCGTTCAGCGCATTTTCGTTGTCCATGTCGAATCGCCCGTCGAGCAGCATCCGCGCAGTGCCGTGCGCCGTAGCCCGATCGCCGAACTGGGCCGGGTCGGTGGGCCGAGCGTCTTTGAGCCGCCCTAGCCGCCCTGCCTCGTCGATCAAGAAGTCGAACACGGCACGGTAAGAGAAGCCATCGCCGATGGCGCTATAGACCACGGCAGCCGCCAGCATGCCGTGGCCGTTGTACTCGCGATCGCCTTCGAAGATCTCCGCGCAAGCTTCGAGGCCCTTCGCGATGCGATGTAGGTCAAGCATGGGCCACCGCCTTCGTTGCCTTGCGCGCGGCGAGCTGGTTCAGATCGCGGAACATGCGCTTGTAGGCCTCGACCGCCGCTTCCTTTGAGGGCGCGTGACCTAAGTTCGAAAGTGCGTCGAAATAGCAATCTCTCAGGCCCGCCTTCACGTAGGCGGGCCTGAGTTTCCCGTCCAGTTCCTTGTTGAGATAGTCGAGCGTGGCTTCTGTGTAGGCGACCGTTGGCAGCCACTTCCAATGGTTGGTGACATCCGGGAAAGCCTTTTCTATTGCGCCAAGGGCCGTGCCGAAAACAGAACGGGCGCTGTCGAACTCGTCCTGGTCGTCCAGACATCCGTTCTTCTCGAACTGCTCGCGCATGCCGTGAACCATTGCGCAAACTGTGTCGGCGCGTTCGTCGATCTGGACGTCGTCTAGCGACGCACATGAAAGCATTGTTTTGAAGACGTCGCGCCAGCCTGCCCCGCGATCGATGGCGGCGGATGTCGCTTGCCAGATGATGAGGGGCCACCCGCCCCTATCGAACGCAGCAGGCACGCCGTAGTTGGACGCCCGGAGCACCCGGAGCACGGCCATGACGACTTCGGGGGTCAGCGCCGAAACTGGGTCGGGAAGAGCCTTCGCGCGTCGCTCAGGGGCTTGACGCAAGCGGCCGGATGCGCGGACATCTGCTACGGTTTCTTTGCTCGTTTCCATTGATCTATCTCCTTGGGATTTTGGGCCACGGCCTCGGGTGTTGGCGCACCGCGGGGCCATTTTCATTTGTGTGATTCGAGGCGGAGTCAATTCACTATCCGCAGGTTTGTGCGGGTTGCGCGCTCGGATGCGTCCAGAATCAGCGTCCTGGCTATCTCACTGGCCCGACCGGCCAGCATGAAGACGCGCCCCAGGACGGCCTCCTGATCGCTATGTTTATCGAAGCCTTCGGCCGCATCCGCGGCTGCGCGAAGCATTTCGGGGAGCGTACCTTCGTTGAGAAGATCGAAGGTCTGGCGCCAATAGGGGTGGACTATTTCCTTGCTCATTTCGATGCTCCTGCCGAGGCTCCAAGCCGCTCGTCAACCTCTGCCCGCATGCTCGAGAGCCCGCGTGCGATAGCCGTCCGGAGCACGTCGCCTGGACTGGGTGAGGCCCGCGAAGACCTGGCCCATGTCACTGGCCAAGGTGTCGGCTGCGGCCAGATGGGCAGCGTCGATGCTGATAGACACGGACGCAACAGCGCCCGCTACGGGCTTGCGCCCGCGCTTCTGTTTGGGAGTGCTCATGGTGGGACCGATTATGAGCACGCCCCATTTAGCAGCGCAATACTGGGCAATTACCAAAATTCTAAGTGTTTAACATTTAAGGGGATTTTGCCGTCGATTTTCTGCGCCACCTGCCCTTCAGCTCCCCATCGCGGCGTCTGCAGACCCCTCGCCTATACGTTTGCGCGTACGCATCTATGTCTGCTGACATATTGCAGGTTGTACAACCCCGGTTGCACGACCCAGCGCCAAACGCCTAGGCGTAGACACCTAGGCGCAAACGCCTAGTTTTCCAAGCTGCTTGACGCGCTCGGGACCTCTCTCTATGTTCGTCAGACGTTTGGACGTCTGATGTTATGGACGGAGGCAGTATGGCAACGGAAGTAGACGATGTGGCGAGCGACTGGATCGGGGAGGATGGCGGCGCGCGCAGGCTTCTGGGGAGTGAGCTCGAAGAGGTGCGCGAGCTGGCTAGGTTGATGCGCGACGATTACGAGTTTGCTCAGGTAGTCCGTGCAGCGATGGATGCGCGGGGTGCAGCGCGCGCCAACGGCTACCACATCGACCCGCGATACAAGATTGACCCAGACCTTCAGAAGGCGATGGATGTTGGCGAGAAAGCCTACCGCGCTTTCTGTGCGGTGGCGGAACTAGCGGAGCGGGGCGAGGAGCACGTACTTGACAAGGTAATAGCCGAAGCTGCGACGACAGAATACCGCCGCGCAAAACTCGTTAGGGAGGCCGAGAAGCACGCGGCGTGGCTCAAGAATGGGTCGTTTCCGAGGCCTTTGATTCTGGCTAGGTGGTGGGATGGTGAAGGTGGACCCGAAGGCGACCACGACAGAACCGTGGCCCAATCGTTGATTGAGCGGGCCGAACGGTTGGATAGTTTCTTTTGTCGGCTGGATGTTGACTTCGTCCTGGGCGTGCTTCGGCGGCACGTAGAGCCAGGAAGCACGCCCCTTATCGGAGCATATCGAGTGGCCGCTATATGCTCTGCGCGATGCGGCGCGTTTGGTTGCGATGGCAAGGACGCGAGCGCGCTCGACGACCATACCGAGATGTTTCGTCGAGCCTGCTCTCGCGAAAAGAAGAGGAAGGCCAAGGCCCTCTAGTTCCGGGGGCGGGCCAGGTGCGCCCGCCCCCGGGCGCGGCGCGCCCGTCTTACGCGAGCGCAGATAATCCATACATTCGAATGCATGACATCTGACGCAGTACGGCCCCTGGACGAGGCCGAAATCCAAGCGCGAGCGCGAGAGTTGGCGCGCACAACGTCCCCCCGCAGAGCCGCCAAGGCCCTGGGCATATGCCGCGAGACCCTCCTATCAGTGGCCGCTGGCCTGAGTGTGCACCCTGGCACCATTGCCTTGGTGCGCGAGCGCCTGCGCGAGCTGGACGGTGCCCAGTGACCGACCCCGTCCACACCCGCGACATCATCGCCGAGGTCATGCCGCAGCTCCGGCAGGCCATCCGCGACGAGATCCGGGCGGCCACACGGCCGGCCCCCCTCTCATCGACCATGAGCGTCGAGGAGGCATGCGACGAGCTCGGCGTCGGCAAAAAAACGGTACGCAAGCACGTGCGCACAGAGCGTTTGCGCGCCTCAAAGCTCGCACCCGGCGGCAGCTCGAGGCTCCGCATCACACGCGAGAGCGTGCAGGAAATTCTCAAACAATCGGCGCTGTAGACCAGCCGAAGCGTAAAGTGCGTCATCGCCGCATCGCCGCGGCGGTCATTGCGTATTTCACGTGACGTGGACAGCCGTATCGGCGCCATGTGGACACCCGCGGAGCTTGTCTTGAGCGAGGCGACGTGGCGGCGTTCCGTCTGTCCACGTGCACGCGAGATCCGCACTTGCGTTTCGCTCGACCTCTGGATCGTCGATGGCAGGATCAACGTTCGCAAAGCGCCCGCTGTTCGAGTCGTGCCACGCCTCATCGGCGGCGCCTTGAGCCTTGCCGCGCTGCCCAGGAATGTACGCGCCCCTTCTAAGCAGCATGCAAGCGCAGCGCCGTGCGCGCAGCAGTGGCTAGGGCCGACCAAGCTTCTCGGCCGGCCAGAGATACTTTGCGTCGCTGCCAGTACCGTTGCTTGGCATCCAGGCGACGTCTCCCGGCCGGAGCGGCAGGGGCGCTTCCGTGTTCGCGATCGAGAAGACCGTCTGCACCTTTCCCGGGTGTCGTCGAGCAACGTCCGACAATCGCCCGATGTACGCATTGAGATCAGCTTGGCTGAGCTCATGTTGCTTGGGGGCGTCCAAGAGAAGCCAACCTGGATGATTGCCACCGAGGTCTAGAGCAGTCTCAAGCAGCGCGGCGTGAAACGCAAGGACGACCCGGGTCCTCGTGCTTCCACTTATCGACGAGTCCTTGGAGAACACTTCGCCGCGGATAATAAGCTCAAAATCCTCGTCCACCGTTACCCCGCGAGGGAGGTTGGGAGTACTGAGCGTCTCAAGCCACTCATCCATTCTCCTTGCAAGAGTGAGGCGAGCGTCGATTGCTCCCCCATCGTCGCGACGCTGCCCTTTCGGCTTGAGGCTTTCTACCAAGGCGACCTGTTGTTCGCGCTCCTCTAGGGACCGCTCAAAGCGCTTCACTTCCCGAGTGACCTGCTCGATCTTGTTTATGCGAAGCTCCACCTCAAGAAGACGCTTCGCGAACGACGAGATTTGCGCGTGTACCTGACCGTGCGGCGATGCCGCCACAACAGCATGACGGGTCGCTCGTGCCTGCACCAGTTCACTGTCGATCGCTTCGATCCGTGCTGAGCTAGACGCCACCTCCAGCGCTAGGGAACCGTCCGCTGACTTTAGATCTTTCATCTGATCTTTTAGGTAGAGCAGTGTCCTTCCGTAAGACTCGGAATGAGGCTGAAAGAGCTTGCACGTAGGATTTCCGCAGAATTCCCTAAAAAGATCTGTTGCCTGCACGTTGGCAGCGAGGACTTCCACCTCTCCATCGATCTCGCTTAGAGCAAGCTCCAGTTGACGCTGCCGCCCCTTGAGTCCGGCGACTTCTCCTGAGATCGAGTTTCGGCGCGTCTCTAGACGTGCGATCTCTTCGTCATGTCGCTGCGTGATTGACTGTACATTCTCCAGCGCCCTTTCAAACAGAGCAAGCTCTGCCTTGAGCTTTTCCCGATTCTCACGAAGTAGCGCCTCTTCGCGAACGTCGACGCCTGCATCGGCTCGCAAGCGCTGCACAAGTGCGCGCTGTGTATCCACGTGCTTGCGGATGACTTCCAAACGTCGCTTGGCCTTGTCGTAGTCGCCGCGGCTCCGAAACGGATGTCGAGGAGCCACCCCGAGAACAACTCTCACCATCTCAGCGTACTGCGATTGGATGAAGTTGCGCTTCGACGCATAGAGCGAAGTCCATCCCGTGTCTTGATCAACCCACAACAAGGGATAGAACACGTTCAGGTAGATCTGCGTTTCGTCGCGCCCAACGGTCGTTAGCTGGCGCTGCTGAACGCCGAGTTTTCCGAGCATCCACGTAGAAAACTCCGCCTCGTTCTCATAGGTTCGGGTCTGAGAGCCATCCGTGACAGAAATCGAGAACTCGTTACCGAGATCACGAGCGATCACGATGGGCATATCATCGACAAGGAGAACGATGCGGGCGCGTCCGCAGTTCCTCAAGATCTCGGGATCGAGTGAGACTTCATGCCCGAGCGCGGACATGATGCCCTTCATCAGCGGCGTCTTGCCGGCCCCGTTTTCACCGCTAACTGCGGTCAACGTGGCGCCGAACTGAAGAACGGGTGACGCCCAACCAGTTGCCACGCGCGGCTCGTATTGGAACTCGAGCAATCTCGCAGTCATTTCTCCCCCCAGCGAAGTGCTGATCGCGATTGCGCTCGCACAAGCCCCCTCGCAAGTTGTCCGATGTCGGACTCGTCGCGCAATCCACGCGACAAGGCTTCCTTGCCTTCGGCGGTCAAGGTGATCTTTCGGACGTCGCCATCGTGCACATGTACGAGCCGGGTGGCCTCAAGAAAAGCCAATGCCTCGGCGCAACGTCGGCGCAGGGTCATCGACCATTCGAGCGTGTCCACATTTTGGAGACTGCGAAAGTGCTCGATCAAGAGGTGCGCCACCCGGCGGCCCATCTCAGCAGTCGATAGTGTCCCGAGTTTCGCGATGATAAGAATGCAAAGGCTCAGCAATGGCAAGTGGAACAAAGCGTCCATCCGCGCCGGACGGCGCGTTTCTAGCAATGCGTCTGTTCGGATCCGGAACTGCAGGCCTTTGCCTTCGATGAGCCTCGCGAACGACTCCAGGCTATCTTCGGGCGTCATAGGCTCTCCGCACCGGCAGCAAGAGAGAACACTATACCGAGCACGTCATCACCGCTGATGGAGATACTGGCAGGAAGCCCAGTGCTCAGCGAGATGGCGGCCTCCTTCGCCATTGAGATCATTGGGACCAACGGTTTGTTCGTCGCGACGATCTCCCTTGCTTTCGCGATGATGGTGGCATGATCGGAATCTTCTATTTGATGCCGATGTTTGGTTCGCCACGCGTCCCATCTCGCCTTGAACAAGCAAATTTGAGAAACGTACGGAGCGAAGTCGGAGTGAGCACGGCAGAAGCGCTCCAAGCGAGACAGCGTTTTGACGACATCCCTGTTGTTGGGACCGCCCGCCAACAGCGCTTGATAGCCCTCGTGTGAAAGACTCAGCACTCCGAGAACCTCAGCGATGACCACGCCCTTGCGAGCACGGAGCACAGCATCGTCGATCGGAAGCTTCACGTTGTAGTCGGTGGCTTTGGCCCTAATCAGCTGTACCAACTGGCGAGCGATCTGCTTCCTCTCGGCCATGAGCAAGTCGATCTCGCTATATTCGAAGACCCGATCGCAGATCTCGTTCAAGGCGGCATCCGCCTTCAGGCTTCCTCGCTCGGTCGCAGCGGCGAAGCGCCGAAGGAGACGAAACAGCTCTTCCCTGGAAGCGACTATCGCCGACGCACCCTCGCAGTAGCCGCGCGCTAGTTGCTCAAAAAGAACCAGTTCGTCCACCTTGAGGTCCAAGTAGCTGTCGATAAACGCGACGGCATCAAGGAGCTTCTCGACCAACGGATCCACCCCCGTATTTGTAACGAACACCAAGGACCCGCAGCTTGCACCAAACGTCTTTTGGTGTGCGAGCAGTCTCAGGAGAATCGCGTCGCTGCCAACCGAAAGAGGCTTCGCCTTTGCTTTCGCAGGAGGTCCCTTCGACAGTTTCGGGGGTGAAACACCGAACAAGTCGCGAAACGACCAGGGGCCTTGTGTCAGCGATTTGGATTTGACCTGATGGAAGACATACGCGATCGCGTGTTCGTCCCCGGATTCGACGACAAAGTCGTCATGCCACTCACAGTAGACGCATTGCCACTCCCGCCGGGCGAGCATTTCAAGGGCGCTGTAGGTAGCTTGCTCGTGCTGGTACTCGTACTGCCTGCCAGTTCGGGGGCCGGCGCGGTCGCGAGACGCAATGCCGGACAGGCGGACCCGCTTCTCGCCGGTCACGAGTACAACCCTCCAGGGGGCTGGGTACCTAGGGATCGGCGATGCTCGACCCGGCCATCCGCTAGCCTGCAAGGGGGCCAGTTGCATACTGAACATTCGCGCAGTTTCATGCCGTCGTCAACCCGTCGTACGCCCGCGACGGTGGCCGTCACGGTCCCAAGAAGCACTTGTGGCCCAGCTAATCCCGACTCGACGATACTTTGCGTCGACCAGTGTTGGCTAAAAGCCAGTGTCTCTTGGGCCCCCCCTCCTTTCAAGAGGACAGATTGACTCTCACCCCTACTTCAGGTCGTAGGATGTCGGAGAGTTAGCCGACCGTGAACGGCGTTCCGTCTGACCACGGGGCCGACCCCGCTGTCCACGGGCCCGTCGTTCGAGAGTCCTCAGCCGGGCGATCCGAGCGTCCACATGGTCCACAGGGTGGCGTTCCGTCTGTCCGCGTGCATCGCCGAGAACGTGTTCGCGGGCAACGCCATGACACGACGTGCAAGTTACATGTACGGCAACTTGCTGACGCAGGGCCCCACCGGGCAAACCACCGCCGGACTCGGCCACACCACGTCCACAGGCCAAGTCACGCTGATTCCGCCGACTGACCTCATCACGCAGCCCGAAGAGGTGCGCGTGATCGATGGCCTGCGCTACGAGTTCTTGAACGCGCCGGGCTCCGAGGCTCCCTCGGAAATGATGTGGTACTTGCCGAAGTACAAGCTGGTCAACACGGCCGAAGACTCCACGCACACTATGCACAACTTGTACACGTTGCGCGGTGCCAAGACGCGCGATGCTGCGAGGTGGCCGGCGTATCTGAACCAAGTCTTACGCAAGTGGGGTGGCGTCGTCGAGGTGGAGCTCGCGATGCACCATTGGCCGACCTGGACCAATCAGCGCGTGGTCAAGCACATCAAGGCCCAGCGTGACATCTACAAATACCTGCACGATCAGACCTTACACTTTGCCAACCAGGGCTACACACTCAACGAAATCGCTCCGCTTGTGAGCCTGCCCGCCGGCTTGGTCTCGCAATGGTCGACGCACGGCTACTACGGCACGCAAAGCCACAACGTGCGCGCCGTGTACAACTTCTACCTGGGTTACTTCGACGGCAATCCGAGCAACCTCGACCCGCTGCCGCCGAGTGAGGCCGCCGCCAAGTACGTCGAGGCCCTGGGTGGCGTGGAGGCCGTGCTGCGCCTGGGCAAGCAGGCCTTGCGCGACGGCGACGATCGCTGGGGCGCCGAGCTGATGAAGCACGCCGTGTTCGCGCAGCCTGAAAACCAAGAGGCCAAGAACGTCTTGGCCGACTTGCTCGAGCAGCTGGGCTACCAGGCCGAGAGCGGGCCGTGGCGCAACTTCTATCTCTCGGGTGCCAAGGAGTTGCGGCATGGCGTCGCCAAGCAAGCTGCCACAAGCTCCAGCAGCCCCGACGTCCTCCGCAACATGCCCATGGACTTCATCTTCAGCTACATGGGCATCCAGCTCGATGCACAGAAAGCCGCGGGCAAGAAGATCACGCTCAACTGGCAGCTTCCCGACGTCAAACAAAAGTACACGCTGTTCCTCGAGAACTCGGTGCTGAACCACTTTGGCGACCACCAAGCCCAAGACGCCGACGCCACCATCACGCTCGACCGCGCGGTGCTCGACCAAATCCTCGGTAAGCAGCTCACGCTGAAGGATGCCTTCGATCAGCGCAAGCTCAAGATCGAGGGCGATGGCGCCAAGTTGGCCGAGCTGTTCGGCATGCTGGTCGACTTCGACCCGTTCTTCTGGTTCAACATCGTCACGCCCTAGCCCCGGCACGACTGCGGGGACACGAAAAAGCACACGCGTCGCGTGCCGACCCGGAAGATAGGGCGCACAAACGCGGGGTGCGCGAGCGGAGGGCGGCGTCGGTGCTGCGTGATGTACGAGGACTCATCCGCCTTCCACTGCCACCGAGCACTCATCTTTGCAGACGCGCTCTTTGCAGACCGCGTAAGCTACCCCGATGCCCAAAGTAGCCGGACTTACCTTTTCTCCACAGGCCGTCTTGCATGCAGTGTCGTCGTTGCAGGGCTCCCTGCATTGCATGTAGGCCTGGCATCCGGCGTCGCAACTCTCGCGCGGCACGCAGCAATTCTCGGCTACACACACCTCGCAGGCCGAGACGTCCGCCGGGACGTTGCAGATGCGTGGATTCGCGAATGCGCAGTTGTCGACCTGCCCGTACTCGCGGCCGCAGTCATCCGTCCAGGGGCGCCCGTTCATACAGTGATAGGTTGCGTCGGCATGACACTCCAAGTAGCTCGTAAATTCGTCGTCGCACGCTCCGCGCGCCCCCTCCCTCAAGAGAATGCACGCCGATAGGCAGCCGCCTTCGTGGTAAAGCTCGCAGCCGGTGGCCGCGCCGCGCGCGCAATAATTTTCGCAGTCGGAGCGACCGCCAGCGGGACCTTCTGGACCGCCTTGTCCCTCGCCCATCGTTCGTGAGCCGCCGTCTCCGGCGCCCATCGTTCGTGAGCCGCCGTCTCCGGCGCCCATCGTTCGTGAGCCGCCGTCTTCTCCGCAGCCGGAGGCGTAAGCAGCAAGCGCACACATCAAGATCACAGCACGTAAGGTTGGCACGCAGGTTTTCTCCTGATAGTTGAAGCGCTGCTCATAACTAAGATCGCGGTTTGAAGCCAGCCACGCGGCGGCCGCCGCACGGCCTGTAGGGCCTCTCAGCGGACGCGAACGCGGCCCCATGGCCCGGGCGCCTTCAACAGCCGCCGCACAGGCTCGCCCCCCGTTTGAAGCTTTCCCAAGCTCGGTCGGCATCTTGAAGATGCGGTCGGCATGGCGGGATCGTAGCGTCACGCGCCCTCGGCCTTGCGCCGCCTGCCCACACGACCCGAGTAGACCGAAGGCGCAATCTCGTCGATGTCGCCCTCGTGCCAGCGCAGATAGGCAATGCCGCGCCGCACCTCATCGTACGCCTGCACAAACAGCGTGAACGCAGCCGAGCGCGTGCGGATGGCCGCTCGGCCCTACCCGGGGTGATGTCGGAGGCGAGTGAGCGATGGTCCTGGCTCGTTGTAAAGCATTCGTGCATCTTCCAACCTGAGCACCCTTCCTTCCTCTTGGCGGCCTCATGAATTCCTTTCGCATCTTGCTCGCCCGACACGGTTCGGGAGATAGCCGTTTGCTGCTTTCCTTGCTCTCGGCACTGCTCCTCGTCAGTGCCGCATGCGGAGACGAGCCGCCCATCCTGCTCGCGCAGAGCCCCTCACCGAGCACCGGCGACGATGCGGGGGCGGACGGCGACGAAGACGAGCGAGAAGACGACCGCGACCAAGACGAAGCACAAGACCAGGACTCGTGCATCGGCGGCCGAGACGAGGATCTCGACGAGGATGGCTTCACGCCCGCCCAGGGCGACTGCAACGATTGCTCGGCGCAGATCAATCCGGGCGCGCTCGACGTGCCCGGCAACGAACACGACAAAGATTGCGACGGCACCCCGGCGACGGCGGCTACGGACTGCGAGGGCTCCTTGCCCCTTTCGCCCGGGTCGGCGGACGACGCGGCCCGTGCCTTGGGCCTGTGTGAGTTCGTGAAGGACGGCGACAAGGGCTGGGGCGTACTAAGTGCGCGGTTCACCACGGCCGACGGCAAGGGAACGCTCGACAGCCCGCTGCAGGTCGGCGTGCTTCCACAGTTCGGCGCCATCCAGCCGCTCGGAGGGTCGCGCTTGTTGGCCCTCTCCTCAGGAGTCGCTCGCGCTCCCGGACAGGCCGACTACACCGCAAGCTGTGACCAGTTTGACGGGGCCAACGGCATGATGGACTGCAACTGCGACTTGCTGGATATCGTGTGCCAGCTCGGCTGTGCGATCGGCGGCCTGCCTCCCGCCGGCAGCAAACCGCCGCCGGGTTACCCAAAGACCAGCAGCGAGTGTCCGAATCTGGAGGGCTCCCCGGTCTCCCCCGAGGTACTCATCTACAATCAGGCCGCGCTCGAAGTGACTCTGCGTGTGCCGAGCAATGCTCATGGTTTTCGCTTCGACAGTGCCTTCTTCACCTCTGAGTTTCCGGGCTATGTGTGCTCGTCGGTGAACGACTTCTTCGTGGTCTTCATGAGTCCCCGCGCCAAGGGCGCGCCCGATGACAACATTCTATTCGACAAGAACGGAGAGCCTGTCGGTCTGAACTCCGGCCTACTCGCCGCCTGCGATCCGGCGGCCCAGCAACTCGATGCTCCGCGCATTTTCGCCTGTGAACAGGGGCCGAGTTTCCTGGAAGGGACGGGCTACGGCCCCAACGACAACGGTTGCGCGCAGGACGCCCGTCGGTTGAACGCGGGCGCGTCGACAGGCTGGCTGCGCACCACGACCCCGGTGCAGCCAGGACAAGAAATCAAGCTGCTGTTCGCCGTGTGGGACACCGGCGACGCGGCCATGGATTCGTCGGTCATCGTCGACAACTTCACGTGGCTGCTGGACGAGGTGAAGGAGACGGAGACCCTGCCCATCCTCTTCTGAGGATGGGAGAAACTCCAGGGCGCCTGGGTTGTCGGGACCGCTCAGTCCGCGCCGCAAGCCCCGTTCGCGCACGAGATGCACGTCTTCTTGGATCTGTCGCAGCGACACAGGCGCCCGCGGTGCTCCCCATCGTTCAGCGTCACGCCATTCTCCGCGGTCTGCACCGATCCATAGACATCCATGCATGTCATGCCGGCAGCCGAGTAAGCGAGATCGACCCAGCGCTCGACCGTGCGACACGCGTTGGGTGAGGTCTTCCACGAGTCGCTGTTGCCCGCGCGAAAGACCTGCAGGCACGCGCCGCAGTCTTCGATCACCACGTCGCCCCCCACCATCTCACCGCTCTGCCCGCAGCTCTCGCAGGCGGTGTATTTCACGCGCAGCAGGGTCGTGGACCACATCTCGCACGTGGCGTCGCTGGTCTGCGTCTCGTGAAAGGCCTGCCCGCTCTTGCAGGCGCGGCCGATCGCGCACGGTCCGTCGGGGTCCGGCAGCGACGCATCGGGCGTCGGCACAAAAGGCCCCGCATCCTCCTCCGTGGCTGCATCGGGTGTGGGTCGCGAAGCGTCCGCGCACACTCCGAACTCCCCGAGTCGCACGCAGTCAGCGTCGTCGCCGTCTCCCGTCGCCGGCTCCTCATTGCTCCCCGCTTCGTAGTCGGCCGTCGCGTCCGGCGCGTGATGGGAGCGCTTTCCCGCGTCGACCACGGGAGAAGCGCCCTCCCCGGAACAGGCCCAGAGCCAAACACTCAGCCAAGCAAGATGACGCGCGCACACCATGATAGGCGGCACGCTAGGCAATCCCCACCATCCGCGCAAGGGTGGAAGATAAGGCGCACAAACGCGGGGTGCGCGAACGGAGGGCGACATATCCGAAAAGCGTTTCGGTCGCGGCGAGGCCCGGGAGGGCCGGGCGGCGGGCGTGCGCTGCGCAGCATTGTCATCGAAGACGGCGAGTTTGGTCGCGGCTACGGACTGCCTACGCCCTCGAGTGAAGCCGCCCGTGCGCTTGCGCAGAGCGAAGGCATCACGCTCGACGTCACCTACACGAGTAAGACTTTGGCGAGTCTGCTGCGTGCGGCCGAGGGCGCGCGGCGCGGGCAGAAGCTGTTGTTCTGGAACACGCTGTCGAGCGCTCCGCTGGCACCGTTCCTGAAAGATGCGCCCGAAGCGCCCGAAGAGTTCGTGCAGCTGTTGACGCTCGAGAGTTGACGCGGGCGTGAGGGCTGAGCCCTCGCGTCCGAAGCGCCGCGCCTTGTCCCCGCTGCCTGCGCGCGCAGGATTAGCGCATCTTGTAGCGCTTGAGCTGCGCGTTGTGGAGCCCAGGCTGCGACAGGTCGATGCCATTCTGCACCACGTAGATGTAATGCCCGTCGTGGCCCACGTACCGAGTAAACTCTTCCAAGCGGCGCTCAGCGACCTGGCCGGTCTCTAGGTTCACCAGGGAACCCATCACCCCATCATAGACTGCGGTCACGACGCTGAGCACGCCGTTTACGACGCTGGCTCCGCGTAGGGTGGGCCTGAAAACCGATTTCGGCACTTCGAGGTTTGCGATCAGGGTGCCTTCGTCCGTGGGGCCTTCCGTGCGCAGCACCTCGATGCTGGAGGTCGTTCGCTTGAGCCAGATGGCTTGGTCGCCATCGACGTGGGCCAGGGTACCGCGCGTCTCCATTTCCTCAAATTCTCCCGCTTTGTTCAGGAGGAAGTACCTGGGACTGTCACCCTTGTCGTTGTAGGCGAGGAGGTCGCTACCCTGAGCAGACTCGAGCCAAACCCGCAGGCCGGGGCCGTGGAGGCTCAGGTCGCGCGTCGCATCGACCCCCACGCGGGCGAGCTTGCCGTCCGGTTCCTGCAAGCCGAGCATTTCATCGGAAGCGATCATGCGGGCCTTCAGGACATCGCTCGAGGCCTCGATGGGGCGCAGCGTGGGGCTTTGGCCGTACGGGACGTAACCGGCGAACATGTCGCTGCCACCCACTGCGCTGCTGACCACCCAGACGCCCTCGCTCGCGACGGCGACGTCGGTGAGGCAGTGTTCCTCGTCTTCGACCCGTTCCACGTTACCGTCGGAGTCGTGGTACACGATGATGGCGGAGCCACGACTGCGCAGGACGAACGTAGGCTTGCCGTTGCTCAGGTCGTACACGACGGCTTCGACGCCTGCGCTCGGAGCAAAACTCTCGCTTAGCCGCTTGCGGCGCTGCGCGAGGAGCAATTTGCTGGCCTTGCCCGCGGCGTCGACGGCCAGCTGGGCAAAGATCTGCGGATCGCCCGCGGTGAAGTCGTCGTAGTCTTGGACGAGCTCGCTCTCCCAGACCACTTGCTCGCAGTCCTCGGCCCCGGAGCTGCACGGAATGAGCGCGAGCGTTCCGTAGTGCTTGGTGGGCTGTTCCGCCCACGCCGCGGTGCAAGCAAAGCCCAGCTCGGGGAAGTGCTGGAAGCCCTCCCACAGTTGTTGGCTCCCCGCTGACGCATCTTCATCGTCGAAAGGACCCGCGTCGGCGCGCTTGGAGCTGCCGCCTGCGCAGGCTGTGAGCAAGTACAGGCCGAGCCAGGCGAATCGCTGCAACTTCAAGGGCATCTCCTCACTATTCAGGCCCATCTTCGGGACCAGCGAGGATATCAAAGACGCCGTGCAGTGTGATAGCCGCTGCACGATGAAATCGTTGGGGGGTGCAAGCGTTCGAGCAGTCAGGCCGCGTGACCGGGCTGCCGCTTTGAAGCTCCGCCGGCGCTTTTTCCGCTAGTTGAGCGTGGCGCTGAACACGATGCTGGGGTCGCCGATGTAGACGTGCTCCAACGAGCCAAAGACGCGCGCCTTCATGCTGTGGAAGCTGCCGCGTAGGGCCGCGCCCAACCCCCAATCGGCCATGCTGCCGACCCACCATTCCTTGCCCAACGCGAGGGTCGCGCCAAAGCCCGCGCGGCTGTCGATGGACAGGCGACCGTTGCGCGTCTCCGTGAAACCCGAAACGCCGCTCGTCGCAGTGATGTAGACGTTTGCGGGCATCAGGTAGTAGGTGGCGCCCGCGCCAAGCAGTGCACACCCGGACTCCACTCCCTTGTCCCCTTCGCGTACGCCGCCCACTTGGCGCCGTGATTCGTAGAGGTTCAGGAAGGCCACGTTGCCATGCAGAATGAAGTTCTCGAAGACGGCTCCGCCCAAGGCGAACTCCAGGTTCGTTGACGGGCCGCTGCTCTTGACGAGTGGCGTGGGCGGAGGAAGCGGCTCGCGGTAAGGTGAAAGCCCCACGCCTACGCCTGTTGTGAAGCGCAGGAAGAAGCCCGTGTGGCGGCGCGCGGAAGATAAGGCGCACAAACGCGGGGTGCGCGAGCGGAGGGCGACGTATCCGAAAAGCGTTTCGGTCGCGGCGAGGCCCGGGAGGGCCGTGCGGCGGCGCGCGGATACGACGCGCGCGCCAACGCGTGCTTGCCTTCGTGATGTCTGCGTTGGGATGGGGACCGGCTTCCGGAGTCAGGGGGCCGGATGCGGGATCCAGGCCCGAGCAGCGCCCCCGCTCGCGTCCCCTTACCGTTTGCTCGCGGGTGCTCGCGTGGGCCACCCGAGTCCGCTCGCCCACGGGTCTGTCGAAACGAGCCAACTGACTATGTCATGGCGTCCCGTAAGGAGCTACGGAGCAAGGCCAAAGTGTCCGCCGTGCCTCCACTGACAACTGCACGCCCATTTACACCCAACTCGCAACGACTGCCATCTCGCATTTCGCAGACAATCCTTTGCACCTCCCCGTGGCCACCGAACTGCGCTCTGTACTTTCGAACATCTTCGGTCCCTCGATATGCATTGAGGCGCTCGACCTAGCGGAGAGCACGACTCCGGCTGTCGTCAGCGCCGTCACCCGCACCCTTCTAGTAAGCCACTCGAGAGATGCCAACCAGTTGGCTGGCGAGACAGACACTTCAGCAAATACGAGTTCCCGCTTGAGCTGCTCACGATAGCCGTCAAGACAGTTGTCGGAGAGTTTGGTCAGGCGACCATCGACTGAGCCTTGGCTCTTAGTCTCGTCACTC
>CAZEWA010000091.1:0-19189 GCA_964515685.1 uncultured Polyangiales bacterium | reverse complement strand
TTAGGGAGCGCGCACTCTCGGTTTCAAGCCGACGCGGCCGTCCTTCACGACGACATCGAAGTCTATCTGCTTGCCTTGGTGCTTGTTTTGCAGATCCGGTAGCACCTTCTTGATGCTCGCCACCAGGTTCTCGTAGCGAATCTCACCTTCGTTGTTGCGGCGGCGCGCGGCCGCGTACTCATCGTACAGGTGCTTGAGGCGCTGCTCGCTCGGCGCGGCGTTTGCTACGCCATTCGCGACAGGTTTCGGAGCAGGCCGCCCCAAAAGGCCCGTCGTCCCCGTAGAAGGCGGCGCAGGCATGGGGCGCAATCCGGTAGGAGGGCCGCTCTTGGTCCCAAGCCGCATCCCCGATGACAGCGGAGGCAAAGATGGGCGCTTCTCGCTGCTCGCGACCTTCGCAGGCGCAACCAGAGCCGTGGGCGAGGGCCGCATTACAGGAGGTGGAGGAGCCGGTCGAGGCGACCCAACGACACCGCTTTGTGCAGGCTCCATGGGAGCAGGGCGCAGCGCGTGCATCCGCCCACCACCTGCGGAGTCCTGTGCAGCTTTTTCGTCGGATTCCAGCTCCTCGAGCAGGTCGTCGACATCCAGACTCTCATCTAGGTCCAGCGCGTAGCTCTTGGGCGGAGGGCGCTTTGTGTCTAACTCTTCGAGCGCATCGTCTGGATTCCGCGGTAGGCCAACGCCCCCCGTACGCCTACGCATACGCTGAAGCTGCAGACGATAGGTGCCTTCCTCGATCTGTTTCGCCGTGCGCTGCCAGTAGTTCGCGAGCGTCGTGTAGCGCTGATAGAGCTGGTGATAGCGGAACCGAAGCGCCGTGTTGCGCGGCATTTCCTTGCGCAAACCATACACGCGCCGCTCCACATCCTTGCGGGCGACCTGAGGTTCGGTCTTCTCGTAACCACGAAACCAGTTCTCATAGAGCGCGCGCAATCGATCGATGCGCGTCTCGAGATCGTGGAGAGCAAACTCGAACTCTTTGGTGTCCATTTCGCTACAGCGGCGTAATCACGAGGTTGTCGAACCAGAGCTCAGACTGCCAGTTGTTGATCCCGAAGTGATCGTGACCTTTTCCCCACAGGGGATCAGGGTCCACCATCTCGGCGAGCAAGGAACCATCGGCCCAGGCTGAGATCGTATCCCCTCTACGCTCGATTTTCATACGATACGTGCGGCCCTTCTCCACCTTTTGTGGGGGGCCGACCACGCGGTCGCTTCCGTGCTCATTCATTCGAGCCAGTACGTTCTTGGAGTTGTCCCAACCACCAAAGATCACGACGTAGCTGGTCGCCGTGTAGCTCGCTGCGGTGGCTTTGGAAACGCCGTCCCCAAAGACCTCGACCTTGATGTCGCCCTCTGGGCTCTCACTGCGCACGTCGAACTCGATGCGCACATTGCGCGGCAACACACGCTTGAGCCAAAGCGGCTTGTTGCGCGCGCCCCGGACTCGCAGCTTACCGTCAACGATTTGGTAATCTCCCCCAGTATTTCGCCAGGACGCGTTCAAATCGCCGCGCTCGAAGTCGTCGGTGAAAGAACTGCCCAGCGCAGGATCGCCCCTGGGTACACACGCGCACACGGAGCCCAAAACGAGAAGTGTGAGCTGCAGCGCATTTGCGAAAGGAAGACGTGTCCGAGTCATGGCGGGGACTTTACAGCCGTTTGGCTCACTTGTCCGTGCAGCCGTCTTCGTCCTCGTCGCGCCCCATCTCCGCGGGCTCCATGGGGCAGCGGTCGTCCTCGTCCAGGATCAGATCGCCGTCGTTGTCGTCGTCGGGACAGCCGTCGTCGTCCTGGAAGCCGTCTTTGTCTTCAGCCAGGTGCACGCACTCATCCCTGCTGTCAGGCACGCCATCGCCGTCCTGGTCGCGAACGCGTGGCGAGTAACCTACCGCAAACAGCGCGCGAAAATCGGGCGAGCCGATGGCCGAACGAAAGCCGGCGCCGCCACCCAGCGTGAAAAAGAAATCGCGGAAGGCCGCCCGGTACGCGAGCCGCCCTTCGACGGGCGTAGTGGGGCCGCGGAAAAAGTCGGTCGGATTCGTGGCCACGTCGAGCTCGGTGACGATGCTCTCTTGCAGCTTTCCGGGACGCGCGCGCGCAATCAGCGGAAAAGGCACCCGCAAGCCCAGAAGCAAGGTCAGCGCATCGGCGACCTTGTATCCACCCAAGCGATCTTTATCGAACGTGTGGCGGTAGCCGAGTGCCGCGCCCGCCCGAATCCCGAACATCTCCAGGTCGCCGATGGCCGATACATCGAGGCGCGTGCTGTTGTCGGCGAAATAGGTGTCCTTGGAGCCGATGGGTAAGTGCACCACACCGCGCAGGGCCACGGCCCCTCCGTCATTCACGCTGCCGTCGGCTCGCACGGGATTGCCGTACACACGCAGCCTACCTTCAAGGGCTGGGTTTCCCGCCGCAGCCACTGCGAGCTTGTTACCGCCGAGATCGTCACCGCGCTGCACCATGACGAAGGGCATGCGCACGGCCAGCGCGCCACGCGTCAGGATGCCGAGCTGTACAATGGCCGTACCATCGAAGCGATGGGCGACAGGCCTACCCTTACCCGCATCGAGCGCAGAGTTCTCGAGCGTGTGCAGCGAGTAGCCGAGCCACAGCGTGGCATCGAGCCCGAGCGATCCCGGCGTACGCGTGCTTGGAAGGCCTAAAAATCCGGTCTGATCGGGTGCGGGCAGAAAGCCGTCCACAGCCACGTCTTCAGCGACGACCTTGGGAGCTAGCATCCCGAGGCTCACCAGAAGACCGAACGACACCCAGGAGGAGAATGCGCGTTTCGTCAGGGTCACGATGCGGAAAGGATAGACGGAAAATGTAAGTTTGGCTTCCCGCCTCGCCCGCCTCGGCGCCGTGTGACTCAGCGCAAGACACGCAATTCGCGGTTCTTACCGCTGTGCCGCGGCGATTCATCGACCCCATTCGAGAACGGATCGGCACCCGGATCTTCCGCCACGCTGAGTCCCAACTTTTGCCACAAGGCCACGTCGAGCAAATGGGACGCGCGCACGTTCCCAAGTGCGGCCAGGATGCTCTCTTTGACCTGCGGCGCCGCCTGTTCGAGCGTGACCAGCAGGTTTTTTACCTGCTTGCGCATGAGGTTTTCCTGAGAGCCACACAAGTCGCAGGGCAAGATCGGGAACTCGAGCACCTTGGCAAGCTCCGCGATGCGCGTCTCCGACGCGTAGAGCAACGGTCGAATCACGATGTTGCGCTGATCGTCACTCACGAGCTTGGGCGGCATGCTCTTGATGGAGCCCGTAAACATCAGGTTCAACATCAACGTTTCGATGGCGTCGTCCCGATGATGGCCGAGCGCAATCTTGCTGCAGCCGAGCTCTTGGGCAGCGTTGTAGAGCACCCCACGACGCAGCCGTGAGCACAGCGAGCAGTAGGTCTTCCCCTCTGGCACGTGCTCTTTCACTATCGTGTACGTGTCTTCGCGCAGGATGCGGTAGTCGAAGCCACGCTCCTTCAACCAGTTCTCGAGCGGAGAACCATCGTAGCCGGGATGGCCCTGGTCGAGATGCACCGCAACAAGCGAGAACTTGATCGGAGCTTTTTTACGTGCGCGTTCGAGCAGATGGAGCAGCGTGTAGCTATCTTTGCCCCCGCTCATGCACACCATGATGCGGTCGCCCTCTTCAATGAGCTTGAAGTCTGCGATGCAACGGCCAAGCTCGCGTGCGAGCTCATTTTCGAGCTTGTATTCCAGGGACATGAAGAACGCGGTGCATAGCGGCCTAGTCGGAATGTTTCAACCCGAGCCATCCTTTGCGCACCCCGTAGGGTGTTCCGAGGCCAGCTCGCGTTGTATGGTGTAGGCGCGATGGAAGACCGCGGTCCCGCACAGGATTCTCCAGAAGACGCCAAAGTCTCCGCGGAGTTGCCGACGATGGCCGCTGCGACGCCCCTCCCGACGTTGCAGGCGGGAGAAATTGTGCGCGCTCGGCCCAAAATGGTCGACGACTGGACCGGCCGTGAGGTCGCCGGGCGCTACACGGTGCTCGAACGCCTCGGTGAGGGCGGCATGGGCGTCGTCTATGTCGCGGAACACCTACACCTCAAGAAAAAAGTCGCGTTCAAGGTCATCCACCCACACCTTGCCGCTCACGAAGAGCTCCTGCTTCGCTTCAAACGCGAGGCCTTGGCCACCGGCCAGCTCGACCACCCACACATTGCAGCCGCCATCGATTTTGGCGAGCTCGACAATGGCGGGGCCTTCATCGTGATGCCCTGGGTGCGCGGCCACAGCCTGCAAGACGCGCTCGAATCGGAGACGAAAACCGACCTTCGGCGCGCTGCCAACCTGTGCGCGCAGATTGCAGACGCACTCAGCGCCGCGCACGACATGGGCATCGTGCATCGCGATCTCAAGCCCGACAATGTGCTGGTCGAGGTGCGGAGCGATGGCAGCGAATCTGCCAAGGTGCTGGATTTCGGCGTCGCGAGCCTAGCCGGCCAGCCTGAAAGCTTGAAGAGCGTGGAAGCGCGGCCGCTCACACAGGCAGGGACCATCCTCGGCACGCCCGGCTACATGTCTCCGGAGCAAGCCAGCGCAGGCGAAGTCGACCATCGCACAGACCTCTACGCACTCGGCGTAATCCTTTGGGAGCTGTGCAAGGGCGAGCGCTTGTTTGAGGGTACGGACATCACTGCAATCTTCGCCAAGCAGTTCAACAGCGTGCCGCCTCCGCTGGACCTTGGGCGCTCGAGCACGGCGCGCGAGCTGAGTGAGCTCGTCACGAAACTGCTCGCCTGGGACAAGGCGCAAAGGCCGAGCACGGCAGCCGAAGTGCGCGACGCCCTACGCCGCATCGCCGATCAACCCGACACCCACCTCTCGAACCTGCACATCGGGATCGAACGCATCACGGCAGGACTGCACCAGGGCATGGAGGCGATGCCCCAGGCCTACCGGCGCTACGTGCCGCACGCAATCGGGGCATTTGCACTGTTCGTGGCCGTGATGATCGTGGCGTTCGACAAAGCGCCCGAGCCTAGCAAACCGGAACCGGAAGTCGCCGCGGCAGCGCTCCCCGCGAGCGCAAAGAACAGCAAGCAGAGCAAGAGCGAGCCGGCCAAGCGCGAAGACAAGAAAGCGGAAGCGCCCCCCGCACGTGAACCAAAGCAAGTCGAGGCGCCGAAGGCGATTCCCGTCGAGGAACCCCCGCCGCGTGTCGAGACGGGGCGCACAGAACCTGCGCCGCAACTTACGGGCGACCCAAACATCTTGTTCAACGCAAAGGCCCGCGAAGCCCGGCGCAACGCCGCCAAGCGGATTTTAGCCAGCAAGGCGAGCACGCCCCGCTACATCAAGCTCGTTGCGCAGCTCGAGGGCGCCAACGGCTGCGCAGGCAAAAAGCTAGCGCTCGAGGAAATGCGCGCCCTGTCCGATCCGCGGGTGCTGCCGGTGCTCGATAGGCTCGCGGAGCAGCCCAAGCGCGGCTGCGGTTTACTGCGCCTTTCTGACTGCCTGAGCTGCTTGCGTCGCGATTTGGATCAGACCATCGGCGCCCTGGAGCGCGAGCGCTGAGCTCATGGCGGCCGTGTACTGCAAGTACACGATTAGTACACAGACCTGCTTCATTTTGGCAGGCAGATCAGCCACATTGGGCAGGTGCATCAGGCTGCGCCAGTAAACGTCTTCGCCTATCTCGATTATCGAGCCGCCCTGCGCGATTTGTACGCCTACAAGAAAGCCCATGAATACGGCTTCTCGCATCGCGCCTTTTCCCGACGCGCAGCCTTACGCTCCACCAATTTTCTAAAGCTCGTGATGGACGGAAAGCGCAACCTGTCTGCTGAGGTCGCGCTGCGCTTCGCCGGGGCACTCGGTCTGACCGGAAGTGCGAACGATTTTTTCTGCGAGCTTGTGCGCTACAACCAAGCCCGAAGCGTTAGCGAGCGCTCCCAAGCCTACGACCGCTTACTGCGGCTTCGGCCCGAGCGCGAGGCACGTGAACTCGAGGCGCATCAGGCCGCCTACCATGCCGCTTGGTACATGCCCGCCATCCGTGAGCTGGCTGCGCGCGCAGATTTCTCGGACGACCCCGCTTGGATCGCACGCACGCTGACACCGAGCATCTCCGTCGCCAAGGCCAAGAAGGCGCTCAAGACGCTCGAGTCGCTAGGCCTTTTGGCGCGCACACCTGAAGGTGCGCTCAAGCCCGTGCACGCGCTCGTGACCACCGGGCTCACGCCACAGAGCCATCAAATCGTCGAGTATCACCGGGAAATGCTGGAACGGGCGAGTGATGCGCTCGAGCTGTTCACGCGCGACGAGCGCGAAATCGCTTCGCTCACGCTGTGCATCGACGAAGCCGTACTGCCTGCGCTCAAGCTCAGGCTGCAAGCCTTCCGCCGCGAGCTCATGCAGTACGCCGAAGGCAGCGGCGAACCTGAGCGTGTGGTGCAGGTGAACTTTCAGTTTTTTCCGCTTTCAAAAGGTAAGGACCGCACATGAGAAGGCACGCCATCGCCCTGGGACTTGGAATGTTGTCCATCGCAAGCTGCAATGGCACCGAGACCGGCAATCCGCCTTTGGTGCTCGACAGCTTCGATACCACAGGCTGTAAGTCCAAAGAAAATCACGCCAGCATCAAGCTGCCCTCCATTGCACTCAAAAGTGTCACCAAGAGCGACAGGCAAATCAGCGAAGCCGCTGCAAACGAGATCCGCTACAGCGGGCGCACATGCTTCGTATGGGAGCGCGCGGATGAAGAGACGCTCGAGATAGCGCTCACCAACTACGCTGCAGGCTGCGGTTCCTCCAAGGTGTGGGAGCCAGAGGTCGAGCTGGCCGACGACGGATCGCTCAACCTGCGCATGGAGAACCCGAGCTGCAGCGGTGCAAGTTGCGGCTGGTGCCTTTACGACCTTGCCTTCAGCGTGCGCCTGCGCGACATGCCCGACGAACTCGCGGTCAAGCTCTTGGGTAGCCGCTGCAGCGGCGAGGCTCCGCTGCAGCATCAAACCACGCTGAAGCTAAGCGGTGAGTCACCGGGCGAGAGCTGCGAATATGCGAACAAGTACGCGCTCGCTGAGCGATGCCCAACGCTCTCCGACGATTTTCTCTACAAACCGTGCGGAGAGCCGGGCAGCCTATGTGGAGCCCCCGTGACCTGCCCAGATGGCACACAGTGCAGCGAAGTGGCTGAGGGCGACGCGCGCTGCGTGCCGAGCTGCACGAGCAATGCGGATTGCGCGCCCTACGCGGACACACATTGCAAAGAGCAGCTCTGCCTGCTGTGAACCCTGAGCCGCGGGGCCCTTAACGAAAAACGCCGACCTGGGAAGCAGGCCGGCGTTTTCATAAATGCGCTCAGCTCAACACGTCACCCAGCCGCAATGCAGGTGTCGCCGAGACCGTCCGCGTTGAAATCGTGGCAGTACTGCTTCGTCGGGTCCGCCGTGCAGCGGCCTTCTTCGCCAACCTTGCCCGCTTCGCAGACTGCGGTCGGACCGCAGATGCTGAAGGCGACGTTCTTGAGACAAGGCATCTCTCCGCCCAGCGGATGCTCTTCGCAGCCACAGAGCGCGCTGGGGATAGCTGCTGGCAACTGCGCCTTATCCGTGATTTCCACGGCGCCGCAGGCACCCGTGTGCACGTTGCTCAAGCACGTCACGCCTTCTCCCGTGAACTTAACGTCTTCACCGCAACCGCAGACGTACTCGGGCAAGCCGGGAATGCTCGTGATCGCCTCAGGCACGTTCTCGCAGCCGTAGACCGTGTTGGGCATGTTCGGCACGCAGTTGGCGGCTGTCACACCCACGCCGCAGCCCTGGATGTACTCGGCCACGCCGATCATACAGGCGACGTCCGGCACTTCGCCTGTGCTGACCTCGGGCAAACCCAACTGCTGGCAAAGCCAATCAGGTGCAGGCTTGGTGGGATCGCAGTTCGGGTAGATACCCTCGAGCGATTCGCAGGTTTCCAGGCTCAAGAAGAGCGGACAGGCGGCCTTGTTGGGGTCGTCCGGCAAGCACGACGGAGAAACGATAGCGGGGGCTGCAGCATCTTTCGCGCTCTTGAGCTTGAGTCCGCTCTTACCTTCAGCCTGCGCAGCGAGCAGCCGCTGGACAGGCACGCAGCCCACGCCAGCGTCGAGCTTGACAGTCCCATTGAGCAGCAGGCCGTCCATCGCCAAGCCACAGTGGCCCTCTGGCGTGCAGCAACCGGGGATAAGCACGGGAACCGAGGTCGGCCCGAGCTCTGCCTCGGAGGTGTATCCGTTGTCGGCGACTCCGTCGATGGAGTCCCAGAACGCACTACAGTGCGTGCTGGGCTCGCCGGGTGCGTCCTTGACAAAGCAGCCCTTGAGCGCGCTCTGGTCGAGCTCAGCGCCACAGGCGCCGCCCGCGGCCTCGTCGCAGCAAGCCTTGAGGGGCGTCAGGCTCGCAGAGGTCGCGGTGTCCTCACAGGCCGTCTCCTGGCACATGAGCACTTCGGGTTCACCGTCCCCATCACCATCACCGTCCCCATCACCGTCGCCGTCGCCGTCCCCATCGCCGTCTCCCTCGACCGGCTTCGCATCCTTCTTCTCCTCATCGCCACAGGCCTGCGCACCCATAACGGCTGCCGCCAGGGCGCCCATGATTGCTAACCGCTGAATGGTCCTCAAGGACATGTGTATACCTCTCTAAGCGTCGCAAACATCGCGACTGGTTTTCGCTATTCCTGTTCGGGAACGTCGGCCGTAGTCCATCCCACGCGTTCGATTCTTCCCGTTCAGGAGGACTCTTTTGGTGACTGAATCAGAACACGCGCGTTTCGTGGATGACAATAAAACCTGCAGTGAATTCCAAACGCTTGGCTTCTTCGGTCACTGCATTGGAGCGGAGCAAGGGACGCTTCTATCCGCTAGAGTAAGCCTTTGCCCCGCATCTACTCAGGTATCGGACGTCTGCGCGCCATGTCGCGGAAAGTGGGCCACGGGCTCGTTCTGTGTCCGGCGACGCGGACGCTCCGCGGTAAGCCCATGGGTACCGGCTACGCGCAAGCGCTTGCCCATCCACGGAATCCGGCTACGACTTTCGCGTCGTTCTTATGCCGCAAAACAAATACATTCGCTTCGTCCCCCGCCCAAACACCATCAAGCACATCGGGAAATGGCACGTACGCCTGTACCGAGCGACACGCGGCTTGATCGGCAAGCGGGTCGATGGCCTCGATATCCTGCTCTTGACCACAACGGGCAAAAAGACGGGCATCGCGCGCACCGTGCCCTTGCCCTACTTTCGCGATGGGCAGGACTACGTGCTTGTCGCTTCGTTCGGCGGCAACGACAAAAACCCAGCCTGGATTTACAACATCAAAGCCTCGGCCGACGTAAAGGTGGAAGTCGGGTTCAGGCGATTCACGGCACGCGCCCACATCCCCGAGGGCGCGGAGCGCGAGCGGATCTGGGCGCAGATTACCCACGATTTTCCGCGCTATCTGAACTATCAGAAAAAGACCGAGCGCCAGATTCCAGTGGTCGTGCTCACTGCGAGCTGAGCGCTCACCTTTCGTTCAGGCGGGTTCTGGTTCTACGGCGGTCTCGTCCACGTTGCGCATGTGGTCTGCCAAACGCGCGAGCGAGCCGTGGAGCTGCTCACGCAGCTGCACATCGTCCGTGGTTTCTTCGAGCGCCTGCGACATGCAGCGCATCCAGGCATCGCGCGCCGCCGCGTCGACGCGGAACGGCATATGCCGCATACGCAAGCGCGGGTGCCCGTAGGCCTGCATGTAGAGCTGCGGACCACCCAGCCAGCCGCTCATGAACATGAACAGCTTCTGACGCGAGCTCGAGAGATCGCGCGGGTGGAGCGCCAAGATGGTTTGTGCTTCCGGTAGCTCGCTCATCAGATCGTAGAAGCGATCCACCAAGGCGCGAACGGCGCGTTCGCCGCCGAGCCTGTCGTAAGGGCCGGGTCCTGCATTAAACATGGCAGCCTACTCTACGCGATGCACAGCGCCAGAGCCCACGAGACGCTGCCACTCTTCGTCCAAGGCGGCGATGTATGCGGCGTCGCGCAGCAACACACCGAGGTCGATCTGCGTATCGTCTTCGCTGCCGTGCAGCTCCCCGCTCGTCACCAGCGCAGAAATCCCATCCACGCAGACCGCGCGCATGGAGAGGCCAAAGCTTGCCGAGACCCACGCCTCAAGCTTGAGCGCGTGCCGGAAGTCTTTCGCCACGGCCTGCCGCACTACGTTTTGCGCATCGCTCAGGCCACGCACATCGAACACCACGCGCGTGGGGACGTCGCGACCTTCGGACACCGCAGCGACCGTGCGCAAGAGGCCACGCTCTTCGTCTGGACGAATGCCGTAAATCTCCACGCGTGACACGGCCGACGTGAGCAACGTTCTCACCTGCTCCAGCAAATCGCGCGAGCGCGTGCCCGGACTCACCGGGCCCATGTACACGAGTGAAGCTGTGCCGCCCGCAGACTTTCCGCGTTCCGCCATGACCGCGGCAATCATCGCCTTGGCGGACTCGACATCCCGACCGACCACCGCATCGAGGTGACCTTCGATGTTGCCGAAGGCTTTCTCGATGAGCGACGAACGCGTGACGGGAGACGAGATGGCGGAGCGATGCAGGGCGCGCAGGAGGCGCTTGAGTTCCTCCGTAGACAAGCAATGCAGACCAGACGAACTCATGACTTACTCAGTTACGTAAAAGGTGGGATGCGTGGTCACTCAGGAACACGACGTTGTCGGGAAGCTCCGGCGCTGTCGCCTTGGTGTCTTCCGCCTCGGGGCGACCTCGTACCGATTGCACGACCTCGGTGACCTTCACCACCGCGCGATCGATAAGCGGAGATACGGCCGTGGCAAAAACTGACGTACTGAGGCCCATCGTCCAAGCGACGGGGCCGAGCGGCGTGCAGCCGAAGACCTGACTCAAGCCTGGAGTTTGCACGATGAGCCCGAGTGCGGCCATGGAGCCGAGACTCGTCCACAACACCGACCGACTGTGTCCACCCTTGAGCAGGGTTTGCCCTAGCTGCGCGCCCACAAGACCCACAAGCCCCACCGTGCGCGCTCGCGTATGGCCGCCGCTGAGGCGTGCCAGGGTCCACGCCGTGGTGGCGCCAAACGAAGTGGTGATGGCGCGCGCGATGATTTCGCGGTCGAGCGTCGTACCAAGTGAAGCCTCTGGCCCCGATTCGCGCAGGAGCTTCAGGTCTCGCTCCGAAGGCGGGCGCAACGCGATCGCCATGGACGGCGCAATGTCCGTGAGGAAGTTGACGAGCAAGAGCTGTCGCGGATTCAGCGGCGCGCGACCGAGCAAAGCACCGATGCTCACGGTGAAGGCAATCTCACCCAAATTGCCACCCACCAAGATGGAAACGGCGTCGCGCACGGCGTTCCACATGGCACGCCCTTCGACCACCACGTCGACCAAGAGCTCGATACGCGCGTCCATCAGAATGACATCTGCGGCCGCACGTGCCGCTTCCGTGCACGCAGCTCCCACCGCAATGCCGGCATCTGCGACACGCATCGCAGGCGCGTCGTTGGCGCCGTCGCCTACCATTCCGACCACGTGCCCCGAGCGCTGCAACGCGCGTACCACGCGCACTTTTTGCGCTGGCGTCACGCGTGCGAAGACCGCGGTCTTCTGGGCAGCTCGCTCGAGCTGCGCTTCAGTCATGTGCGCGATCTGCGCTCCGTGCAGCACGCCGAACGTAGACAGCAGGCCGACTTCACGCGCGATAGAATGGGCCGTGTTCGCATGATCGCCTGTGATCATCACGACGCGTACACCTGCACGCGAAAGGCCTGCCACGGCCGCCGCTGCGCTGGCTCGCACCGGATCCCGAAATGCAATAAGCCCACGGATGATGAGCCCGCGCGGATCTTCGAGCAGCTTGTGGGGCGACGCTTCCTTCAGCTCGTCTTCACTGACCGTGCGCTCGCCCACCGCGATGACGCGCAGGCCCTCCGAGGTGAGGCGCTCGAGCTGCTGATGGAAGGCATTTCTGCCACGCGACACGGGCAAGATCTCGGAGGCCAGCGCGACCGCGTCTGCACGCGACAAAAGCTGCTCTGGCGAGCCTTTGACCACCACATGCAACCCCTCGGGGGATCGACCGAGAACAGCCTCGAAGCCGCGACTGGATTCGAAGGCATGCTCCGACAAGCGTACGAAGTCAGCATCGAAAGTTTGGCCAAACTGACTCTGAGCTGCGCGCAGAATCTCGGAGTCCATCGGGTCGACAGAAAGACCCCGGTCGTGCGCCACCGCACGCGCGCACAGGCGCAGCACCTCGCGGCGCGCGCCGCTCAGTGAGTGGATAGGCTCGAGCGTGTCCCCGTCGTGCACGCTCGAGAGCTCGATACGACCCTCCGTGAGCGTGCCGGTTTTGTCGAGGCAAAGCACATCCACGCGTCCGAGCGCCTCGATCGCGCGCGGATTCTTCACGAGCGCGCCACGCTTCGACAGCCGCTCAGCGGCCGCCAACTGCGTCACGGTGGCAAGCACTGGCAAGCCCTCGGGCACCGCGGCCACGGCCAAGCCTACACCTGTGCTCACGAGGTCGTCCACGCGACGTCCGCGCAAAAGCCCTGTGCCGACCAGCGCGGCGCCCGCCGTCATCGCGACTGGTCCCGTCAAGCGCATGAGCTCACGCAGGCGTGCCTCCACGCCACCACGCGCTTCATCCGGTGTAACCATGGCGCCGCGTCGAATCACGGTATCGTCGCCGGTCGCCACGACCACTGCGGTGGCACGTCCCGACGCAATCGCGGTACCTGCCCAGAGCATCGACGAGGTATCGGCCAAACTCTCCGCAAACGAGGGCGCCGCACTCTTGAGCACCGGCAACGACTCGCCCGTGAGCGCGGAAGCATCGACCTCGAGCGAGTGCGCCTCCAGAATTCGGCAATCCGCAGGCACCATATCGCCCTGGTGGAACAGCACCAAGTCGCCCGGACGCAGCTCACTCGCATTGCACACGCGCACGCGCCCATTGCGGCGTACGTGCACGCGAACCTCCGATCGATCGACCAGGTTTCCGATGGCGCGCTCAGTCTTGAAGCGCTGGTAGCCGCCGATCAGTGCATTGAGCCCGCCAACGCCCGCCACGATACCCGCATCGGCCTTCGAGCCCACGGCTGCCGAGATCCCCGCACCGACCGCCAACAGCGGCGAGAGCGGACTCTTCAGCTCTTTCTGCACCGCACGGCCCAGCTCGATCCATGTCGACGTATCGCGCACGAGGTCACGCCGCCTGACGGCCCTGATCTCAGGAAGCCCATCTTCGCTGCTGCCCAAGCGCGCGAGTGCGCCGCGCGCATCGAGTGCGTGCCACGGCGTGGGATCGACAGGCTTTTGGGTCGGCCCATCGACTGAAGACGTCCGCCGCACGGCGTTGATCATGGCGGCGAGGCTCGCCATATTGACCACGAACAACACGCGCCTGGCAGCGAGCGGCGTACGCCCACCCGCAGATGCCAGGGTGCCTAGTGCGGCTGCACCCATCGCGAGCCGCACGCTTTGATTCGATACACTGCGCGCCACGCTGCACGCTTCCACGACGGTGGAAATGACGCCGGGGTCGTCCGGACACAGCAAATGCGCGCCCCATGGGGTCTCTTGGCTACGCTCGCAGAGAGCCACGCCAAAGTCCGAGGCCGCGTAACCAGCAGAGGGCCCACGCCCCACAAAGCACACCGTGCGCCCTTCACGTTGCAAGCGGCGTATGCCGTCTACCATGCCCTTTGCGAGCCCGATCACATCGTCCGGGTGCGTCGATTCCGCCACGCTGAGGTCATCGCTCGCGAGCACAATCTGCATGCCCAGCTTGCGCGCAGCTAGCAGGGCTTCGTTGACGCCCGCCTCTTTCGCTATCTCGACTTCAACCAGGCCGACCACGCGTTCGTGCTGCGTCAGCGCCAATACCAGGGCCCCACGCTGGGCGCGCTCGGCCATCTCGCCTTCGAGTGCAGCATCGAACTCCGCCAACAGGCGCGCAGGCCCGAGCGTGTAATGCTCACCACGCTGCACGCGCAAGGGCCTGTCGGCTGCAAACAAGCTGCGCGCTTCTTCCAGGGCTTCGGCGCGCGTAAGGCCTCGCAGGCCGAACACATCGCCGACGAACAGACGTTGACGCGTAACCAGGTCGGCTGTGACCACCAGACAGTCCACGCGATCGAGCCGTCGCAGCGCACGCGGGGAGAGAACAAGCATGTGGTGGCGCGCAAACACACGTCCGATTTCCGCGGCAAACAGCTCGCGTCCCAGGCGTGCCGGCTGCGGGAAGGCCGCAAAGCCTGCGGCAATCGCGCGCGAGGGACTGCGCGTACTTACGGCGCTCAGCCCGAACGTCCCGAGCGCGATCTTCCAAGCGCGATCGTTGTAACGCTCCAGGGGGCCCTTGGGAATCGGGCACGGTCGCTGTTCGGGCGTGGTCCCGTGCGGGACGCCGCGGTCATGCGCAGAGAGCGCCTCGGACCAGCGCAACCACAGCGCCTTACGCTCGCGCAGCTCACGCAGGCTCGCGAGCTTTTCGCTCATGTCGACAAAGGAACTCAGCGGGCGCTGCGACAGGCCTTGTGCTCCTGCCATCGCGATCTGCAGCAAAAAGTCGGCACGATAGCGTCCGAAACGATTATCGAGCGGCTTGCGCAGGCGCTCGATCTGCGAGACCGCAAAAAGAAGGCCGTACAAGTTAGTGCCAAGCCTGCGGGGCACAAAAGGCACCAGTCGAAACGAAAGCCCTGCGGCAAGCGAGAGGGCATCCGCGATGGCGGCAATCGACAACTCGCGATCGAGCTGCGCGTCGTCCGGCAACAGACGCTCGATGAACTCCCGTGCGGCGGCCTGCTGCGCCGAAGGCTCTGGCGTGAAGTCCACGAAGACGGCCGGGTTGTCGCCTCCGGCAAGCACGGATTCCGCTTCTTCGACGATGGCGAGCACCCGCTCGCGCGACCACGTGACCGCCGCAAACTGCAGCACGACGCGCCGCGTGAACGGGTTGAGCCCCACGCTCACGATGCTCGGTTCCCCTGCCACGAGGTCGCTTACGGCTCGTTCAAGCTCCCGCTCGTGCGCAATCGGCACGCGATATTCAACATACGCGCGCACTCCGACCAGGCTTACTGCACGCTCTCGCCCACCGAGGAACAGTTGGCGTAATTTGGCCGCTCGCTGGAACAGGCTCATGTGGACAAGCACCCTCTGTCGACTTGGTTTGCCAAAAGCTACATACACCCTTGGCACGAACGGAAAGCCTCGCCAACTTATGTTTTGGCCCTCGCCGCTTGCCGCTTTTCCCCTCGAAAGTACAACACGGCTCCACTAGGAGAAACCATGCACGTCGACAGCGTGGAACAGTTCACCAAGCTCGTGTCGGAAATCGAAGCCGCTGAAGGGTACGTGCGCCCTCATGCGTACGGGGTGGGCCTCGCCACTTTTTCCCTCAAAGACCTCCAACAACCCCAGGTCATTGCCGCCGCAGCAAGCGTGCTCGACACCTGGTTTCCCGCCCCCAATTGCGACGAAAACTTCGGTACAGCGGCCATTTTGGCCAAAGTCGTCGGCCACAAAAAGGGCAGCCAGAGCTACCGCTTGAGCGTAGCCCAACTCGAAGAAGCGCTTGGTGCCTTTGCTCCGTTCGCAAACGACGGCAAGGAGCACCCGAACCTCGTTGCCCTCGAGCAGCTCGCAGCCGCGCTCAGGCGGCTCGAGCGCGAGGCCCAGCGCTACGCGCAAGGCGAGAGCTCGCTCGATCGCGTGTTACCACGCGCCGCTGTGGTCACGTTCATCGGCGACCTGAAAGAAAAGCCCGTTTCGGCCCACGACGCCTACCTGCGCCTGCACTTGCTCTCCACCCGCAAGGTCAAGCCCCACGGCCAGAACCTCGACGGCGTGTTTGGACTCTTGGCCAACGTCGCTTGGACCAACGTCGGTCCCTTCGCCCCCGAAGGCTTCGAGCGCGTGCGTGGACTGTTGCGCAGTCAGGGCGTGTCGGTGCACGTGCACTCGGTCGATAAGTTCCCGCGCATGACCGACTATGTTTTGCCCAGCGGCGTGCGCATTGCCGACGCAGATCGTGTGCGTCTCGGCGCCTACCTCGGCGAAGGCACCACAGTGATGCACGAGGGCTTCGTGAATTTCAACGCCGGCACCCTCGGCAAATCGATGGTGGAAGGACGAGTCAGCGCAGGCGTCACAGTGGACGACGGCAGCGACATCGGCGGCGGCGCTTCCATCATGGGCACGCTGTCGGGCGGCGGAAACATGGTCGTGAAGATCGGCAAGGGATCCTTGCTAGGCGCCAACTCCGGCTGCGGCATCCCGCTTGGCAACGGCTGCACCCTCGAAGCAGGCCTGTACGTCACGGCGGGCACCAAGCTGCAGCTCGCCGATGGGCGTGTGGTCAAGGCGCGCGAACTCGCTGGCCACGACGACCTGCTGTTCCGCCGCAACAGCCTCACGGGCGCGGTCGAGGTCGTGCACAAGAAGAACGAAGTCGTGCTCAATCCCGAGCTGCACAAGAACTGAGCGTAGGCTCGCGCACCGCGCGGGCCCTACGATGCGCGCGGGCCTAGCAGGGAGCTGTGGGCGCGCGTGCATCGGCGAGCAGCCGCTCGAAGGCGCTGCGCACCCTGCGCTCCACATTCGGGACGCGCAGAAGCCGCTTGTGCATCTGGTAGCTGTCGTACATGCCGTAGGCCTCGAAGGCGAACTGCTCTGGGTCGAGGTCGGATCTGAAGTGGCCCTCGACTTGGGCAATCCGGGCGGCCTGAGCGAGCGCCCCCAACCAATCGTGCTGCGAGGCGACCAGCCGCTCTCGAGCGGGCCCTGGTCGGTCGTCGAGCTCAACCGCCGTAGCGAAAAAGATACACCCGCCCGGCATGAAATCCTGCTCACCCCAGGCCAGCCAGCGCTTCAAGAGAGACCGCACACGCGGCTCACCACGGGCCTCACGCAACGCCGGGGAAATCACCAACTCCACGAAACGACTCACCGCTTCGTCGAGCACCGCCACCTGCAGGTTGTCTTTGGAGCTGAAGTGCGCGAACAGCCCGCTCTTCGACATGCCTACGCGATCGGCCAGCACGCCGATACTCAACCCCGACAAGCCTTGTTCGCTGGCGATCCGAAGCGCCTGCTCCACAATACCGCGTCGGGTGTCTTCGCCTTTGCCCATCGCTGGCCAAAATAGAACGAACGGTCGTTCTGGTCAAGGCTGGCGAGAGCCCAGCAGCACTCCCCTCTGCAGGGCCAAGGTCACCTCGGTGGCCAGTGTCCCGAGCAATGAGTCATCGAGCGCGTGCCCCATGGCTTCGGCCGCCCGCCGCACCAGTTCCGAGAGAGGCCGCGCGGGATCTTCGGTCGCATCTGTATAGATGGCAGAAAACAGCGGATGGGCCGGATACCAGCGGATATCGTCGGCCGCAGGGGGCCGGTAGATCAGCAGGTTGAGCGATTTTTGGGCGCAATCGAGGCCTTCACGTTCATGCACCGCATGCTCGAGCGGCAACAACGTGAGCACCGGGTTGAAGAGCGGCGAAAGCTCGAAGCTCAGCTCCGTCGCCTGCACCTCAGGCGACTCGCGGTATGCGATGCGCCACTTGCTCTCCTCGAAACGCGCCAAATCTACTGCAAAAGCGGGCTGCTGCGCGGATAGCTGACGGCTCGCAAGCAGCTCGGCAAGCACGGGGCCGAAGTCTGCGATGACGTCTCGAATGAATGCCGAGCGCGGCGGACTCTGTGCGAGATAGCGCGCAAAAGCGTCTTCGAGCCAGGCATCGCCAAGCACCTCGCGCGTACCGCGAAACGCCTGCTTGGCCATGCCGACGAGCCGCGAGCGGATCATGTTGCGGTACAGGAAAAAGCGCTCTCGATCGGCGCCGAATGCCGCGAAATCCTCGACGCTTGCCTGCTCGGTAAAGCTCAAACGCAAGAGCTCACGCTGGTATTCTGCGAGCTTCACGCTCGGGCCTCCGCGCGCTTTGTTTCGGTGTTTGAAGTCCCGTCGTGTAAGGCTTTCCTGTAGATGGCGTCGAGGCGCGTGACTTCTGCGAGCAGCTCGGACAGCGCCGGGAAGTTGTCGTCGCGCTCGAGCAAAACTGGCAGCGGCCGCGCGAGCTTTCGCATGGTGTAGTCGAAGAGCGAAAATACCTCCTCGCACACTGGCTCCGCGTGCGTGTCGATGCGCACTCCGTCAGGACGCACGTAGTGACCCGCTACGTGTAGCTGCACCACGCGCTCGAGCGGCAGCCCATCGATAAACGCTCGCGCGTCGAAGCCGTGATTTTGGCTGTTTACATAGACGTTGTTGACGTCGAGCAAAAGCTTGGCATCGGCACGCTCCAGCACCTCGCACAGATGCTCGAGCTCGCTCATCTGACTCGAGGGCGCGTGCGCGTAATAGCTGATGTGCTCGAGGGCAATCGGCACTTGCAGCGCATCCTGTGCCTCGCGCACCCGGTCCACCACCACGTCCACGCTCTCGGCGCTGAACGGCAAGGGCAGCAAATCATGGGCGAACACGCCGTCGACCCCAGCAAAGCACAGGTGGTCGGAATGCCACGGCACTTGGAGCTCCTCGAGCAGCCCCCGCAGGTCGCAAAGGTAGGCCCTATCGAATGGGGCGAGGGAACCAAAGGCCATCGTGAGCCCGTGGGTCAGGAGCGGGAATCGCGCCCGAGCCTCGTTGAGCATGCTCTGATAGCGGCCACCACGATGGAGATAGTTTTCTGGATGGATCTCGAGCCAGCGCACGGGCAGCTCGCTTTGTTCGAACAGCTCCTTCGCGAGCGCGTGGCGCAATCCAAGCCCAATGCCCTCAGCGCTCTGCTTCGCCAAACCCGGCCTCCCCGACATCATGCCGCACCCCAACGTAGCTGGGAAATGCCCACCAAAAACACAAAAGCGCCGTAGCGAAATCGCTACGACGCCCTGACGTCGAGCTCCGAGGAGCTCACATGCTCACTTTTCGGAAGCGCCGCAGCTGCCGCCGCCACAGGCGTGCTCGCCGCCGCCCTCGCCGCCCTCGCCACCCTCAGCCGGCGCAGCCGAGCAGGACTGCTCGCCGCCAGCGGCCTCTTCCGACGCCTCACCCGTCTGGGCAGGCTCCGCGCCCTTTTTGGCACAGCCACCTACAAGGCTGAGGCCCAAGGTCGCCGCTGCCATCGTCAGAACCTGTGCACGCAACTTGGAATCCA
>CAZEWA010000090.1:0-19589 GCA_964515685.1 uncultured Polyangiales bacterium | reverse complement strand
TTCAAACACTTCCGCAAGACGCCGGGCTACGCGAATATGCCGCTCGATGGCGTTTGGGCGCGGGCTCCGTACCTTCACAACGGCTCAGTTCCGACGCTCAGAGACCTACTCGCGAAACCAAGCACGGAATCGGACGACGTGCTCCGAGCGCGTGCTCAAGAGATAAGGCAGGGCGTGCCGAAAGAGGTCGAAAGGAAAGTCCGGACTGCGCTCAAGGAGGCTCGAGAAAAGGGTGAACGGCCGATCCTCTTCTATCGCGGGTACGACGTCCTCGATGCAGAAAACGTAGGCTTCCGAGCGGATGTGGCGCAAGAGAAGGCCAAGCGCTTCTATCTATACGACACCACCTACGAAGGTCGCGGAAACGCGGGTCACGACTACGGCACGGCCCTGCCTGAGCCCGAAAAGGCCGAGCTTCTGGCCTACCTCAAAACGCTGTGAACTTCGGCTTCTTGCTGAGGAGGTTTTCATGGACACGGACAATATCTACGCTCGATGGTTCGGTTGGATCGTACTTGCAGGGGTAGGCGCGAATCTGCTGCTGGCGTTGCCCGCGTTGTTCTATCCGAATGCACTGCTCACCGCGCTTGATCTGCCTCCGAATCTGGAGCACCCGATCTGGCCGAGCTTTGCGTCGCTTTTGCTGCTGCTTTTGTCAGCAGCGTATGTGCCACCGGCGTTCGATCCCAATCGCTATCGTCCCCTCGCTTATCTCGCTGTATTCGCGCGCTGGTGCGGTGTGATGTTCTTCTTGGTGCGCGACACGGAGTACACGCTGTTTGGCGTTTTTGACTTGGTATTCGCCGTCTCGGAGAGCCTTACGCTCGGGCTCTTCATCTTCCTAACCCCGAAGGCTGTAAGCGTCGTCACGCAGGAGCTGTCGCCGAATGTCGAAATCAGAGCGTAAGAGCTTCCTCTCATTCGTCCTGGTACTGGTTCTCGTGCCCTTGGGGCTCACGGGTGCCGTGGTGTGGAACAAGATGTTCCGTCGTGAAGAAACGACGTTTAAAGACCCAGCGGAGCTCTTTAAGTACGGCGCGTTCGGAAACGTCGAGAACCAGGGGATGCCCTACTATATCTGGTTTGTGCTGCCCCGAATCTTTGGGGAGTACTTGCCAGGCAACGGTGGATACGCGTCGCTCGGTTTTGTATCCGAACCCGCCCACGAGACGCCGGTCGGGTTTGCGAAGGAGACGATAGGCTTTCCTCGCGTCGCGTTTAACTGCGCGCTCTGTCACAGCGCAAGCTTTCGTACGAGTCCGACGGCGACTCCTATTATCGTGCCGGCTGCACCTGCGCATCAGGCAGACCCGCAGGGATATCTCCAGTTTCTTACGGACTGCGTCTCGGATCCGCGTTTCAATGCCGATGTTCTCCTGCGCGAGATTCGGCAGAATGTAGATTTGTCGACCGTCGACGAGATGCTGTATCGCTACGTGCTTATTCCAGCGACGAAAAAGGCTCTGCTGGAGCAACGCGATAGTTCGCGGTGGATGGCCCATAAGCCAGGCTGGGGTGTGGGTCGCATCGACCCGTTCAATCCGATCAAGTACGGGATTCTCGGCATGGAGGTGGACGACACCGTCGGCAATGCCGACAACATGCATATCTGGAATCTACGCAAGCGGGAAGGGCAGAGGCTTCACTGGGATGGCATGAACGACTCCATTCATGAGGTGGTGTTGACATCGGCGCTTGGCGACGGGGCAACGCTCGAGTCGATCAACCTGGAACGGCTCGAAGAGCTCGAAAACTGGCTGATGGACGTCAAGCCGCCGCCATTTCCAGGCGCGCACGACGCAAACCAAGCGGCCCAGGGGAAGGCGCTCTTTGACACGCTTTGCCACGACTGCCACGGTGATGGCGGAAAGCAGACGGGTGGAGTGATCCCGCTCGCCGATATCGGTACGGATGTACAAAGACATGCGCTTTGGACCCAGGAAGCGGCGGATAGGTACAACGCCTACGCAAAGGACTATCCGTTCAAGTTCAATCACTTTCGCGGCACGAATGGTGAGCGTGATGGATATGCCGCCATGCCATTGGACGGAGTGTGGTTGCGGGCTCCGTACTTCCACAATGGTTCAGTACCCTCACTTTGGGACGTGTTGTCAGAGCCGTATGCCGAGGCGGAAGTGCCTGCAGAGGTGGCGGAGCTGTCGGCGAGATTGGGTGAGCTTCGTCGGCGCGAACTCCGCAAATATACAGATGAAATCGCGCAGATTGAAGCGTTGATTCGCAGTGCGCGTGAGGCAGAGAGGCGCCCTCCCATGTTCTTTCGCGGGTACGACGTAGTCGACACCAAGCACGTCGGCTTCGTCGTCGATGTGGGGAACGTCGGCGAGGAAACGCAGCCGTACCTCTACGATACCACCGTAGTGGGTAACGGAAATCGCGGTCACACAGGCCCGAGCTATGGTACGACCCTCTCCGTTTCAGAGAAGACAGCCTTGATTGAGTACCTCAAAACACTCTGAGGCTGTCTGTCTGAGTGCTGACGCGCATTGCGCGAGGAGAAGACGATGAACAAGCAGAATGCTGTGTGCGTAACAGGTGCATCCGGATTTATTGCGTCCCATATCGTCGAGCAGCTACTCGAACGTGGCTACTCTGTAGTCGGCACGGTGCGGGATCCCCAAAGCGCCTCGAGTGCGCATCTGTTGCGTATGAAGGGCGCGAGCGAACGTTTGACCTTGATTGCAGGGGACCTGCTCGACAAGGCCGCGTGGCCAAAGATCGTAGCCGGTGCCAGCTGCGTCATGCATACGGCCAGTCCCTACACGCTTGAGGCCAAGGATCCGCAGCGTGACCTGGTCGAGCCTGCACTCGAGGGCACGCGTAATGTTCTCGAGGCTTGTGCTGCGGCTGGAAGTGTGAAGCGTGTGGTGCTGACGAGTTCGATGGCTTCGATCACAGACGAGCCGGACGAGGCCCATGTTCTGACAGAGGCAGATTGGAACGAACGGTCTAGTCTGACTCGGAACCCGTACTACTATTCCAAGACCGTGGCCGAGCGCGAGGCCTGGCGGCTTTACGCGGAGCACTCGGCTCACTACTCACTTGTGGTCATCAATCCGTTTCTGGTGATCGGGCCCTCTCACACTCGCGTGCTGAACACATCGAACGCTCTGTTTTCTGACTTGTTGAGCGGGAAGTTTCCAAGCCTGATGCGTCTCGTTTGGGGCCTGGTCGATGTGCGTGATGTTGCACGCGCCCACATTGAGGCCATGGAGCGTCCCCAGGCCAAGGGGCGCCATATTTGCGCTGCAGGGACGATTTCCATGCGTGACGCAGTGCAACTCTTGCGCGAGAAGGGTTACCAGGATTACGCCCTACCTACGCTTGGATTCGACTGCGCTGCCGGCGACTACGCGATCCGTATGGCCTCCTATTTTCAGCCCAAGGGTGTAGGTTCGTACTTGCGAACCCACGTGGGCCGTGTGCCTCGCTTCGACAATGCAAAAATTCAGAACGAGCTTGGGCTCGCTTTTCGGCCGCTCGAGGAGTCGATTCGGGATACCGCCGAAGACGTGATCCGGCATGGCCACGTAAAGAGCCCTGCGGTGCAGGTCGCCGCGACCTGATTTCTCGTTTGTGCGCTGCGAAAGGAAAACAACATGGTGAGTTCGAGTGCAACATTGCTAGATGTACAAGGTGCCGCGTCACCGGAGCTCGAGCCGTGCTGCGCGCCGTGTTCGGAATATGCGGGCAGTACGTTCGCAGAGGTCTGGGGGCAGGTGAAATCTGACCCGTACACGGCACTGCCCACGGAGAGCGTGGGTTTGCGCCGCTTCTTTCGCGGGTTTTCCTACCTGCTCGCCAACGCCGGCCGGCGCACGGTGAGTACGAACGACGACCTGTTGCCCAGGTTTGACAAGCTGATCCGACCCAATGGCTTGTGCTTGTCTGGGCAGTGGGAGATCGACACGGAGACGCCCTACACAGGACTGCTCGCGTCGGGTGCCCGTGCCTCGGTGGTGGCGAGGGCCTCGGTGGCGATGAAGGAGACCCGACGCGGCGCCTATCGGTCGTTTGGCATGGCGGCCAAGTTGTTTCCTGTCTCTGCGGAAGCGCGCGTGGATACCGCTAATTTCTTCGTGATCGATGACAATGGTGGAACTCGGACCGAAGACTTTCTGGATGCTCAGATGAGCACTCATCCGCCGTTTTCTCTAAACCGCAGCTCACTGTTGTCCTTGCCTACGTTTGTGGCCATCGCGGTGGCCCAACGCCTGGCCGATTCCAACACCGGCTCAAGGCAGCTCTACCCGCTGTCACGTAGCGGACTCAAAGACCCGGAAGCAGCGAAGGCGCCCAAGTTTCTCATGGTGCGCGGTGTGAAGCAGAGCCGCACGAGACTGGCTGATTTTCGAGACGATCTGCGCGTGTTGCTGAAGCGAGGTCCGCTCGAATTCGAAGTGCTCGCAAGAGAAGACAAGGCCGTGGAGTGGCGCAGAATTGGGCGCATGCGCTTCACCTCCGGCGTGGCATCGGACTCCTGCGATCACCGTCTTCACTTTGCGCATCCGCGCTGGATTCGTGAGACCGCTCAGAAATGAGCTCAACCAAGGGTGGGACAAGCATGACGCAGGTTCAGGGTAAGCTCGGGCTCGTGCTCTCTGGAGGCGGGGGACGGGGTGCATTCGAAGCAGGAGTCATCTCCGGGCTGTGGCGGGATCCGCGATTTCGCGATCCGGATATCGTGACGGGGACCTCGGCCGGAGCCATCAATGCAGCGCTTATCGCCGCGAATCGCTCGCCTGAGCAGATTCGAGACTTTTGGTTCGAGCTCGAAGCGGCTCGTGCTGCGTGCACGAACGACTCTTTCGTTAGAGAGCTTGGCTTTCAGCTGCTCAAGCTCGGGACGCAGGATCCAATGCGTACGTTGCGCTGCTGGCGGGAGCGGTCGCGGGGCCGACGCAGCCCTGCGGGCCTAGTGTCGAGCCTGGTTGAGGTTTTGCTCACAGATCGATTCGATTTGTTGCGATACATATTGCTCTCCGTTCGCGAGACGTCCCTTGCTGACAACCGGCGTCTACGCTCGGTATTGGTCGACGCATTTGGTGGAGAGCGCGTGCAATCGAAGCGTGCCCTTGCGATCAACGCGGTCGACGCACGCACGAATCGCGCGGTGCGCTTTGTCACGCGACGCACGCCACGAACGCGGGGCGATGAGTATGTAGTGGTGCCCTATATCACCGTCGACATGGTGCTGGCGAGCTTGAGCATACCGCTGTTCTTTCCGGCGATTTCACTGGAAGGAAGATTGCTTTGGGATGGCGGCGTTCTGAACAACACGCCCCTGGCGCCAGCGGTTGCGCTCGGCGCGGAGCGGGTCGTGCCTGTGTTGGTCACGTCTCTCGATGAATACGATATGAAGTGCTTCGACTCGCTCGAGAGCGCGCTCGAGCGCCTCATCGGCACCTTGCTCGAGAATGCCTACAACGTCGATCGGCAGGTGCTGCTCGCACGTAACGGGCTTGCCGGTATGCAGGCAAACAGTCTTAAATTTGGTGAGCGTCGCCATGAAGATGTCGAGCTGTACGAGGCCATTCGCCCTGCAAGGGATACGGCCTTCGATGCGGGCTCCTTGCTCGACTTCAGTCGCAACAAGCTCGAATACCTCTACCAACATGGGCGGAGTTCGGCTGCGGCGTGGCTTCGAACGGGGCCTCGGCTGGATGGGCCGACCACGATTAGCGCGACCCAACAAGTGAGTGTGGCAACCGCACCGTTGACGTAGGGGAGCGGGGGCGACGCATGGCTTTCAGGAAGCGAGCGAGAACAACGAAGTACACGCGTGCAAAGAAGGAGGAAACGATGTCGTTATCCGAAGCGGTCCGAGACGAGGACGAGACGAGAGGGATGTCAGAGGTTCGGAAGGCACCGGGAAGTGCCGTGGACGGCGTCGAAGCGGCCCACGAGAAGGCCAAGAGCCTGTTGAGTATGC
This sequence comes from uncultured Polyangiales bacterium, assembly GCA_964515685.1. Taxonomy (GTDB): domain Bacteria; phylum Myxococcota_A; class Polyangia; order Polyangiales; family DASUME01; genus DASUME01. The sequence continues at coordinate 13,639 of CAZEWA010000090.1, read as the reverse complement.
GGGCGTTCGAGGCCGCAGGTGAAGTGCTCAATGAGGTACTCGAGAAGGACCGCAACAACGATGTAACGTACGGTCTACTGGGCACCACGTACATGCTGCAAGAGCAGTATGAAAAGGCGAGGCAAGCGCTCGAGAAGGCGGTGGAGCTCAATCCCAATCAGGTCGATTGGGTAGAGAAGCTGCGCAAGGCATCTGCGGGCGTGGTGACACAGCCTGAGATAGACCGGCCCCCGGCTGTCACACCGCCGTTAGATGAGTTGGTAGGGCCACCTGGACAAGTGGAGGGTGTGCTGCCCTTGCCGAAGCCCGGACCCAAGCCAAGGCTTGGCGCGCGCTTGCGAAATAGACTCGGGAAGGCAGCGGGTGCGGTTGCGGGAGGGGTCTTGCATCGTGTGACGCCGATAGCAGGGCTCATTGGTGTGTCCGACGAAGTGTGGACGAACTGGTATCGCAAGCCAACTGCGCTGGCAGTCACGACGCTTGCGTACATGCGTGATCAGCTCAACCAACACAATCTCAAGGATGTGTATCCGGAGGGCGAGCTCACGGCCTTTCAGTCTCGCGGTCTCGTCGCACCAGACAGCGTAAAGTATTTCCGGACGGCGGATGGCTCGTGGAACAACCTCGAAAATCCGAAGGAAGGCGCAGCAAATGTGCGCTTTCCACGCAACGTGAACAGGAGCGCGACGTATCCTCGGGCAAGCCAGTTGCTCTCCCCGAACCCGGCAGAAATCAGTCAAACACTGTTCGCGCGCGGACCTGCAGGAATCAAAGAGATTCCGTTTCTCAATCTGCTCGCGGCAGCCTGGATTCAGTTCAACGTGCACGATTGGGTGAGTCATCGCTCGAGTCTGGACTTCGGCATGCACGAGGTGCCGTTGCCGCCCGATCACCCGGCGCGCAAGAAGTACTATCAAACACGCATGTACGTGGGTCGCACGGAGTCGGACCCCACGCGTCGCGCGCAAGACGGGGAATCGGCGCCGACGTATCTCAACGAGGTGACGAGTTGGTGGGACGCCTCGCAGATCTACGGCAGTGATCAAGAGACTGCGGACCGTTTGCGCTCGTTTGTCGGCGGAAAGCTGCGCCTGCGCGAGGACGGGGGGCTGCCGATAGGCGAGCTTGGCTATGAGGATACGGGCTTCAATCGCAACTGGTGGGTGGGCCTCAGCTTGCTCCACACGCTGTTTGCTCGCGAGCACAACGCCATCTGCGAGCATTTATCGCGCAGTTATCCTGATTGGGATGACAATCGTCTCTATCATGTCGCGCGCCTGATCAATGCTGCTGTGATAGCGAAGATTCACACCGTCGAATGGACGCCTGCCATCTTGCCTAACGGCGTTCTGCAGCAAGCCATGAACGCCAACTGGTACGGATTGCTCGAGTCGAACTTGCACAAGCGACCCGACCGCAAGGTCTTCCGTGGCATCAAAATTCAGAGTCCGGAGGTCGGCGGTATCGTGGGCAACGCCACGGAGCGACACGATGTGCCATACGGGCTCAGCGAAGAATTCACTGAGATTTACCGTCTGCACGAGCTTTTGCCCGACGAGATTACGATTCGGCAGGTCTCAGGCATCAAGGAAGAAAAGGTGTCGCTGGCTTCGGTGCGCTTTTCTGGCTCCTATGAGCTCTCCAAGCGCTTCGCATTCAGCGATTTGCTCTACTCATTCGGCAATACGCTGCCGGGACAGTTGGTGCTGCACAACTATCCGTCCACGCTTCGCGAACTGAGCCTGCCTGGCAATCCTGTCTACGATCTGGCTGCGGTCGATATCCTGCGTGCTCGCGAGCGAGGCGTGCCACGTTACAACGAGTTCCGGAGGCAGCTCGGGCTGAAGCCCATTCAGGCGTTCGAAGACCTGACTGACGATCCAGAAATCGTGCGCGATCTCAAGCGGCTCTACGACAACGACTTAGAAGCCATTGACTTAATTGTTGGAACGCGTGCGGAGAGTCACCGCCCGACTGGCTACGGTTTTGGCGAGACCATGTTCCAGTTGTTCATCTTGAATGCGAGCCGCCGCCTCCAAGCAGACCGTTTCTATACGGAGAGTTACAACGCGGAGACATACACGCAAGAGGGCCTTGATTGGATCGACAGCTCCGATTTCAAGGCGGTATTGTTGCGCCACTTCCCAGAACTCGCGGAGACCGGGCTGAGCAACGTGAACAACGCGTTCGAGCCGTGGGACGCTGGCGAGCGCGATCTCTCGCGTCATCCGCTCGACGCCTTCGAGTAATCAGTCGAAAGTCTGCGGAACTCGGATGTAAGGCGGGCTAGGGAGCAAGAGGGGTGGAAGTCTCCTGTGCCTCTAGCCCGTTCCTCATTTGTTGCGCGTCGAGTATGCGTTGCTTGAGATCAGCGCGTGATTGCTTGAGTTCGGCTTGGAGTTTAGGATCTTCCGCCTCGGGCATGAGCCGCGCGTCGATGAGTTCGATGCGTTCTTGGTTCTGCCCGACCTGGCCATCTAGGAAGGCGCGATCGAGTTGGGCTGTGGGAGTGAGCTGCGCTTGAGTGAGTTGTTGGCTGGCGCGGATCCGCAGATCCGCTGAGAACGCGCTGTCCTCGGGAGTGGTCGGGGTGGTCTTGGCGAGCGTGGCCACGCGCTGTCGTTGCTCCTGATTGGAGCGCTGCACGCGTTGGGCGAAATCCTTAACGCGTTCGTTTTCGGTTCTTGCGGCCACAATCTCCGTCGTCGCGATGTCGGCCGTTTGTATGGTTTCGAGCACGTTCACTATCTGGGCATCGCTGAGGCTTTCTTCCGCAACGGGCGCAACGGGAGAGACGGTGTCCGTGACCACGGGCTCGGCAGGCGCCACAGAGCCCGTACGATCGATGCGCGTCACCTTGGGCTTGAACTGGTGATACACGACATGGGCCGGGGTGGGCGCGGACGGCGTCGGCTCAAGGGCCAAACCACCACCCGCATAGGTTACGCTGAACTCCTCGCTGGGAGGCGTGGTGGTGATTGGGGGAGCCATGGGTTCGCGTGTGTCGGCTCGGTGGGTGTCCCAGGCCGAATTAGGCGCATTTGGGCCCGTTCCCGCACAGGCTGTTAGCCATAGCAGCCCCAAACTAGACATCGATAAGCACAGCGCATTGGCCATCACATTCCCCCCTGCTTTGGACCGAGAGTCCTGCGAAGGAGGTAGGCGCGGACGAGTGCGCGCTAGAATCGATTGGGGTCTTCGGGACTTTCCATTTGCGCGGCTCGCCCAAAGCCTGTAGGGCAGGGGCGCGCGGAGTGCTCAATCATGATTTCTACTGAAAATTTGTCGCTTTCGTTCGGAAGCCGCCCGCTGTTCGAGAACGTCGACATAAAATTTACGCCCGGCAACTGCTACGGGCTCATCGGTGCGAACGGCGCGGGCAAGTCCACCTTCTTGCGCTGCCTGTCGGGCGAACAAGAGCCGTCCTCAGGTCGGGTGATCATCCCGAAGAACATGCGTCTCAGCGTGCTTCGCCAGGACCACTTCGCGTATCAGGACAAGGATGCGCTCACCACGGTGATCATGGGGCACACCCGCTTGCACCAGGTGATGGCCGAGAAGGACGCGCTCTACGCGAAGGCCGACTTCACGGATGAAGACGGCGCGCGCGCGGCGGAGCTCGAGGGCGAGTTCGGTGAGCTTGACGGCTGGAACGCCGAGTCGAACGCGGCGAGCCTCTTGAGCGGTCTCGGCATCCCGGAAAGCAAGCACCGTCGCCTGCTTCAGGACCTCGAAGACGGCGAGAAGGTGCGCGTTTTACTCGCGCAGGCGCTGTTCGGTGAGCCCGATATCTTGTTGCTCGATGAGCCCACCAACCACTTGGACGTGGACTCGATCTTGTGGCTCGAGACGTTCCTCCTCGAATTCAAAAACACCGTGATCGTGGTGTCTCACGACCGTCACTTCCTAGACCAAGTCTGCACGCACATCGCGGACGTGGATTATCAAAAGGTGACGCTTTTTACGGGTAACTACGCATTTTGGTACGAGACGAGCCAGCTCGCGCTGCGGCAGCGACAGGACTCGAACAAGCGCAAAGAAGACAAGATCAAGGAGCTCAAGGCCTTCATTCAGCGCTTCAGCGCCAACGCCTCCAAGAGCAAGCAGGCCACGTCGCGTAAGACCTTGCTCGACAAGATTTCGCTCGACGACATCAAGCCGTCATCGCGTAAATACCCGTACATTCTCTTCGATACGCAGCGTGATCTCGGCAAAGAAGTGCTGTTTGTCGACGGCATCAGCAAGTCCTTTGATGGCGTGACGCTGTTCAAGAACATGCGCTTCTCCTTGGCCAAGGGCGAGCGCGTGGCGCTAGCGGGCAGCGATCTTGCGACGAGCACGTTACTGCAGGTGCTGTCGGGCGAGCTCAAGCCCGATGAGGGCGAGGTTCGCTGGGGTCGCACCGTGAATCTCGGCTATTTCCCCAAGGACAATGCGGGCTTTTTCCAGACGAACCTGAACCTCATCGAATGGCTGAGGCAGTTCAGTCCGAACCAGGAAGAGAGCTTCGTGCGCGGCTTCTTGGGGCGCATGCTGTTCTCGGGCGAGGAAACCAAGAAGAGCGCCAGCGTGCTCTCGGGCGGTGAAAAAGTGCGCTGCATGTTGTCGCGCATGATGTTGCAGGACCCGAATGTGCTCTTGCTCGATGGCCCCACAAACCACCTCGATCTTGAGTCCATTACTGCGCTCAACAACGGCTTGCTGAAATTCCAGGGGGGGCTCATCGTGAGTTCCCACGACGTGCAGTTCGTCGACTCGCTGATCACACGCGTGATCGAGCTTGCTGGCGAGAAGTACTACGATTTGAACACGGGCTACGAAGACTATCTGGCCAACGAAGACCGACTTATGCGTATCGGAAAGCCGTCGAAGAAGTAGCGCCACAAGCACTGGGCGCGTGCTTATTCCTGGAGCTTGGCGAAGGGCAAGGCCTGCGCGAATGAAAGCGTGTGCTCCCGCTGGGCTCGCAGGCGCGCTCCGCTCGCGCGGTCGTCTTCTGCAGGTTCCGGCTCTACGCTGCTGCGCTCGAGCTCACTCAGCTCCGACGGGTCGAGATGGAAAGACATGCGAATCGTGGCCACGTCGTTCGAGACGAGCTCCGGTAGGCATGTTTTGGCCTCGAACGCGTCGGGGAAACCGAGCTGCTGCACCTCCTGGCTCGCTGCGAGTAACGCAACCCGCATCGCATGTGCGCTCTGAAAGCGTGCGTCAGGGTTTCTGTCCATGGCGCGCAGCAAAAGGAGCTCGAGAGCGCGTGGCAGCTCGGGGCGAAGGTCGCAAAGCGGGATCACGTCGTCTCGCAGCACAGCCGCGAAAACCTCGCCGATGCTGTCGCCCTGGAACGGCGTGCGGCCTGCGAGCATTTCGTAGAGCACCACGGCCGTCGCGTAGAGGTCCGCGCGCTCGTCTACCGGCATGGTGAGGATCTGCTCAGGCGCCATGTAGAGAGGCGTTCCGAGTAGTTCGCCTTGGCAGGTGAGTTCAGGCAGATCGATCTCATCGGTGCGCAGGATCTTGCCGACGCCGAAATCGAGTAGGTGCAGGTGCACCGGCGCCGAGGGGCGCAGGTCGATGATCAAGTTGCTCGGTTTGACGTCGCGGTGGATGAGGCCTGCAAAATGGACGGCGTCGAGGGCCTCGAGCAATTCGGAGGCAAGATCGCAAGCGATGCGCACAGGGATTCGAAAGCGCGCGAGCGTCTGCGTAAGCACGGAGCCCTCGACCTTTTCCATAATCAGGTAAGGTGTTCCATCTTCCAAATACTCAAGTCCGAAGATGCGCGGGATGTGCGGGTCACGCACAGACGCGCACATTTTTGCCTCACGAACCAAACGCAGGTTCGAGTCGGAGCTGGCGCCGACTGAGACCTTAACTGCGACTTCCCGTTCGAGAACGCGGTGCTGGGCCGCGTACACGATGGCCGTGCCGCCTTCGCCGAGAATCCCGGTGATCGTGAGATCCTTGCTCAGGCTCGTTCCAGGAGGATGCGGTCGCACAGGCTCGTAAAAGTCCTCGTCCAAGTCGTGGTCGGCGCTTCTGTCCATCGGGCTCGAATACGCACGCTTTGTGCCACCTTCGCGCACGCGCGGAACTTGCTAAACGGTCGTTTAGAGAGCAGGAGAGGGCTTGTGAGCGAGTCAACAAGTACGGTGCGCGAGAAGCTTCGCGCGGAAGTGGTCGCGGTATGTTGGGAGGAACTTGCGCCCCATTGCGTTCGTGGCGGTCTTTTGCTCGTGGCGCCTCAAGTCGACCTGCTCGATGCCGCGGAGGCCCTGGCGCGCGACGATCGCAGTTGGGTGGAGCAGATGCTGGAAGCAGGCCTGTTCGGCCGCGCGAGTCAGGCCGATGCGCAGCGCTTCGAAGCGGAGAAAACCCAACGCTTCCAATGCGTCATCGTGCAGCCCTTCGTGGTGGCTCAGCCCATTTTGGCTAGCGATGAGAGCGTCCACTACGGAACTGTGCCTCGCGAAGCTTCCGATGACCCAGCGTAACAGCTCGCAAAATCCCTCGAAAACGCGGTTTGGCGCAGGAACTGCGCAGTTTCCGAGATAGCGCATGCAATCCTACCTGCTCGCCCGAAAGTGACTGGCTGCGCCGCAATGATCGAGCGAGACACAGCCTTTTCGGACTACGATCGAGCAGTGAGCCTGAGGCTGAGCCATCTAGGGGTATTCCTTCTCTGCGCATTGAGTGGATGCGGCAGGTTAGGCCTCGCTCTGCTGGACTTGGAGACGAACGACGGCCCCTTGGGAGAGGACACGCTTCGGGACAGTGGTAGTGGTGTCGAGGAAGAGCTGTGCGCGGGTGAGGATGCAGACCGAGATGGTGTCTGCGATGCCGAGGACAACTGTCCTGATGTCGCCAATGCAGACCAGGCAGACCACGATGCAAACGACCTGGGAGACGCCTGTGAAAACGGCGCGAGCCAGGCTTGTAGCGACGACCTCTGCGCTTGCCTCGACGGGCCTGCGCTTAGCGCGCTTACGGCTCACTGGCCGTTCGATGAGACGAGCGGCGAAGCCTTAGGCGAGGCGACGGGGCATGCGCCTGCGGGAGCGCTCGTGAATTTTCCTGCGACGGCTTGGGAAGCCGGGCACATCGAAGGTGCACTGCGTTTCGATGGCGTGGACGACTACGTGAGCGTGGGTGACGCAGGGTCGCTCAAAACGCTCTCGTTTTGGTTGAAGCCCGAGAGCCGTGTCGTGGTGGCGCCGGCGGAGACGCCCGCTGCGTTTCCAAGCAGCACGGGGCCGCGCAATGAGTGGAGCAATCCGCGCAACGCGTTCTCTGCCGGCGGAGGCAATGCATCGGCTGCCATTCTCGTAGGCAGCAAAGAGCAGCACTGGGGCGGCTTTCACCTGACAGACGCTTTGCCGGAGGGGGCGGTCCTGCAGGGCATCTCGGTGAGCATCGCGACAGGCAACTTTGGGCTGTTGGGATCGTTCGGAGTGGAGCTTTCCTGGGACGGCGGGGCCAGCCATACCGATGCGAGCTACAGCTGGGGGCAGCTCGTGGCTGGCGCGAGCGATCGCACAGCCGGGGGGCCAGATAAACTATGGGGCCGTACTTGGACCCGGAATGAGCTGTCGGACGCAAGCTTCCGCGTGCGCGCGAAGTTTGGCGGCGTGGTCAACACCATGACCCTCGATTACCTCCAAGTGCAGATCCACTATCTCGATGTCCCCCGTCCGCGCGGCGTCCTCAAGCTCAGCGATGAGGTGGGCGTTTCTTTTACGAGCGACGGGGCAGGGCTCTCGGTCTCGAACTGGCCCGGCGCGCAGGTCTACGTCGACGGGCAGGTCGGGGCGCAGGTTGGTGAGGGCTTCAGTCATGTCGTGGTGACGAGTTTCGAGGCGGTCTCAGCCAGTGCTTTGGAGTTCGGGCGTACCGCCGCGCAGGGCTATCCGTTGCACGGCGTGCTCGACGACGTCCGGGCCTACGAAGCGGCGCTCACGGGGGCCGAGGTCGACGCGCTGTGGACGGAGCAGAGCTGCGACGAGTGACGGCCCACAGGCCAGTTCGCCGGGGACGACCGGGGGCTTGCGCGTAGCTGGGCTGACCCAAGCCATGGGTTTCGCTCTATTTGTTAGGCGACTTGCCAAATTAGGCTGCGACGAGGGTGCACATTCCCCCAGGCCCGAGATAGGCTGGCGCGTCATTCGCTCAGAACAGCGAGCCGAGTGAGGCGGGGTGAGCTCGGCCGGAATGGGGTGGGGTGGGGCGACGTGTTGCTACACGGATATCGCATCTTTACAGCACGAATCGCCGGCCACTTGGCTCTGGCTGGGCTGCTATTTTGCGGACTCACGGGCACGGCTTGGGCCCACCCGCAGCTCGATGAGGGCAAGCGACTCTTTGCGGAGCTTGAGCTCGAAGGCTCGCTGGGTGCGTTTCAGTCGGCCGTCGACAGCGGAGAGCTCACACGTGAAGAACTCATCGAGCTGCTCGCCGAGCGCGCTCTGGTTTTGCATGCGCTGCATCGCCGCGAGGAGCTGATTTCGGATTTCGTGTGGCTGTCGGCGCTGGCACCGGAGCGCATCTTGGACATGCGCGCTCCGCCTGCGCTCGTGGCGACATGGATTTCCGTGCGTGATCAGGGGCGCGGCGTGCTCGGGGTGAGTCTTGCGCACGAGAGTTCTGCGTCGGGACTGAAGCTCAGGGCTGAGTTCACGGGTACGGTGCCGGAGGGCGTGCGAACCCGCATTGGAGTGCGAGCCCGAGGTGCGGAGTGGGACGTAGTCGACGACAGCGAGCGTACATGGCCCGCAACGCAGCGAGGTGAGCTTGAAGTGTTCGCGGAAGCGCTCGGTTTTCGTGACGTGGTGCTCGCCACGGATGGTGCGCGTGAGGCCCCCAAATCCATCCTCGTTGATCCGCTGCCGTACGGGTCTCAGGTCGACGCTGAAGAGCGACGACGCCGCAAGAAGCGCTGGATTGTCAGCGGCGCGGCCGTACTGGCGGTGGCGGGGGTCGCCGTGGGTGCCTACTTCATCGCGCGCAACGCGTCTCGAGACGATGGGCCTCTGCCTAGTGAAGTGACACCGGTCGTGATGTTCTGATGTCTGGTTCGGCCTCCATCGATGTCTTCCCGACCGCGCGGCTCTTTGAGGGCCGTACGCTCGGTGGCTATCGGATTGCGCGTGCCATTGCGAGCGGCGGCATGGCCACCGTGTTCTTGGCGCGTCGCACGGGACCCGGCCGTTTTGCGCAGACTGCGGCGCTGAAGGTGATTCATCCGCACCTGGCGCAAGAACGCGAGTTCGTGGAGATGTTCTTGGAGGAGGCGCGCATCGCGTCTTCGATCAACCATCCCAATGTGTGTCGAGTGCTCGATTTCGGGCAAGCAGAGGGCACGTTTTATCTCGCCATGGAGTACGTGCGCGGGGAGACCTGGGCCACCACGCTCCATGCGCTCATGGGCTGTCGCGAGAGCCGAGCGCGCATTCACGCGTTGAGCGCCTATGTCATCGCGCAAGCCTGCGAGGGGTTGTACGCCGTGCATGGAGCGGTGGACCCAGCGGGCGTACCCTTGCAGATCGTGCACCGCGATCTATCACCGCACAACCTGTTCGTGGCCTACGACGGGAGCGTGCGTGTGCTGGATTTTGGTGTGGCCTCGGCGCGCGCCCACGAAGAGGGTCTGGCCAGCGCTACGACCGACCTCATCAAGGGCCGCTACGCGTACATGGCGCCCGAGCAAGTGCGCGGCGCGGAAGTCGACCTGCGCGCGGACATTTGGTCCTTGGGGGTTTGCCTGCGTGAGGCGTTGAGTGGAGCGCGTCTGTTCGAGAGGGACACGCAGATCGGGACGATCTTGGCGGTAACCCAGGAGCCGCTGCCTGCATGGCCGAACCACGTACCGCTTTTGCTGCGCGAGATTTGCGACAGGGCCTTGTCGCGTGAGCGAGAGACGCGCTTTGCGTCGGCGCGTGACTTTGGCAGCGCGCTTGCACGCGTTAGCGCGACGGAGATGGAGCCTGGGAGCAGCGCGGAGCTGTCGCGTTTTCTGCGGACCTTGTTCGCGGAGCGTCTGGCGCAAAAACGTGCAGAACTTAGTGAGCTTGCTGGCGACGATGCGCATTCAGGCACGTTCACGTCGCTTGTGTCTGTCGCGCGCCCCCGGGAGTCCGAACCACGCAGCACAGGCTCGGTCCGTTTGGCCAAGCGTCCGCTGTCGCAGTGGGGCCGTTGGGGAGGCGCGCTGGCTCTGTCTGCCGGGGCGGCCGCGCTAGCTTTCCACCTGACACCTCCGCAGCCGAGCGTCCCCGTTGCGTCGCCGCCAGAGGTGTTCGCGTCCGTGCAGGGTGCGCTGCCGGCGGCGGCACCCGTCGCACCAGAAACTGCCGAACCCGTCGCGCCAGCAGCCGCCGAAACATGGCAGCCGGCTGTGGCGCCTCCCACACTTGGGGAAGCCTTTACCAGGCAGCAGGCGGCCTTGGAGGCCGATGCTGAAGCCGAGCGAAAGGGCGAGACGGCGCGTGAGAGGCGTCACCGTCGCCGCGAGCGGGCAGCCCAGGAGCGGGCGCGTGCGGCCGGGCAGACAGTGGCAGGTGCCGACGCGCGTGCAGCAGGGCTTTCGGGCATACTTGTTGTTGGCGCGACCAGTGGTTGGGCCGAAATTTGGCTTTCGGGACGCTTGCTTGGCGCGACTCCGCTGCGCCATGAGCTGCCCGAAGGTACGCACGATCTCGTGGTGCGCTTCTTCGGAACGGCCTCGCCGCGCAAGCAGTCTGTGGTGGTACGCGCCTCCGAAACGACCAAGCTGCGGCTCGAGCCCTAGTGCACCGTATCCGAGATAGCATCAATCCTCGCGGCAGATGCGGCTCTAGTGCGTCGCCTGTGACGCGCGTCGGTGCGCACGGCCGCTGCAGACCCGTCTGCATGGGAGTAGGCGGGGTCTGCGCTGTCTGTTGAGCCCTTGGTGATATGTATATTTCCAAATGGACAGGAATCTGGGTCCACGAGCCGGCTTGGCTTTGTGTTGCCTTCGCGGTCTAAAACGCGTAGGCAGGCCGGGTGTCAGCTCGCGTAGAACGTCGGTCTCGCCGCAGCCGTGTCGCCCTTCCCTATGCCTATGGGTTGCTCTCTGCACTCTTATTTTGGGTGAGCTGCACAGCGGAGGAGACTGCGCGCTCGGAGTTCCGGGTGGGCTTTGCCTGTGACGCAGACAGGGACGGGGCCGATGCGCTCGCCCTGACGGTGTTGCGCGGCGGCTGCCACGGCACTGAAATCGTGTACGGGGCACGCCTCCAAAAAGGCGGAAAAGCGCCCGCGCTGCCCACGCTCAAGCCGGGGCTGTACGGTTTTGCTGCGGAGGCTTCGCGTGGCTCGGTGGTGCTAGCCAGCGGTTGCACGGAGCAGAAGCTGCCGAACAAAAAGGGCGCGAGCGTCGAGCTGCGTTCTGCTAGCTGCGAAGCGGGCGGCGAAGTGCCCGGGCCGGACACGGATGCAGGGCAGGTGGGCCAAGACGGAGGCGCCGAGGAGTCAGACGCGGGGCCATGTGTGGGCGAAGGTTGCGACGACAACAATCCGTGCACTGCATATCAGTGTGCGGACGGCGGTTGTGAGCTCGTGCTGCTGTCCGCTGAGATGGAGTGCGACGCTATCCCGTGCACCCGTGGCGACCGTTGCGTCCAAGGTTTGTGCGTGCCCGGTGCCACGGACGATGCACTGTGTGCGGATGACAACCCGTGCAATGCAGAGGTGTGCGTCGCCGGAGTTGGTTGCAGTCAGAGCAATCTCAATGGCGAGCGCTGCGACGACGGGGTGAGCTGCAGTGAGGAAGACCTCTGCTTGAACGGGCGTTGCTGGGGGCAGAGTTCGTGCGCTGGCGCCGAGGTCTGCGACCGTACGGTCGGCACCTGTGTGACATGCACGGCGAATGCGCAATGCGACGACAACGACCCCTGTACCGAGGACGTGTGTAGCTGTCAGGGTGAGGCGTGCTCGGGCGGAGTCTGCTCCCATGTGCCTGCGGCCGATCATACGCTTTGCGACGACGGCACGAGCTGTACGGTAGAAGACCAGTGCCTGGCTGGCGTGTGCCAGGGCAAGCCGGACTCCGCACGCTGCAACGATCGCAACGATTGCACGGACGACGTGTGCGAAGTGGGGACCGGCTGTCGTTTCCAGGCTAGAGAGCGCGCGTGCGACGATTTGCTTGAGTGCACGACGAACGATCGCTGCGTTGCGGGGGCGTGTGTGGGTGATGTGGCCTGTGGGGCAGATGCCTTCTGCGATGCTGAGGGGCGCTGCGTGATGTGCGAAGTCGATAGCGACTGCGCAGGCGATGCAGGCAACTCGTGTGTTCTCGATACCTGTGTACAAGGCAGCTGCGTGCGCAGCCTGCGCGACGGCCCGTGCGAGGACGGCATCGCCTGCACGGTAGGCGATACATGCCACGAGGGGGTTTGTCAGCCCGGTGCGCCCGACGATACGAAGTGCGTCGATTCCGATCAGTGCACAGCCGATAGCTGTGATCCGCTCTCGGGCTGCACGCATCGATTGGCTCCGCTCGATTGTGACGATGGTGTGGCCTGCACCACGGGCGACAAGTGTTTACAGGGCGCCTGCCGCGGACAGAACGCCTGCGGTGCCGGACAAATCTGCCTGCTCGAACAGAACGTGTGCGTCACGTGTCTGCAGGACAGTGACTGCGAGGATGGTCGACAGTGCACGCAGGACGTGTGTCGTGATGGCGTCTGCGAGCACACAAATCTCTCGAACGTAGGCTGCAACGATGGAACGGCGTGTTCGACGAACGACCGCTGCGTGGATGGTGTGTGCGTGGGCACGCCGAATCACGCTCTGTGCGCGACGAACAACGAGTGCGTTTCCGGCGTCTGTACGCCCGGTGTCGGCTGTACCACCGCGTTCAACACCCAGTCCTGCAACGACGGTAAGTCTTGCACCTCGGCAGACACGTGCTCGCAGGGGCAGTGCGTGGGGACCAACACCTGTTCCAGTGGTGCCGTGTGTCAGACGGGCGGCTGTTTGTGCACGAACGCAGGGGAGACGTTGTGCGGCAGTGCGTGCGTAAATCTTGCGACCTCGAGCCAGCACTGCGGCGAGTGCGGCTACGTTTGCGGCAGCGGCAAGGAATGTGTAGCCGGCGCTTGCAGGCCGACCAGTGCACCGGCTCTGTGCGTGGCTTCCCGATGGCGCGGGCACGACTACTTGGTTTGCAACGATACGACCTACAACTGGAATCAGGCTCGGACGCGCTGCCGTAACTTTGGGATGGATCTTCCCATCATCTCCGACGTCACGGAAAACAACCACCTGCGCGTGCTGGCCAATGGCAGGGATCGCTGGATCGGTGCCAACGACAAGGGAGACAACGGCTCCAACTGCAGGCGCAGCGGACAAGAAGGCCGGTGGCGCTGGATAGAACCGGCCGGTGGTGGACTTGCGGGCAGCATTTTCTGCGAGCACGCGAACTCGAACGCGAGGACATGCACCGCGAGGGACGGGATGTATGTGAACTGGCGCAGCGATGAGCCCAACAACTCAGGCTGCGGTTCGTGTCCCGTCTTCGGATTCGGCGGCGACTGCAGCGAGGGCGAAGACTGCGGCATGCTCTACGCCACAGATGGGACCTGGAACGACGCGAAGTGCGGCAGCTCCGAAGCAGGCGAAA
>CAZEWA010000089.1:0-19777 GCA_964515685.1 uncultured Polyangiales bacterium | reverse complement strand
GCTCGATTTCTCGCTCCAGTGCGTCGATATCGCCGCGCACGAACAAGAACCGCGTTTGAATTTCTTCGATGGTGAAGCCCTGCGCCATCAAGCGGCGGATGAGCTGAACCTGACGCACGATGCTCACGGGATAGAGCCCCTGGGAGCCACGGTGCTTGCCCTTCTTCCCCACACGCACGCTGCGCGGCAACAGACCGAGCTGCACATACTTGCGGAATGTGGCCTCCGTGAGCTTCTCTCCGCTCGCCGCACATGCCTCAACGATCTGCTGAACGCTCAACCCATCGGGCTGCGCGAGCGCATTTTCGTCTTGTAGGCCGTGGTTTTCGAGCTGTCTCAAGGGATTTTCCGCCGTGCGAGTTCGCTTGAATGTATTCGCTTCAGTAGATTTGCGTTCGAAGAAAACGTGCGACGTTGTTGCGGCGAAGTTATTCCACTCAAAAGATCTGGGTCAACGACTTTCTTTCCCGAGATCGCGCTCACAGAACAATTCGATCAGGATCGATCGATCACGCCCACGGCCGAACAGTTGCCTATTCAGACTGGATTCGCAAGAGCCAATGTAGGACAACGTGATCCTTAGCCTCGATCGTATCAATAGAATTACGGTCTCCGATCCTGCCAAAGATTGGACTTTCGAAGACCTAACGATTTCGCGACGCCACGCGATCGGTGGGGCATAGTCAGGCCCCATGGCTGACCCGCGTGCGCTGGCCCGCTTTCGACGAAATCAGGGCGCAAAGCTCGGAGCTCTTCTAGTCGGGCTCGTGACGACTCTGTCGCTCCTAGGCCCCTTGTTTGCTCCTCATCCGCCGAACGAGCAGTTCACTCACGGGCTTGGCAAACACGGGCTACCGCTCAGTCCGAACGCCACGTTCTGGCTGGGCACGGATTTGCTCGGTCGAGATGAGCTGTCGCGCCTGCTGCACGGAGGCAGTGTCTCGATTCAAGCCGCGCTCTTCGCCACGCTCCTCGCTGTGAGTATCGGCGTGCTCGTAGGTGTGGTCAGCGGCTACTTCCCTGGTGTCGTCGACACAGTGGGCATGCGCTTTGTCGACGTGCTGCTCTCGATGCCCTTCCTTCTCATCGCCATTGCCCTCCAGCGCGCGGTGGGAACTCCGGGACTGAGTGGCCTGTGCCTGCTCTTGGGCGCCCTATCGTGGCCATCGCTAGCCCGTGTGCTGCGCACCAAGGTCATGCAGCTGCGAGAACGCGAGTTCGTGCAGGCTGCGCGCGCCTTGGGCATGAGCACGCCGCGGATTCTGCTCGTGCATGTGCTGCCCAACGTCCTTGGACCCACGGTGGTGCTCGGTACGACCATGGTCGCCGATATGATCGTCGCAGAGTCCGCCATGAGCTTTCTCGGCCTCGGTCTCGAGCCGCCCGCTGCCAGCTGGGGAACCATGCTGCACGACGGCAAAGACATGCTGGCCCACGCGCCGCATCTGATGCTCGCGCCCGGCCTCCTCATCGCCATCACCGTGTTTGGCTTCAACCTCCTAGGCGAAGGACTGCGTGATGCGCTCGACCCGAAGGCCTGAGTCCCCCGTATACCGCCGCCTCATGCGCTGGGCCGCTTCTGCTTCGTTGTGTGCGTCGCTCGTCGGCTGTCCCGAGCTGCCGGATGGACCGCGCTACATGGGCAACGGCCACAAAGAGCCTGTAAACGGAGGCACACTCAAGCTATCCGAATCCACGCGCGTGCGAACGCTCGATCCGCACATTGCCTTCGACACCGTGTCCGGCGCGGTACTCGAGATGCTTTTCGACGGCCTGTACGCCTACGACCACGACATGCAGCTCGTGCCGCAGGTTGCGGAGACGCTGCCCGAATACGCGCCCGACGGTTTGAGCTTGAGCGTCACGCTGCGAAAGGGTCTACGCTTTCAGAATGGCCGTGAAATCACGGCAGACGATGTCGTTTGGTCGCTCGAGCGCATGCTTGCCTCGTCGACCTATTCGCCTGGCGTAACGTACTTCGCCGCCATTCGTGGCGTCGCCGAATACCGCGCCGGAGCGGCTCCACACATTGCCGGACTCAAAGCCGAGGGCCGCTACCGTGTGCAGATCGAGCTGACCGAGGCCGATCAATCGTTCAGCCATGTGCTCGCGATGCGCTTTGCGACACCGGTCCCGCGCGAAGATGTAGAGCGCTTGGGTGCAAACTTCGGCAAGCACCCCTCGGGCAACGGACCCTATCGCCTTGTCTCTTGGGACCCCGGCGTGCGCCTCGTCCTCGAACCGAACCCCAACTACCAGGGAGAGAGAGCTCACCTCGAACGAGTCGTCATCGAGGAAGGCATCGCCAGAGACACAGCTTTCTTGCGGTTCCGCAACGGCGAAGTCGACATCGTGACAAGCGTGTCGTCCCCAGACCGAGCGCTGCTCATCGAATCGCCCAAGTGGGCGCCCTACACCGCCATCAGCCCCGCGGCAGACGTCTTTGGAATCGTCATGAACTGCGAGCTACCTCCGTTCGACAACGTGCATGTGCGGCGTGCGGTGGCAGCAGCCATCGATAGACAACGTTGGGCCAAGGCGCGCAGTGGCAGCTTACGCCCCACGGGGCAAATCGTGCCGCCGCAACTCCCTGGCTACGACGCCGAACTGCCGCACCGCCAACAGTTCGACCTCAAAAAAGCCAAAGAGGAGATGCGCCTCGCGGGCTACCCCGACGGCCTTCCGAAGCCCGTCACGCTTTGGATCACAGAGAGCGGAGCCGCGCGCATCTACGCTCAGCTCGCCCAGGCCGACCTCGAGAAAATCGGCATCAAACTCCATGTGAAGATGGTGAGCTTCCCGGTGTACCTGGAGGCTGCGGCCACGCGTAAGACCACGCAGATGGTCTCCGCAGGCTGGATGATGGACTACCCAGATGCCTCGAACTTCCTTGGCCTCTTGCACTCCAATGCACGCGCCGACCGGGAGTCGACCAACAAGGCTTTCTACTCGAACCCCGAGCTCGATGCGCTGCTCGACAAAGGTCGCGTGGAGATCGATGCCCAAAAGCGTGCGGCCTACTACCGCGAGGCCAACGACATCGCCTCACGTGACGCGCCCTGGGCGTTCTTTTCGAACTCCCTCGTACCTCACGCTTGGCAGCCCTACGTCAAAAACTATCGGCCGCACCCTGCCTACCCCCTGTCGATCCGGGGCGTCTGGCTCGACCTGCCTAGGCACCGCGTGAATGCCTTGGCGAAGGCACTGCTACCGCTGTCCAGCGCACCTACCTACGCACAGAGAGGTGCACCATGATGGGCTTTTTGCTGCGCCGCCTCCTGTGGGCCGTATTCGTGCTGTGGCTGGTCATGACGGGCGTGTTCATCATGGTCAACGTCGTCGGAGATCCAAGCGTGGCCACGCTTGGCCCAAACGCTGGCCCCGATCAGCTCGCATCTTTCCGCGAAAAACACGGCCTCACGCGCCCGCTTGCAGAGCGCTATGGGGCCTACATGCGTGACCTCGCGACCCTCGAGCTTGGGCGCTCGTATCAGGACGAACGCGAAGTCACAGACCTCATCGCACAGCGCCTGCCGCGCACGATGTTGCTCGGGGGCATGGCCCTGGTCATCGAACTCCTCATCGGCATTTCGATGGGCATCTTGGCCGCAGTGCGCCGCAACACGTGGATCGACAGCGGCATCATGAGCTTGTCGTTTCTGGGCGTGAGCACCCCGACCTTCGTCTCAGGCCTCTTGTTTTTGAGCTACTTCTCGGTGCGACTCGGTTGGTTCCCTGTGGGGGGCTACGGCGCCGATGCATGGGAGCACGTGTGGTATGCGTTGTTGCCCGCGTTCACCTTGGCCATTGCCGGCGCCTCTACCTACGCGCGCTTGATGCGCAGCGAGCTCATCGAGGTGTTGGAGAGCGACTTCATCCGGACCGCTCGCGCCAAGGGTCTCTCGTATACCCGCGTCGTCCTGGTGCATGGGGTGCGCAATGCCCTGCTCCCCACCATCACCATGATCGGCTTGTCCCTGCGGGTTTTGGTGTCCGGCGCCATCGTCACCGAAGCCGTGTTTGGTTGGCCGGGCATGGGGCGCCTGGCAGTCGACGCCATCGCAGGGCTCGACCTACCGGTTGTGTTGGGAATTGTGTTCATCGCCTGCGCCTGCGTGCAGCTTGGCAATGTTCTCTCCGATGTAGCCGTGGCAATCTTGGATCCGCGCGTGCGAAACCAGAGCTGACGCGCGACGGTACAGGGAGCCTATGCATCGTTACATCGAGAGTTTGGGACAGTTCGTCGACCAGGAAGTCACGTTGAAGGGCTGGGTGCGCGGCATCAGGTCCAGCGGAAAGCTCCACTTCATCACCCTTCGCGACGGCTCCGGCGACGTGCAATGCGTAGTGTTCAAAGGCGACGTCAGCCCTGAGGTGTTCGAGCGTGCAGGCGAGCTGCGCCAGGAAAGCTCCCTCGCCATCACTGGTGTAGTGAAGAAGCACCCCAAGCTCGAAAACGACTTCGAAATCGGCGTGCGTGACATCCAGATCTACGCGCACCCCAGTGCCGATTATCCCATCTCCCCGAAGGAGCACGGCACCGACTTCCTGATGGACCACAGGCATCTGTGGCTTCGCTCGCGCCGACAGCACGCGATCACGCGCATTCGGCACGAGATCATCCAGGCAGTGCGTGGCTTCTTCGACAGCAACGGTTTCACGCTGGTCGACGCGCCCATCTTCACGCCCAACGCCTGCGAAGGGACGTCGACGCTATTCGAAACGGACTACCACGGGGAACCCGCGTACCTCACGCAATCGGGGCAATTGTACGGCGAAGCGGCAGCAGCCGCGTTCGGCAAAATCTACGTGTTTGGTCCCACGTTCCGCGCGGAGAAATCGAAAACACGTCGGCATTTGGCTGAATTTTGGATGGTCGAGCCCGAGGTCGCATTCATGGATCTCGCGGGCGACATGGATCTCGCCGAAGATTTCCTGTCGCACATCGTCGAGCGCGTACTCTCGAACCGAAAGAAAGAGCTCGGCATTCTCGAGCGCAACCTCGCTCCACTCGAAAGCGTAAAGCAGCCGTTTCCGCGCATTCGCTACAAGGAAGCGGTGGAGATTCTGCGCTCGAAGAACATCCCGTTCCAAGACGGCGACGACTTTGGGGCGCCCGAGGAAACCGCTATCAGCGAGAGCTTCGACCGGCCGGTCATCGTCACGCACTACCCCATCAGCCTGAAGGCGTTCTACTTCAAGCGCGACCCTAGCGATCCCAGCGTCGCCCTGAACATGGACGTGTTGGCGCCCGAGGGATACGGCGAGATCATCGGCGGAGGCCAGCGCGAAGACGACCTCGCGCGGCTTGAGCTATCGATTCAAGAGCACAAGCTGCCACCCGAAGCCTTCGCCTGGTACACCGACTTGCGCCGCTATGGCAGCTTCCCACACGCGGGCTTCGGCCTGGGCATCGAGCGCACCGTGGCTTGGATTTGCGGCCTCGAGCACGTGCGCGAGACGATTCCCTTCCCGCGTATGCTCAGCCGCCTCAGGCCCTGACCTCGCGCCCGGAAGAGCCGTGCACTGCCCCCGACGGGGTGGCGCGCGCCGCTAGGCCGAGCCGCTCTTCAAGCGACGATCTTTGGCTTCGATGGCTTCCACAAACAGCTTCACGTACTCGCCTGCACTCGTGAGCGCGAAGAACACGCTGAGATAGAGCAGCCAAAGCCCCGCCGTGTTGAAGTCGACCCACTCGGTCACGAACCAAAAGTCGATGCGGTAGCGGTGATGAAGCATCAAAAAGAGCACGGCGACCATCTGCAACGCCGTCTTGGCCTTGCCGCCCTCGCCGGCCGCTATCACCACGCCCTCGCTGATGGCGATGGTGCGCAACATGCTGATCGACAGCTCACGCGCCAAAATCAGCACGACGATCCAGGCCGGCACCCGACCCATCCCAACCATGAGCACCAGGGTGGCCATGACCAAGAGTTTGTCCGCCAGCGGATCGAGGAACTTGCCCACCACGCTGACGAGTCCCTGCTTCCGAGCCAGGTACCCGTCGAGTGCGTCGGTGATAGTCGCCGCCGTATACGCCCAGCCGGCCCAAAAGTTCATGACTGGCGTGCCATCGTAGAGCAGCGCCAAGATGCCGGGGATGGTCACAATGCGGAACATCGTGAGCAAATTGGGAAGGTTGAAGGCGTCTTCCTTGAGGCCCGAGACCTTCTGAGGCCGTGCCTCCTTGTCGAAACTAGCTTTCGTCATGACCCGTCCGAGCGCGTGACAAACGTTCGCCGAACTCAGCCATGGCATGCCGAGAGGCGAGACACCAGCAGGGCTGTGAGTCAGACAAGTAAATCACGCGATTGCGTCATCCGCGGCCAAGCCAAGTACTTACGACCTCAGATCTTTGCCCGCGGCGCAACCCGGTGGTAGCGCTTTGGCTCTGTGCGCTTCGACAGCTCGCCACGAGCCGCGCGCCCCATGACGGAGACAGCTGCATGAACACCACCAAACGCGTTGGCATCCTGATGGGCGGCGTGAGCTCGGAGCGAGAAGTGTCGCTTCGCACTGGGGAAGCCATCTTCGAAGCCCTGAGGTCCCGCGGCCACGACGTGATCAAAGTCCAGGTCGACCGTGATCTGGACCGCACCCTGCGCGAGACCCCGATCGACGTCGCGTTCTTGGCGCTGCACGGCACCTACGGGGAGGACGGTTGCATTCAGGGCCTGCTGGAGCTGCGCGGCATCCCGTACACGGGCTCGAGCGTCATGGCGAGCGCGGTTGCCATGGACAAGTTCAAATCCAAGCAGCTGTTCCGGCTCTACAACGTCCCCACCCCGCCCTACTATGTCGTGCGCCGCGAGCAGCTCGAAACCCTGCACGAGCTCCATGGATCGTTTGGATTTCCTGCCTTCGTCAAGCCCCGCTCCCAGGGCTCGAGCGTCGGCGCCGGCAAGGCCCAGGACCTAGATGATCTGCGCCGCCTGTGCGAATCCGCACTGCAGTTCGACACCTACGCCCTCGTGGAACGCTTCGTCTCAGGTCGCGAAATCTCCGTGGGCGTCTTGGACGGGAAGGCCCTGGGCGCCATCGAAATCGTGCCCAAATCAGGCGTTTACGACTACAAAACCAAGTATCAGTCGGGCGGTAGTGACTATCATTTCCCTGCCCGCCTCACGCCCGCGCGCACGCAGGCAGCGCTCAAGCTCGCCGAACATTCGGCGGAAGCGCTCGATGTGAGTGGCGCTGTGCGCGTCGACATTCTCATGACCGAAGGGGAAAACGAGTACGTGCTCGAGCTCAACACGCTGCCCGGCATGACCCCCACCTCTCTGTTGCCGAAGATTGCGGCGGGCTCGGGCTACGACTTCGGCGGTCTGTGCGAGGCGATTCTGGAGCGCGCGCAGCTCCATCAGCAGCGCCCGGAAGATGCACCCGCCGCCTAGTTGCCAGCTCCGGTGGTCGACGACGACGTGCTCGCGTCGCCCCCCTTAACAGCCGCCACGAGCACGCGTCCAAATCCCGCGCGCCCGATCACGCTCACCCGCACCGGACCTTGACGATCGCACACGGAAAGGCTCGCCCGCATATTCTCGCTGTCGGCCTCGCCCAGCAGTGATCCATCTGGACTCTCGAGCAGCAAGGTAACCCGAGACAAGCCCGGCAAGAGCTGTGCATCCCAGGTTTCACAACTTCCGAGAGGCAAAGCGGACTCGAAGCTCACGACTCCGCCTTGCGAGAGTTCGAAGACACGTTCTTGGGCCCTCGGCGCCGTGGCCTCGTCGGAAGCGCGGGCCTTCTGCACGGGCCATGCGGCGTCGGAAGGCGACGGCTCCCCCAACCACATCGCGCCCTCGCCGCCCACCGCTGCCTGCGGCACGCGAAAGCGAGCGACTCGCAGCGTCCCCTTACCGAAGCTGGCCGTGACTTCTAGCGCCATGTTCCGCACGCGGTCCGCACAGTATTGGAGGGCCGTATGCTGCGCGAGCCCCTGCCCGCGCGCCAGTTCTTCACTGCCGTCGAGCAGGCGTAGTGCCACGCCCAAAAGCGGCGGCGTCGCTTCGACGGCGAGCGTGTAGCACTCCCCCGATTTCGCGGGGATCCCAACCCGAAGCACTTGCCCCGCACTCAGAGAGAGCTCGATGCGCGGACCTGCATCCTCGAAGCCCCGCCTGTGCAGCACCTTGGCAAGGTCTTGCAACGCTGACGCTTCAGCTTCGCCCTTTGTCGTCGTCGACAGGTCATCGTTGAGCGTCGACGGACGCACGAACTGGGCTATCGCAAAGGCGCCCACGCCCTGGTACGCATGCAGCGTGTAGTAAGCACGAACCGGCTCTCGACTCGCGCAAAGCGTGAGGACAGGCCTCGCATCCGAGCCGTCGTCCTCCAACAATGGAACTCCATCACCGCGGTACAAAGATGCGTCGAGGTCGATGAGGCTCGGTGTCGCGACTGCCACAAAGCGCGCACAGGTCGCGGGCTGAATCGTGACTTCGCGTGTCATGCGGCCATTCGTCGCCAGAAAGCCGCGCTCGGATGCTCCTGTGCGTGCGAAGCCTTCTTCTCGAAGTGACTGCGCAAGCGCCGCAAGTCGCAGGTCGAGCGCATCTTCTTCCTCAGGCGCCTCTCGGGCTTCGTTAGATGCCACCGGTAGCGGCCCTACACTCGCTTTGCAGGCCGACAGAGCCGACAAAAGCAGAGCCATTCGCCATGTTCTGCAGCCACTCATGGATGACTCACCCGAGCACTTTCTCCTGACCACACGGACACCGCCCCGTCGTACTTGCGTGCGCGGAGCACGAGCCGCGCTTCTTCATCCCGCGTTGCACACGTAAAAACAAGCGGGATGCCGCGCCTGCCTTCATTGCGCGCCCGTTGAACTCCGTCGGCTCCGATGAGCCTCACGTCGACTGAGGGCGAACCACCGTGCGCCGCCACTGCGAAGGCGTAGCAAACACCCTGGCGCAGCAAAACCGGCCAACTGTTGCTCACACTGCCTTCGACCCACGCCTCACCCAGCGAAGTGAGCGTAAACCCACGCGCCTGCGCAACCACATTGGCTTCGGCCCAGGCCAGGGCGCGCTCATCACCGAGGGCCCGTATCTCGGGCGCCGCCGCACCCTCGTGCTCGAAGGCGCGCAGAATGACGACACCACGCATGGGACGCGCTTGGAGCTGCACGCGATACACACCAGCAACCTCCGTGCACATCGCAATCTCCACACGCTCATCCTGCGTACTGCGCCCTTCCCACTTTCGTTGTGACGGGTCCGGTGCTGCAACCTCCACAAGGACGCCGCGAGACACGGGCACATAGACCACGAGCCGGTAGCAACGCTGGCCTTCAAGCGGCACCCCTGCCTCTACGCCCCCTGCACGTAGCTCCAGCGCTGTGGCGCGGCCGCGAGCGCGGTAGCCCAGCGTTGCTAGCGTTTTCTCTGTCTGCTCCAGGCGCAGGTCGAGCATCAGCTCCTCGGGTGCGGCCCCCACCGCGCGCGTTTGCTCTGCGCGCCCTCCCACACTCACTGCAAGCTGAACCGAGGCTGGCAGGCGCTCGAAACCTCGCGGTCCCTCCTGCACTTGCAGCACCATCAGCTCGCCTCTCCCAGCGTAGAGCGTCGCGCTCACGAACAGCGAGAGCCCTTTCGCCCCGCAAATGCGGCTGTAGGCAACGGGTTGCTGTCCGAGATCCTCTGCCAGCGATTGTCCGGCGCGGGTGTGCAGCGACAGGTCTACGTCGCGCACTTCGCCGATGCCGAACGCCAAGAAACCCACGCAGCCGTCACGCGCTAGACGGACCTCGTGCACCGAGGACTCGCCCTCGAACAGAAAGGCTTGGCCCAGCTCCGAGACCTCTGTCGCGCCTTGCGCCATGAGATGGGCGCGCACGACGGGGAGCACGTCCCGCACATCGGCTTGAGCAACACTGCGCGGTAGCCAAACGCTCGCGATCCCACAGATCCACAAAAGCGCAAAGAGACGTGCCTTCACTTGGACGCGGCCGCCGCCTCCTCTTTCGGCTTCGTGCCCGCTCGCGCCTCAATCGCCGCGACCGCTTCCTGCGCAGCCTTCCTGACGCTCGGAACAGAAGTCGGTGCCGTGTAGACTCTCAGCCGCGGGATAACTTCGGCGTTTGCCACCTGCCCCAAGCCCAAAAGCAAGCGCACTCGCTGGGCGGGATCGCGACCACTGGCCGTAAGCAATTCGAATAGCGCCTCGACCCGCTGCGGACCCTTGATGCTTACGACGGCGTTGACGACCTCAGTCTTCTCTTCGTCGTCGAGCACACCGGTCGTCGCATATTTGACGAGCGGGCGCAGCCCAGCTGGATCCCCGATGCGGCCCAGGCTGAGCACGGCGGACAGGCGCACGCTCCGCGTCGGGTCGGTGAGGAGTTTCGCAATTTCAGGCGTCGCACGGTGGTCGCCAATGACTCCCAAGGCTTGCGCACTCCATTCGCGCACCGCAGCTTCGGTATCGACAAGGCGTGAAAGCAGCGGCCCCACGGCGCTAGCATCTGGCAAACGCCAGAGCGCTGCTGCGGCTACGACCCGTACCTCCGCATTGGTGTCGGACAGCGCAGCGACGAGGTCGGGCAGGGCCTCGCGCACGCCCAGACGCCCCAGAGCCCGACCGGCAGCGGCGCGCACTACGTGGCTTGGGTCCGAGACCAAGAGGGGACGAAGCACACCTGCAACCTCATGTCGGATGCGATGACCACGACGCCCCATTTCGTCGGCCGCAGTGGCGCGTTCAGCTGCAACCGGCGACTTGAGTCGCTCCTGCGCGGCACGAAACGCATCTTCTGACTTCTGCGTTCCCTCTTTTTCAGGAGCCTGGGCACGCACTGGAGCGCCACCCGACAGCACTGACGCGCCTAGGCCTCCACACAACAAAAGCCGAATCAACCACTGCTTGCCCACGACTTGGAAGCCCCTTCTTGCCGGGATATTTGCGCCCATCTTTGACCGGACGGGCCAACGTTGCTCCGATTCAGTGGCGTCATGCGATCCCCTGCGCGGAGCCCGCCCTATTTGCAGTAGACAACACATCCCGGACAGATGGAACTGCGCTGAGCGCTCGCGCCACAGGTTCTGTCGTGTTCACAATCGCCGTGAGTGTGCGCGCAAGCTCCGCTTCGAGCTCTTCGCCTTCTTGTCGCAATAGCGCGAGGTCGCTTTCTGCCTCGGCCGTAACGATGCCGAGACGCCCCTTGAGCTGCGCCACCTGAAAGCTCAAGTCCTCGCGCTCTCGCTCCGCAGAGAGCACCCGGTTACGTAGTACCGGCAGTTGGGTCTCCGCCTCGAGCCAAAGCGCTGCTTGCCCGCCCACCGAACGCACATGCTCGGCCAGCGCCGTTGTCATCGCAATGCGGCCTGCACTGAGCGCGCTGAAACTCGCGATGGCAGCGAGGATTGGCTGTGCGAGCTCGGTAAGACGCGCCTCCGCTTGAGCCGTGCCTGCTTCCGCTTCTTGGATGCGGCGAGCGACGCGGGACTCATCTTGCCCGAGCTCATCCACGGCTCGCCCCATGCGCAGGCGCGCAGCGCGCACCTGATCCTCCTGCTCCTTCGCACGCAAAAGATTGTCACCCAAGGAACTGCGTAGCGTGCGAGCACGGGCGACAAGCTCCGAGGCTTCTTCCAAACCCACACGCACTTCGAGGGGCGGCGTTCCACTCGGATAAGCCCGCGGCAACAGGGACTCGTACAGCACGAGCCGCTGCGCCCAGGATTCCTCGGCGGCATCGAGCCAAGGCTGCGTCGCCTGAGGTTCAAGTACGGGTGCGTGTAGGCCGGACCTGCGCGGTGGGCGCGAAGCCCGCGGCCCCTGCAACTCGCCCAATAACCCGCTGAGTTCGTCAGCCAGATGGTACGCGTCTGAGAAGCGTTCGCCCGGCTGCTTTGCGAGCATCCGCTGTACGAGCGCGTCGAGCTTCGCGGGCAGCGGCAGGTCCGGACGCAGCATCGACGGCGGCACGGGTGGCGATTGCAAATGCTTCAGCACGACCTCGGTGGTGGTGCCCTGAAACGGCAGAACGCCCGTCAGCATTTCGTACAGCATGCAGCCCAATGCGTATTGATCGGCCTGCCCGGTCGGCACCTCACCACGCGCCTGTTCGGGCGAGAGGTATTCAGGCGTACCAAACACCTTACCCGTGGCCGTAAGTCGATGTTCTCCCACGACCTTCGCCAAACCGAAATCCAGCAACTTCACGAAGTCCGTGCCACGCCGATTGAGCAGAAAGACGTTGTCGGGCTTCACGTCGCGATGAACCACATCGAGTTCGTGGGCACGCGCCAGCGCTCCACTCAACTGATACGCCACGTGCAGCGCACGCAGTGGGTCCATGGGGCCGTCGTCGAGGATCTTTCGCAGAGCATCGCCCTCGAGATACTCCATCACCAAGAATACGAGACCATCCGAGGTCTCACCGAAGTCGGTGATATCGATGATGTGCTCGTGATCGATGCGATTGGCAGCACGCGCTTCTCGCAGAAAGCGCTCCCGGGCGTTCGGGTCTCGCGCATAGCGAGGCGAGAGAAATTTGAGCGCGACGTCGCGCCCCACGAGCTGATGTCGGCCGCGGTACACAGCGCCCATGCCGCCTGTCCCGATCAGCTCAGAGATTACATAACGGCCTCCGATGGTCCGACCCACCAGAGGGTCGTCCAGCGTCTCGAGCGCGACCCCATCGAGCGGGCACACGCGAAAATCCGTTGTGTAACGAGAATGACAGGTTGGGCAGTGCTGCACCGGCTCCCCCTCGGCACGAGCGAACCCGGACGATAGCGCTCCTTGGAAGGCCGCCGCAACCGGCCCGACCATTCTTGACATTTCCGATGGGGAGACTAGGGTTGTTCCGAACTTGCGAGGATCGGGTGAAGCTCTCTAGCAAGGGGCGCTACAGCGTCCGCGCCATGTTCGATATCGCCTTCCACGGTGAGGGCGCTTCGGCCCAGATTAAAGACATCGCGGAGCGCCAGGGCATCCCGCCTCGCTTTCTCGAGCAAATCTTCCAGGATCTGCGGCGGGCTGGGCTCGTATCGAGTAAGCGTGGCCCGCGCGGCGGCTATCAATTGGCACGCCCGGCACGCGAAATCTCGGTCGGAGAGATCGTGCGAGCCGTGGAAGGGCCCGTGAGCTTGTGCGCCGGCGATGAGGATCCTGCCATGCCTGGGGATGGCGCGAGTATCAGCGTCACCGAGGCAATGTTCCGCAATTTGTCCGTGCGCATCGAGACCTGCTTCAACGAGGTCACCTTGGAAGACCTCTCCGATCAAGCCCAAAAACAAGGCGTCCGCCGGAACCATCCTGGCGGCTACGTCTACGTGATCTAGAGTCGAAACCCATGACCGCACCCGTCGTCGACAACGTGCTCACACTCATCGGCAACACGCCCCTCGTGCGGCTGCGCCGCGTCGTGCCCGAGGGCAGCGCCACCGTGTGGGCCAAGTGCGAGCAACTCAACCCTGGCGGTTCGGTGAAAGACCGCATCGCTCTCTCGATGATCGAAGCTGCGGAGCGCGCCGGGAAGATCAAGCCGGGCGACACCGTGGTCGAGTCCACCAGCGGCAACACGGGCATCGGGCTTGCCCTCGTCTGCGCACGCAAGGGCTACAAGCTCGTGCTCACCATGCCCGAGAGCATGTCGCTCGAGCGTCGAGCGCTGCTCGAGGCCTACGGTGTCGAAATTGTGCTCACGTCAGCTGAGCGGGTCATGGAAGGAGCGATTGAGGCCGCCGAGGAGATCGTACGCGAGCGCCAGGCCTTCATGCCGAGCCAGTTCGACAACCCGGAAAACCCGAACGCCCATCGCCAGTACACGGCGCAAGAGATTTTGAGCGCGCTCGACGGCGAGCCGCTCCACGCGTTTGTTGCGGCCGTCGGAACAGGCGGCACCATCAGCGGCGTCGGCGCCGCGCTGAAGCAAGCTCACCCGGGGCTCCGCGTGGTTGCGGTCGAACCGGAAGCAAGCCCAGTCCTCAGCGGAGGCGAGCCCGGACCCACGAAAATCCAGGGTATCGGAGCGGGTTTTGTTCCCGACAACTACCACGCCAGCGTCGTAGACGAGATTCGCCACGTGGCGGACCGCGCGGCGTACGAGATGAAAGTCCGCCTCGCACGCGAAGAAGGCCTTTTGGTAGGCATCAGTGCCGGCGCGAACGTGCAAGTCGCACTCGAGCTCGCAAAAGAACTCGGACCGGGCAAGACGCTGGTCACGGTCCTTTGCGATACGGGCGAGCGCTATTTCAGCCTCGACGAGTACTTTAAGTGAGCCTTACGGCACACAACGCAGCGCGCCCTGCCGCCTATTTGAGCGATGCGGGGCGTGTGCTCGTCGTGGGTGTCGGCGGCCTGGGGTCGCCCGCCCTGCGTGTGCTCGTGCAATCTGGAGTGCAGCGATTCACCTTGGTCGACGACGACAAGGTCGACGAAACCAACCTGCAACGACAGATATTATTCGGAGCGACAGACATCGGCCGCCCGAAGGTCGACGCCGCGCGGGATCAGTTACTGAAGCTCGCCCCCTCGCCCGATGCGCTCGACATTCAAGTCGCCGTTGCGCGCTTCGCTCCTGACAACGCGCTTTCCCTAACGGAATCGCACCAACTTATTCTTGAGGGCGCCGATAACTACGCCACCAAGTTCCTCGCGGCCGATGCCGCCAAGCTCTCAAACGTGGCCATCGTCCACGCGGGCGCGGTGCGCCTATCGGGCTGGGCACTCGCTAGCCTCACCGGTGAAGGGGCCTGCCTGCGCTGCATTTTCGAGGACATTCCGCGCGGACAAGCCGAGACCTGTGCGGTTGCAGGCGTGCTCGGACCCGTGGTCGGTGTACTGGGCGCGCTCGAGGCAAGCCTCGCCATTCAACTGCTACTCGGCAAAAGCGACGCAGCGAGCCAGCTTTGGAGCTATGAAGCCCTCAGTGGCAAGCTGCGCAAGCGGCGCGTACAGCGGCGGGCGACCTGCCCCCTGTGCACCGGAACCATCTCCTCGCTCGATGAAGAGCGTTATCTCAGCAACTGCGCCGCTTGAGCGCTGAACCAACCTCGAAAAGGAGCTCCACGATGGCCATCACTGTTCGCATCCCCACTCCCCTACGCACTCTCACCGGCGGCGCTGACGAAGTCGCAATCGAAGGAACCACCGTCGGCGAGCTCATCGACAACCTCGAGAAGAAGCATCCCGGCGTCAAAGAGCGCCTGTGCGATGAAAAAGGCGTGCGCCGCTTCATCAACATCTACGCGAACGAAGAAGACATCCGCTTCCTCGACAACCTCGCGACCGCGCTCAAGGACGGCGACTCGGTGAGCATCGTCCCCGCCATCGCAGGCGGCTGATTACATCATGGCCCTGAGCGCACGAGAGCGAACCCGTTACGCGCGTCACCTGCTGCTGCCGGAAATCGGCGTAGCGGGCCAAGAGCTCTTGCTCGCGACACGGGCGGAGGTCGCCTCGAGCTCAGACCCAGGTGCGGCGGAAGTGTCCGCGATTTACTTGGAGCGGGCGGGGCTCGAGCTCGACGAGTCTGAGTCTGTCACGGGGCCACAGGGGCCATCGAGTGCTGTCGCCGAGCTCAGCGGGCGCACCGTTCGGGTATGTTTACCTAGCCCTCAAGAGATCGCACACATTGCAGGTGGTCAGCCGGAGCTTATCCCGGCGGCCCAGGCCCTTGTGGGGGCTCTCGCTGCGGTCGAAGCCATCAAGGTCTCGCTGGTCCTGGGACGCCCCAGCCACGCCCTGAACGAAGTTCGTTTGTTACCGGAGGACGTGTGAGTCGCTTCAAGCGCATCGATTCCATCATCGAAGCCGTCGGAAACACGCCGCTCGTGAGGCTGCGCAACATCGAGCGCAGTGCGCCTGGCGTGAAGATTTATCTGAAGCTCGAGTACACCAATCCAGGTGGCTCGGTGAAAGACCGCCCTGCCCTGCAGATGCTCACCGACGCCATTGCAGATGGGCGGTTTACCAAGGACAAGATCCTGGTCGACGCGACGAGTGGCAACACGGGCGTGGCGCTGTCGTTGTTTGGCGCCTGTCTTGGGTATCGTATCGCTCTCGTCATGCCTTCCAACGTGTCCCAGGCGCGTAAAAACATCACGCAGGCCTTCGGCACGCAGCTCATTCACAGCGACCCCATGGAAGGTTCCGACGGAGCGATTCGCCTGGTGCGAAAGCTCGTCGCCGAAGAACCCGACAAGTATTTTTACTCGGACCAATACTCCAATCCGAGCAATCCCAAGGCCCACTACCTTGGAACCGCGCGGGAAATCCTCGAGCAGGTCGGCGACGAAATCACTCACTTCGTCACTGGACTTGGCACCAGCGGCACGATGATGGGAACCACGCGCAGACTGCGCGAGCACACGCGCAAGATTGTCTGCGTAGCTGCAGAGCCGGCCGAAGCGCTGCACGGTCTCGAGGGGCTCAAGCACATGCCGAGCTCTCTCGTGCCGGCCATCTACGATGCAAACCTTGCAGACGAACTGCTGCCTGTTCCGACCGAAGGCGGCTGGGATATGGCCGACCGTTTGGCCCGCGAAGAAGGCCTCCACGTGGGTCACTCCACGGGCGCCAATGTCTGGGCTGCCCTTGAGCTCGCCAAGCGCGTCAAGGAAGGCTGCATCGTCACCATCGCTTGCGACCGCGGCGACAGGTACTTCGCTCCGATGCGTTGGGAGAAGCACTATGAGTGGTGAATCTTTGTGGATTCAGGGAAATCTCGAGATTTCGGGCGACGTGCTCGCAGACCTCGAAGCGCATGCGCTCGAGGCCTATCCGAGTGAGTGTTGTGGTTTCGTCAGCGGCCCCGAAGCCGAGATCGCGCTTCTCGATGCCTCGCAGCGCGAGGAGAACGAGGCGGACAAGTACCACAAGCTCGATCCCGAGACTTTTCCGCGAACTTCGCGAACGTACTTCAAGATCAACGAGCTTCGAGCCGCAAAAGCGTTCGACGCGGGCGCCAAGAACGGTCGCCCGATCAAGGTCATCTATCATTCGCACTGCGATGTAGGGGCCTATTTTTCCAAGGAAGACGCCGACACGTTCGCCTCCGATAACCAGCTCATGTGGCCCTGTGCGTTCATCGTTGTGAGCGTAAAAGACGGACGCATCGCCGAACGCAAACTCTGGGTCCATGTACCCGGCACCAACGATTTCCGGGAATCGTCCCTGACCATCCGATGAACGACATAGAAGAGCTTAGTTGTGATCTCCTGATCATCGGCGGCGGTGCAGCGGGCTGCATTGCTGCCGTGGAAGCGCGCGAGAAGGCCCCGGACCTCGACGTGCTGTTGGTGGAGAAAGCCCATATCTACCGGAGCGGATGCTTGGCGGCAGGCATCAGCGCGCTCAACGCATACCTTACGCCCGGCGAAACGCCGGAGACGTTCCTGCGTTACACCATTCGTGACACGCACGGCATCGTGCGCGACGACCTGGTGTTGAGCATGGCGCGCGAGCTCAACGCGCAGGCCCATCGCATCGAGAAGTGGGGCCTACCTATCCCGCGCGACGAGAACGGCCACCCACTCAAGCGTGGGCGTGCCTCCATCAAGATTCTCGGTGAGCGCATCAAGCCCATCATCGGCAAGGCCACCGAAGCAAGCGGCGCGCGCATCCTCAATCGCGTGAACATCACGGGTCTCGCGGTGCATCGGGGCCGGGTCATCGGCGCCTACGGCTTCAATCTGCGCACGGGCCAGTTCATCGCGATTCGCGCTAAAGCCACCATGCTTTGCACAGGCGGGACGGCGGGCCTCTACCGCCCCAACAATCCGGGCATGGCCGCGCACCGCATGTGGTACTCGCCGTTCAATACGGGCGGCGGGCTCGCTATGGGCATTCGCAGCAGTGCCGAAATGACGAGCTTCGAGTTCCGCTTCATCCCGTTGCGCATCAAAGATGCCATCGCCCCCACAGGCGAGATTGCACAGTGGCTGGGCGCAAAGCAGATCAACGCGCGCGGCGAAGCGTACCTCGACAAGTACTACCAGCATCTCGGTGGCTCGCGCATGACCACCCAGGACAGGTTGTACGCGACGATCCAAGAGAAGCTTGCCGGCCGTGGTCCGTGTTACCTCGACATCAGCCACGTCGACGCACGCAAGCTCGAAGGCACCACGCGTGCCTATCTCTCCATGGCCCCACCGGCCGCCATGTTGCTGCAGGACGAGATGTACTACGGCCGCGCGGGCGGCGCGATGGCCCCTGTGGAGATAACCGGCGGAGAACCGCACATCGTGGGCGGCCACGGCCTCTCAGGCTTTTGGGTGGACGTGTCGCGCAAGACCTCGCTACCCGGACTCTGGGCCGCAGGAGACGTCGTCGGTGGCTCACCAAAAAAGTACGCGCCGGGAGCTTGGGCAGAAGGTGTCATCGCCATTCGCGACATGATCGAAGATGTTCGAGACCGAAAGGTCATCGAGCTCGACGAGGAACAAACGCTCAAGGAACGGGACCGCGTTTACGCGCCGTTCGAAGACAAGCCAGGCACGCCTCCGCGCGAGCTTGAGGAACGCTTGCAGAAGGTCATGGACGAATACGCTGGCGGAATCAGCCAGATGTACTCGTACTCCGAAGGCGAGCTCAAAATCGCGGAGATTCATCTGAGGCGTCTCGAACAAGAGTTCGACGCAATTTCGGCGAGCTCACTGCACGAGCTGTTGCATGCGCACGAGCTGATGGACCGCGTCACCGTGGCTCAAACGCTCGTGGCTCACATGCTGCACCGGACAGAGACACGCTGGCACTGTTACCAGGAGCGTGCGGACTATCCCGAGCGCGACGACGCGCGTTGGAATGTGTTCGTCAACTCCGTGCGCAAGGGTGACAAGATCGAGATGGTGGAGCGTGCCGTGGAGCGTGCCAACATCGAAGTTGTGCTGCCTGAACTCGCCGATGGCGCGATCATTCGCCACGGCAGCTCGCAGTAGGAGGATCGAATGGGTATTTTCGTCGACGAAAACGTGTGCAACGGCTGCGGCATCGCCCAGGAGCCCATGTGCGTGCGTGACTGTCCGGGCGACCTGATGATCCTCAAAGAGAACCGCAAAGCCACCATTCGCGACAACCGCGACTGCTGGGACTGCGCCGCGTGCGTGAAGGTCTGTCCGACGCAGGCCATCTCGATGCAGCTTCCAAGTTCCGTCGTCGTGCGCGGCGTGAAGCTCAAAGGGCGCGCGATCAAGCACAAGACCACCTGGAAGCTGAAGCTGCGCGACGGCACCGAACGCAACTACGAGACGCCGAGCACAGGTACGCCGCCCTTCAATCCGTCTCTCTAGACAGCGACCGTCAAGCGAGGCGACCGCGTATGCGGCTGCCTTCTTGGGCTCGCCCTGAGCACGCAAAAAAGGCGGCGTCCCCAGAAGGGACAACCGCCGATTCGGTCAGCAACTAGCCGAGCGAAGCGCTCAGACCTTGGCAGCCGTCTGCTTCACGCGCGCGCGGGTGCTCTCGCGAAGACGGGCCTTCTTGCCCTCGAGGCCACGCATGTAGAAGAGGCGAGCTTGACGCACGCGACCGCGGAAGCCGATTTCGATCTTCTCGATTCGGGGAGAGTTGATCGGGAAGATACGCTCCACGCCGACGCCGTAGGACGTCTTGCGCACAACGAACGTCGCTCCGACTCCGCCCTTGGACTTACGGATTACCGTGCCCTGGAAGACCTGGACGCGGTCCTTCTCGCCTTCGCTGATGCGGAAGTGGACTTTCACGGTATCCCCCACGCGGAAATCCGGGAGGGTGCGAACTTGTGCCTGCTCGATAGCGGCAATCTGCGGAATGGTGCTGGCCATGGCCTAGGTTCTCCGTAACGAACGGG
>CAZEWA010000088.1:0-19896 GCA_964515685.1 uncultured Polyangiales bacterium | reverse complement strand
TGTTCGGCTACGACCGGGCGCTGTCCTGGTACGAGACTGGCCTGCCCTGGGTCTTACCCTCGCCCAATATGCCCACGCCGAACACGGCGTTCGTGTATCCGGGTGGCTGTCTCATCGAGGGCACAAACCTGTCTGAAGGCCGCGGCACGACGCGTCCGTTCGAGATGTGGGGAGCGCCCTTTGTCGACGGGCAGAGGC
Source organism: uncultured Polyangiales bacterium (assembly GCA_964515685.1). Classification (GTDB taxonomy): domain Bacteria; phylum Myxococcota_A; class Polyangia; order Polyangiales; family DASUME01; genus DASUME01. Next base: position 19,698 of record CAZEWA010000088.1, on the reverse strand, counting down.
TTGCGCGCGACCTCAGCTCACATGCTGAGGGAGCCATTCTGCGGCCCCTTTCTTTCGAGCCCACGTTTCACAAGCACGAAAAGCAACGCTGCGGCGGCGTCCAAGTGCATGTGACGGACGCGGTGAAGTTTCGCTCGTACGCGCTGTATCTGAGGATGGTCGCGTACGTCGCGCTCGGGTCGCGTGGAAGCTTTGCGTTTCGCACGGAGCCCTATGAGTACGTGAGCGATAGGCCGGCTATCGATTTACTCACGGGCGGGCCTGAGTTTAGAGACGCGGTCGATTCCAAGTCGGCTTTAGACGATTTGTTCGCGTTCTACGGGCAAGGTCTTGCCGCCTTCGAGCCCTTGCGCCGCGAGTGGCTTATCTATTGAGTGCTCCGTGCCGGCGCGGGTCTGGGCCATAATGGCGCTGTGACACTGTTTGGGCGATACGAGTACGTCGCGGAGCTAGGTCGAGGGACGACGGGGCGCGTCTTTTCCGCGCTCGATGTGGCCGATGGGGGCTCACCGCGCGCGCTCAAAGTGGTGCCCGAAGGTCAGGCAGGCCGCTTGGTGTGGGAGTTTTCGCGGCTTGCGTGTGTGCAGCACCCTCGCGTGGCGCGCGTGCGAGAGTTATTGCGGATCGAAGCGGCTGCCCCTGCACCGTTCGCGCTTGCCGTCGGCGAACTCGTGCTCGTGGAAGACCGCGTTGCTGGGCTGCCATTGCAGCAGGCGCTCGAAGCGAACAGCGTGCATGCGATGCGGCCCGGAGCGCGGCTTGCGTTCGTGCTGCGCGCTGCGGTCGGTGTGAGCGAGGCGCTGACTGCGATTCATGACGCGGGCCTAGTACACGGCGACGTGAAGCCTGACAATGTTCTCTGGGACGTGGCGCACGGGGCAACGCTCATCGACCTCGGCTTTGCGCGCGCACCGACCATCCATGCGCAGGTGAGGGGTACGCCCGCGTTTATGTCTCCGGAATTGTTGGCAGGCGTATGCACGCCCGCTGCAGATGTCTTTGCGTTGGGTGCGTTAGTCTTCGACGCGCTTCTGAGCGACAAGTCGGAGTACGGCTCCGAGAGTATGTCGGGAGCGCGCGCGGGTATCGGTGCGGGTCGCGATGTCGGTGCCTTGCGCGGGACATTCCCAGACGTCGCGATTGGGCTCGTGCAGAGCTTTCTCGAGCCATCGCCGGAGCTTCGTGTGCGGGACGGGCGCGCAGCGTTGGCCGCTTTGGTGGGGCTTTTACGCGCGCTCGGGGAGCCGGTAGACGCAGAGAGTGTTCGCTATGCCGGAATGCTCGGTGTGGCTTCGCCGCGTCAGCGCGCACAGGACGCCCGCACGCTGCCGTTTGTCGGGCACGAAGGAGCGTTGCAAGAACTCACCCAAGCTATCGACGCGGCGCTCGAGCGGCGCAGTGGAACCGAGATTGTCGTGGTGTCGGGGCCGCGCGGAGCGGGAAGCACGCGCTTGGTGCGTGAATCCGTTCGCGTGTTGCACGCACAGCGCGCGCAGGCGGGCCGCCCGTTGCCTACGCTGATGCATGCTATCGCAGGCTTGGAGAAACTGCGCGAGGTAGACTGCGTTGCGCTGCTCGAACGGCCGGATGCGTCGACCTTGCAGCAGGCTTTGCGCGCTCAAGCGGCGTTCGCCACAGCCGGAAGAATTTTGTGTGTTGTCGTTGAAGGCATCGCGGACGCAGCGGACCTTGCGGTATCCGTGGAGCGAGTGCGGACGGTGCATATGGCTGCGCTGGACGCCGCAGCCTTTGACGCGCTGGCTCGACGTTTGGTGACGCCGCAGAAGCTCGAGCCCGTGAAAGCGCGCGCGCTACAGGCAAAGATGCTGGGGCTCTCGGGTAGGTTGTGCGAAAGCGTCGCCCGCGCTTTGCTTGCGGGCAGTGACCCGCTCGAAGCGGTAGGACTTCTGTACGACGAAGGGGCCGCCTATTCTTCCTGGTCAGAAGGTGCGTTTGATCTCGCGGTGTGGCTTGCGTGGAGTTCCGAACCGGTTCTCACGCGCGAGACGCTGGTGCAGAGGCTTGGTGGACGCGAGCGCGTTGAACGCAGCTTTGACGAGCTGGTTCTACACGGAGCCGTGTCGGACGAGGGAGAAGCACTCTGCCTAAAGTCGCATCTGGCACAGCAAGTTCGAGAACTTGGGGCTGAGCTTTGGCTCGAGCGCTTTGCCTCTTTGTTCGCAGGTGAGCTGCCAGCGGATGCGCCGTTCTTGTGGGCGGCGTTAGGTGACAAAGAAGCGGCTGTTTTGCGCTTCCTTCGCGACAGCGCGTTGCTGGTAGAGAAGGGCGAGCACGATGCGGCGCTGAGGTGGCTAAGCGAAGCCCACGCGTGCGTGGACGATGCGAAGCTGAAACTTGCCCTGGCCAACCTTGAACGAAAGCGGGCTCGCTACGGGGTGGCCCTGAAGATTCTCGCCGACGTTCAAGGAGAAGAGGCAGCTTGGACGCGCAGCGAGCTCGCGCGCCTGGCTGGGGATGCGGCCTCCGCAGAACACGAGCTGTCATCGTTGACTTCGGGTTCATGGAGTCAGTGGGCGCAGGCTCAAAAGGCGCGCCTTCGCTACGATGCTGGCGATTACGCAGGTGCAGTCGGCTGCATCGAAGCGTGTAAAGATACTGCCGACGAACATGTGCGCATGCGTGCTGGTGAAGTCGCGGTTCTGCTCGCGCTCGTGCAAGATGGGCCAGACCGCGTACAGGCTCGCGAACTCGTTGCACTCGCCGAGCGCACAGGCGAGCTGCGGCACATCGCGCGCGCCCTCGGGCTGAAAGCGTATGTCGAAGGGCAGGCTGGGCAGCGTGGCCAAGCCATACTCGACTTGCGCCGTGCGGTTTCCTTGTCGAAGCAAGCCGGTGAGCTTCACGAGCATGCAACGTTCGGATTGAATCTCGGGCTTCTGGAACTCGAGGACGGGCAGCTCGGACAGGCGACCTATCACCTACAGGATGCCGCCTACACACTGGCTTGGATCGACCGTCCCGCGGACCTCTTGAGGGTGCTCTACAACCTGGGTAATGCGGCGCTGCTGCTCGGTGACAATGAGCGCGCCGAGTCTGTGCTGCTCGAAGCTTCTCGTGGCGCGGCCAACAGCGTAGACCACGCGGCCAAAGCTTTGGTCGCTGTGTCCCAGAGTGAGCTCCACATCCGGCGAGGGGCGACTGAGGCGGCTGCGCGCTTGCTCGAGGAAGCACTTTCGCAGGTCCCACAAGAACTCAGCTACGTGCGTGGAATCGTGCTCGCGCGGACTGGGCTGCTGCAGCTTTTGCGCGGCAATGGGGCACGCGCAGAGGAGCTTCGGCTTCTCGCGCGTCCTGCTTGGCCCGAGGCCAGTGAGGTTGCAGGCGAGCTCGCTCTGTTCGATTTGCGGAGCTTGGTTGCCAAAGGGGAGTTCGAACGCGCGTCTGAACTAGCGGATACTTGGTTGCTGCGCGCAGGCGAGCAGGTGTCTTTCTCGCTGCGGGTTCGTCTCCTCTTGGCTGCGACCGATGCGGCACACAAGCTCGGTGACGAGGAGCGCGCAGCGCAGCATGCGATGCTGTGCCGGAGGCTTATCGAGCGTGTTCTCTCGGCTTTGCCGCAAGAGCGTCGGGCGCGCATGCGCAACGTTCCCGAGTTCGCACGCATGCTGTCGGTGGGAAGGGGCATCGGGCATGGGGCAGGACTTGGCTCGGGTCCAGAACGATGGCGGGCGCTCGTTCGGGGTGGGCGCAGGCTCTTTTCCGAAGCACGGCCGCGCCGCATCGCAAAGCACGTCACGGAACTCGCGCTCGACCTCGTACATGCGGAGCGTGCGCTTGTCGTGCATGAGGTGGGCGAGGAGCTGCGTGTCCTTGTGCGCACAGAACTTGCCGCGGAAAGTGGGCGGGAACTCGGTTTCTCGCGCTCCGTGGTTCGCCGCGCGTTTTTAGACAAGGAGCCCGTTGTTTCGCTCGAAGTAGGCGACGACGAGCGCTTTGACCAGGCGCACAGTCTGCACGCCTTGAGTGTGCGTTCGGTCTTGGCTGTGCCGCTCGATGGTTTTGGACATCGGGCGGTGCTGTATCTGGATGACCGCTTGCGGGCATCCGCATTTGGCGTGGACGACCAGCTACTGCTGCTCGACCTGTGTGAGCTTGCGCGTCAGGCGTTGCAGGTTGGGCATGCCGTGCTCGAAGAGCGTCGTCGTGCGCAGGCGGCAGGACAGCAAGAACGGAGAGCCGTGAGGCAGCTTGCCGAGCTCAATGCGACGCCTGTGGAGAGCGAGGAGCAACGACCCTTCATCGGAACGAGCCTGGCCTTACGGCAGGTCACCGAGACCGCGCGCAAGGTGGCTCAGGCGGACGTGCCACTGGTCATTCAGGGGCCGAGTGGGACCGGCAAGGAATTGCTTGCGCGGTTTGTCCATGCGCAGGGACCGCGGCGAGCTGCGCCGTTTGTGGCGGAAAACTGCGCAGCCTTGCCAGACCCCATGCTCGAGAGTGCTCTGTTCGGACATGTTCGTGGCGCCTTTACAGGTGCGGACCGTGCGCGGCGTGGCCTGTTCGAACTGGCGGACGGCGGCTCACTGCTTCTAGACGAAGTGGCGGAAATGAGCCCTGCAATGCAGGGCAAGCTGCTTCGCGTCCTGCAAGAAGGGGAGTTTCGCGCGCTTGGAAGCGAGAAGGTAAAGAAGGTCAATGTCCGCGTGATGGCGGCGAGTCATCGCCACTTACCCGAACGAGTAGAAGCGGGCCTATTTCGCGAGGACTTGTACTACCGCTTGGCTGTAGTGACGCTCGAAGTTCCATCGCTCAGCGAGCGGCGTGAAGATATCCCGCTCTTGGTGCGGCACTTCATCGAGAAGCACGCGAGCAGTCGCGAGGTGCGCGTCTCGCAGGACGCCATGCGACTTTGGGAAACGCGCGCTTATCCAGGGAACATTCGCCAGCTCGAAAACGAAGTGCGGCGGGCGCTCGCGCTGGCTGAGCACGATATCGAGTCCTCGCACATCGAGACCTTCGCGCTGCACACGCCCGAGAAAACCTTGGAGTTCAATCTCGAGCTTCACGCGCAGACGGAAGCCCTCACTCGCAAACTGGTGGGGCAAGCGATGGAACGTACGCGCGGTAATGTGAGCCAGGCCGCGCAGCTGCTGGGTGTATCGCGTTTTGGATTGCAGAAAATCTTGAAGCGGATCTCGGGCGAGGCGAACTAGGGTGCGCTGCTCCGAAAATGATCGAAGCCAGCGGGTAAGGGTAGCTCGACGCCATGCTGGTCGAGCACACGCACACGCGCGGGACCGGCTTCGATGCTGCCGATAGGCGTGGCGAGCTCTCGCGGCACTCGTGCAGCGTTGGCTGCAAACAGGAGCTCGTAGTCTTCGCCGCCGCCGAGCACCAACGCGTACAAGTCTTCCCCGAGCAACTGAGCGCCGGCTGCCATGCCTGGCACGAGGGGAATCGCCTCGATTTCTAGCTTGGCCGAAACCTCCGAGCTCTCGCACAGATGCATGAGGTCTTGCACGAGCCCGTCGCTGATGTCGATGCAAGCGCGAGCGCGCCCTCCGATGGCATCGGCAATGTCGAGTCGCGCCCGCGGTCGCAGAAAGCGCTTTGCACTCGCGACGAGACTAGGGTCCGAGGCTTTGCCTTGCTGCAGTGCCTTGAGTCCCAGAGCAGCGGCGCCGACGGGCCCGGTGACGAACAGGGTATCGCCTACGCGCGCACCACTGCGGCGCGCGGGGCTTGCGTTACACTCTCCGAGCACACTCGTGGTGAGCGAAAGTTCACGTCCACGCGCGAGGTTTCCGCCGACAATCGGGCATTGGCAGAGGTCTGCGGCGAGCGAAAGCCCCTTCGCCAGCGCATCGAAGTCTTTTTCGCTGAAATCTTGAGGGAGCACCCAAGCGCTCAGGGCGCAAACCGCATGACCTCCCATGGCAGCGACATCACTCGCAGCGGCCATGAAGGCACGGTAGCCGATGTCTTCGAGGGACATAAAGGCTTGCGAAAAATGGACGCCATCGACGGCCGAATCCACGGTCCAGACGCGAGGTCGCGTACCGACGTGAAGAATCGCGGCATCGTCGCCTATACCGAGCGCCACCACGTCGGACGGTGCGCCGCGAAATAGGGCACGCAGACGGGCGATTCGCTCAAACTCCTTAGCCATCGCCCGATTCTACCCGGCGCTCGGGCGAGGGAAAGCCGCGATCACGCGGTGGGCGCTTCGGGCAGCTCGATGATGAACGTGCTGCCCTGTCCCTTAGCGCTCTCGAGGCGAATGCTGCCGCCGTGCGCGTCTACCAAGCGCTTCACGATGGAGAGACCTAAACCCGTGCCTCCATACTCACGCGTGACGCTGCCATCGACCTGGTAGAACGCGTCGAAGATGCGCCCATGCTCGCTCTTGGCGATGCCGATACCGGTGTCTGTCACCGTGATCTGCACTCCGCGCGATGGCGCGAGCAGAAGCACCAAGCCGGAGGCATCTGCCAGCTGGCTCTCGGACGCCGTGGCCGCCAAGTCGATAACGCGTGCTCCGAGCGTGATCTTTCCGCCGTTCGGCGTGAATTTGAGGGCATTGTCGGTGAGGTTCTGAAGCACCTGCCGCAGACGCCCCTCGTCGCCTGCGATGCTCGGAAGGTCGGTCCGTACGTCGGAGACGAGCTCAATGTTCTTTTTGGCGGCGAGAGGCGCGACCGTGCGCAAGACCTCGCCTATCAGCCCACTGACCGAGACAGGATCCCGCCGCAACGAAAACTGTCCTTGCTCGAACTTCGACATGTCGAGCAGGCTCGTGATGAGCTCAAGCAGGTGGTCGCCCTTGTTGCGGATCGTGTCGACGAACTGGGTGTGCTCTTCGTTGAGGTTGCCGCCGATGCCGGCTGCCAGCATGTCTGCGTAGCCAATGATCGAGGTGAGCGGCGTGCGTAGCTCGTGGCTCATGGTCGCCAAAAAATTCGACTTGAGGCGATCGAGTTCCTTCAACTTGTTGTACGCCTGCTGCAGTCGTTGGTTGTTCTCGGCGAGCTCGCGATAGTTCGAGCGCACGCTGGCCAGGTGCATGTTGCTGGTGAGAAATGCGCGGTGCCCGCTAAACAAAATGAGATCGAGGACGCGCGAAAGATGGGCCGTGATTTTCTCGGCTGTCTCTTTGCGCACTCGGGGCATTTCGCCCAGGTGTTCTTTGGCGGCGAGCGGATCGACGTCGGGCGCTATTTTCAGCAGTGACGCCGGGACCTCCTTGATCTCAGCGGGCAAGAACGGGCCGACCACGAAGCGGCCGAGCCGCCTGCCATCGTACAAAATCGGCACGATGTGATAGACGGCGCCCGTGAAACAGCGATGCACAAGCTCTGTGCTTCCCTCGGGGACAAGCCTGCGTATCTCGTCGACCGTGTGCGAACAGGCGGCGCGCCCGAGCTCGAGGCCATTGAGGTAGGTGCAAATCGCCCGCTGTTGATGCACATCGGCGAGCAGCGCGCCTTCGGAGCTGAAGACGCGGAGCGGTAGGCCGAATAGCTCGAAGAACGAGTGGCAAACCTCACCGAGTGCGTCGCGGTCGACCAGGTCTTCGATGCGCTGAGCGTCGGCCATCTCGAGCGCTGCGTTGGGCGCCTCGCTCACGTGCACAAAACTTCCTCTCGCGCTTTCAGGCCGAGCTTGTCGACTAGGCTTTCGAGAACTTGCTCGGTCTCCAAATGAAACTTGGTTTGGAGGCGGTGCTCTTGCTCGAGCTGCTCCCAAGTTGCGCGCACGAGGCCGAGGAAGGTCTCCATCACCCCCACGCCGCGCGTTGCCACAGCCTTGTAGACCGGCTCCTTGCCTTTACTCGCCAGGCTGTCGATTTCATCGTCCGGGCGGATGTCAGGCAGGTCGCGCTTGTTGAACTGGATGAGCACGGGGATTTTCCCGGAGTCCAGGCCGTTGTCGCGCAGGTTCTGCTTGAGATTCATGAAGGCCGCGGCATTGGCCTTGGTCTCGTTGCGCTGCGAATCCGCGATGAAAGCCACGCCGTCGGCACCTTGCAGGACCAGGCGCCGTGTGGCGTTGTGGATGACCTGGCCGGGTACCGTAAACAGCTTGAGACGTACCGTGAGGCCGCTGCCCGCAGTGAAGTTCAGCGGTAGGAGATCGAAGAACAAGGTGCGGTCGTCGCGCGTGTCGAGGGTCATCAGGCGACCACGACCTTCGGATGAGACGAGCTGGTGGAGCGCTTGGAGGTTGGTGGTTTTCCCACTCAAGGCGGGGCCGTAATAGACGAGTTTGATCGTCAACTCGCGAGCGGCGAAGTCGAGCTGCAAAGGTGCCCCCGGAAAGCGAACGTCTCTGAAGGAGAGAGGAAAATCGTATCCTCAACCGAGATAGCCACGCAATATCGACAGTAGCGCGTAGAGCGTGAAGAACACGCTGAGACCGTATCCGACCCACACGATGCGGCTTTTACGCGGCGTTCGGGCCGTCCGCGTGAGATCGAGTTGGCTCATGGCTTGGGCCACAATCGCGGCAAGACGGCGTTCTGCCTCGGCTTTTCGACTCGGATCCCCGTCGCGCACGTTTCGGTAAAGCAGGCTTGCTGTCGGCAAGCTGCCTACGGCGGTGCACAGCGCGAGAAACTTATGGTGAGCCTCGGGGGCTTCCCAGTTTCGTTCCACTTCTTGCCACGCGTGCTCGACGGGGTCGTCGAGAGGGGGGTAGGGGGCGGCTGGGTCGGTCATGGAGCTCCCGGGGGGTCCCCAAAGGGTAGGCGAAAACCTTCGCGAGGGGGCCGGGCCGAGGTGCATCGGTCCCGCATGTGCTTGGTAGGCTGGCTCACGCCAGGCCTACATGTAGGAAAAGCATTCGGCAAAACTGAGTCAATTCCAAGCGTTATCTGCGTGCAGGAAGTTGACGGTGGATCTTCTCGCCTGCTAGGTGGAGGAAAGTGGTAAGTTGCGGATCGCCGGCGGGGTCCGGTGGATCGGACAGGATGGCCGCGAAGTGTTTCGGGGGCGCTACGAACACACGATTGACAGCAAGGGGCGTACGTCCCTGCCGGCTCGTTTCCGTGAAGTGCTCACGGCAAGCGGCGAGTCGCGGTTGATCGTGACGACGGGCCTAGAGGCTTGCCTGGTCGCCTATCCGCTGCGCGAGTGGGAAGCTTTTGAGGAGCGGCTGTCGCGGTTGCCCAGCTTCGATCCGAGCGTGGCGATGCTGAAGCGCATCTATGTTTCCGGCGCCATCGAGTGCGATCTCGACAAGCTCGGGCGCTTGCTTTTGCCAAGTTCGTTGCGCGACCACGCAGGCATCTGCCGCGACCTGTTGTTTGCGGGCATGGGCAAGCACATCGAACTTTGGGACAAGGCGCGCTTCGACGCGCTGTCGCGCAACGCGCTCGACGATGAAAACAAGCGTGCAGATATGGCTAAGCGCCTTGCGGAGCTCGGACTGTGATCGAATTTGTGCATGAGACCGTGATGCTGAACGAGACCGTGGCTGCGCTCGAGCCGCGCGATGGCGGCGTCTATATAGACGTCACGCTCGGCGGCGCGGGACACGCGCGAGCACTGCTCATGGCCACGGGGCCAAGTGGCAAAGTGTTCGGTGTCGACCGGGATCCGCTCGCGCTGTCGGTAGCCCGCGAACGCTTGGCTGAGTTCGGCGCGCGTGCGGTGCTACTCAAGGGGCCGTTTAGCAGCGTGAAAGCCTTGCTTGAAGAGCAGGGCGTGACGCAGGTCGATGGGCTGATCGCTGACTTGGGTGTGAGTTCGCCACAGCTCGACCGCGATGAGCGAGGATTTTCGTTTGCGCGCAAAGGCCCGCTCGACATGCGCATGGATCCCGAGGATGAGCCGTTGTCCGAGGTGCTCGAGCGCCTCTCGGTAGATGAGTTGGCCGATGTGCTTTACCAGTACGGCGATGAGCGGAAGTCGCGCGCCATCGCGCGTTCCATCAAGGCTGCGCTCGAGCTCGGTGAGCTGCAAACTACCGAGGACTTGAGGCGCACGGTGGTGCGAGTCCTGGGGCCGAAGCGCACCGGGACCGATCCCGCAACGCGCACGTTTCAGGCACTGCGCATCTTCGTCAATCGCGAGTTCGACGAGCTGAACACGTTGCTTACGGCGTTGCCGGATTTGCTCGTCGATGAGGGGCGTGCCGCCATCATCTCGTTCCATTCTGGGGAAGATCGCATCGTGAAGCACACGTTTCGGGAGGCGCCCGAGCTTGTGCCGCTCACCAAGAAGCCCATCGAACCGAGCGAAGAAGAGCAAGCGCGAAATCCGCGTGCACGCAGCGCCAAGCTGCGTGTCGCCAAGCGTGTGTCGAGGGAGACGTCGCTATGACGATCAAGGCAAGCATGAAGGGGCGCGTGCTCGCGCTGTGGACTGTGGCGGTGCTCTCGACCGGTGCTGCCTTCGTTGCGTATCTGGCGCTGCGTTTTGAGACGGTGAAGCTCGGCTACGCGCTCGACAAAGAAAATCAGGAAAACAAGCGCCTTGCGGAGCTCAAGCGCATGCTCTCCTTAGAGGTGCAGACGCTGCGTGAAAGAAAGCGCGTTGCCGCAATTGCAGAACGAAGTCTGAAGATGGCTGCCCCTGACAAGACCCGCGTCGTGTCGGTCGATGGCGCGTCGCTCACACGCGTGCACGCCGGGAGGGCGCGATGAGCAAGCGAACGAGCAAAGCGCCTGCCGCCAAGGCCTCCGGCTCCTTGCCCAATCGTGTGGTCCAGACGGAGGAGGCAAAGAGTCGCCGCGGGCTCGTGCTGCGTCTATCCATGCTCTTGGCGCTGCTCACGCTGGCCGCGGGCAAGGTGCTGCATCGTGCCTATGAGATTCAGGTGCAGCGACCCGAGAGCTACGAGCGCCGCTATCGGGAGGAGATCGAGGTCGAGGCCAAGCGTGGCAACATTTACGACCGCCGCGGGGCCGAGCTTGCGGTCAGCGTCGAACTCGATAGCGTGTTCGCCGACCCGGTTGCTCTGCGCAACAATCATATCGACGCCAAGCAGGCCGCGCAGGCGCTCGCCAAGGTGCTGGGTGTATCAGAAGCGACCTTGTTGCCGAAGCTCGAGAGCACGCGTCGTTTTGTGTGGGTGAAGCGCCGCATCTCGCCGCGTGAGTCCAGCGAGCTTTCGGCACTCGAACTCTTGGGCAAGGGCCTGGGGATGCGCAAGGAGCCGCGCCGCTACTATCCGAACGTGACCACGGCGGCGCACGTGCTTGGGTTTACAAACGATCAGGGGCAGGGCGTTGAAGGCCTCGAGCGAACCTTCGAGACGCGTCTTCACGGTGCCGTCGACAAGGTTGCAGCGATTCTCGATGCACGCGGCGGCGTGGTGTTCTCGGAAGAACTCACCGAGGGACCGCGCGCACAGGGGCACAACCTCACGCTGACTTTGGACCGAGAGATTCAAGTCGTCGCGGAGCGCGAGCTTGAGCTTGCGGTGCGCTCTGCTGAGGCACGCGCGGGCCACGTCGTGGTCATGGAGCCGTTCACTGGGGAAATCTTGGCGTTGGCGAACTACCCGACGTTCAACCCAAATGATCCCGGCGCGGCGGATCCGAGCGCGCGTCGCAATCGCGCTGTCACGGACCGCTTTGAGCCAGGCTCGGTGATCAAAACCTTTACCGTTGCGGGCGCACTCGCCGCAAACGCTGTGGGCCCCAGCCAGCGCATCGATTGCGAGGGCGGAGTCTTGCAAGTCGGCGAGTTTCCAATCCGCGACACGCACAAGTGGGACGAGCTCACGCCTGCGGAAATTCTCGTTTACTCGAGCAATATTGGCACCGCCAAGATAGGTGGCGCGCTCGGACGCGCGGGATTGTTTCGCGCGCTGCGCAGGTTTGGCTTCGGTCAACGCACCGAGGTGGATCTGCCTGCTGAAGCCGAGGGCATGCTGCGCCACTACAAGCGCTGGTACGACATGGACGCGGCCACGATTTCCTTTGGCCAAGGCATGAGTGCGACTGGCGTGCAGCTTGCTGCAGCGACTTCGGCAATCGCCAACGGCGGGCGGCTGATGAAGCCCATGCTCGTGTCGCGCGTTACGGACGTGCAAGGCAATGTCGTGGAAGAAATGACGCCCACGGTGCGCAGGCAAGTTGTGCCTTCGCACGTGGCACGCCTCGTTGGCGATATGCTGACCGGCGTTACGGGGCCCGGTGGTACGGGCGAGGCGGCTGCGATGGAGGGCTACCTCGTCGCTGGCAAGACGGGCACTGCGCAGAAGGCCGATTTCACGCGTGGCGGCTATGCTCCCGATGCCTGGACGGCGACGTTCGTGGGCTTTGTGCCGGCCAATCGGCCGCGGCTTGTCATCTCGGTCGTCATCGATGAGCCCGTGATCGAGCACTACGGTGGTACGATTGCAGGGCCCGTGTTTCGCCGTGTGGCAGCAGAAGCCCTGCGTCACTTAGGGGTTCCGCCTGCGGAAGGCGGCGCAAAGCTTGCTGACCTCGTCAAGACGCTGCGCGTCGAGAAGGAAGCCAAGGCGCTCGAAGCTGCGGCGCTCGAGGGGGCCGAGCGTGCAGCGCTCAAAGCGGACGCTGGGGATGCGCCGAAGAAAGAACAACAGGTTGCAGTCGAAGGCAACGTAAAGGTTCCCAGCCTGAAGGGGCTCGGGGCACGCGGCGTGTTGGTCGCACTGCGTCGAGCAGGTCTGAGTGTGAGCCTTTCAGGTTCGGGAGTGGCTTCCGAGCAAACCCCCGATGCCGGAGCGAGCGTCGTGCGCGGCTCGACGATTCAAGTTTTGCTCAAGGAGCTAGGCGGAGATCCTCGGCCAGCCAAGGGGCGTGGCACCGCCCAGACTGGGACTTTCGCAGCTGTTGTGGCCACGGAGTACGAGGCCATCCCATGACCATCTCGCTGCGCGACCTGCTTTCTGCATGCGAGCCCGGTGCCTACGTGCACGGCGACGAGCTTGTGCAGGTTTCTGGCGTGGCGAGTGATTCACGGAAGGTGCAAGCGGGCGATCTTTTCGCCGCGATTGCGGGGGGCTCACACGACGCCTCGACATTTGCCGCCTCTGCTATAGCGCGAGGAGCGCGTGCGATCATCGCTGATAAGGCGCTGTCAATCGCTGCGCCTACGCTTGTGGTGAAGGACGTCCGCGCGGTGCTCGGACCCGTGGCGCACCGTGTCTATGGTGATCCGACGGGCGCGTTGCGCACGGCTGGCATCACGGGGACCAATGGTAAGACCACAGTGTCTTACCTGCTAGAGAGCGTACTCGAACGTGCGGGGCTCGTGCCTGCCCTCTTGGGTACCGTCGCTTTGCGCGGTCCGGCCGGGGAGCAAGTTGCTGAGCTCACGACACCAGAGGCCGACGCCATCGCGCGCTTTGCACGCATTCAGCTGGATGCCGGTGCGCGCAGTCTGGTGATGGAAGTGTCGAGCCACGCGCTTGAGCAGGGGCGCGTATCTGGCATGCAATTCGACGTCGCAGCGTTTACGAATCTCAGTCAGGACCATCTCGACTTCCACGGCACGATGGAAGCGTACGGCAGCGCGAAGGCGAAACTGTTCTTCGAGCATGCACCGAAGGTCTCCGTCATCACGACGGATGGGTCGTTCGGATTGGCGCTAGCCACGCGCCTGACAGAAAGCGGTCAGCGCGTTGTTCGCTGCAATGGAAGAGGAGGGGACCCGAGCGCGGACTTTGCCGTGCGCTCCTTCACCTCGGACCGCTCTGGAATCCGCGCAGACGTACGTACGCCCGCTGGCGACTTGATGCTCGAGAGCCCGCTATTTGGCGCACATAATCTCGAGAATCTGCTGGTCGTGCTCGGAGTGGCCCACGCACTGCAGCTTGATGTGCGGCAGGCTGCTTTCGCACTGAAGACGGCGCAGGGTGCGCCTGGGCGTATGGAGCGCGTGGCCCATCCAAACGATGTGCTCGTGCTCGTCGACTACGCGCATACGCCTGACGCGATAGAGCGCGGACTACAGGCCGTGCGTTCCTTGACGAAGGGGCGCGTGTTTGTGGTGTGCGGCTGTGGCGGCGATAGAGATCGCAAGAAGCGAGATCCGATGGCCGAAGCAGCAGCACGCGGCGCGGATGTGACGATTCTCACGAGTGACAATCCACGCACTGAAGATCCCGTGGAGATCCTCGAGCAGATGGAACCAGGCGCGCTGCGCGTGCGCTCGCGAGTCGATGCGCAGAGCCTTGCCAGTGTGGAAAGTGGTTACACCGTCGTGGTTTCGCGTTCTGAGGCTATACAACGCGCCATCGAAGCGGCGCGGCCCGGCGACAGTGTTCTCCTCGCGGGTAAGGGACACGAGACGTACCAGATAGTTGGAGCCACGAAGTATCCGTTCGACGATCGCGTTGAAGCGGCGCTTGTCATCGCCGCGCAGGAGAGAATCTGATGGCCACGCCGATTCCTCCGAACCGTGCGCGCTTCACGTTAAGCGAGATCGCTCGAGCCACGTCTGGACGCATTGTCCAAGGAAATGTTGACCAGGTAGTTGAATCGGTTGCCATCGACTCGCGTGCGGTCACAACAGGCGCCCTGTTCGTGGCTGTACGTGGAGAAAATCAAGACGGTGCGCGCTTCTTGCCGCAGGCCATCGCGAATGGCGCGCAGGCGGTGCTCGTTCAAGTTGGCGTCGAAGGCCCGCTTGGCGTTTCGTGCGTCGAAGTGCCCGACACCACGCGGGCACTTGGAGATCTCGCTCGATACCATCGCGAGCGCTGGGGGCGCACCGCGATTGCGATTACGGGCTCCGCTGGGAAGACCACGACAAAAGAGCTAACTGCTGCAGCGCTCACAGGAATTGGAAAGCGCGTGCTGAAATCGTTCGGCAACCTGAACAACCAGTTCGGTGTGCCCATGATGATTTTTTGTCTGTCGGACGCGCACGATACGGCAGTGTTCGAGGTCGGAACGAGCGCTCGTGGGGAGATCGCTCGGCTCGGGGAGATCGTGCAGCCAGACGTGGCCGTGGTCATGCTTGCAGCTCTTGCGCACACCGCTGGAATCGGCTCGTTGGAAGACGTCGCCGACGAGAAGGCATCGCTGTGGGGTGCGCTCAAGGCCGATGGTCTGGCTATCGCGAACGCGGACGATGCGTTGCTGATGCGCCGCGTGCGCGACGACGTGAGGACTCTGTCGTTCGGACATAGCGAGGACGCAAGCGTTCGCCTCCTCAACTCGACGCTCGCACTTTCCGGTACGCAGGCTGCATTCACGATTGAGGGCGGGGACGCTCGCCATCTCGAGCTTCCGCTCGTGGGCCATGCAGCAGCGCTCGATTCAGCCGCTGCACTCGCCGTTGTCTTCGGAATCGAAGGCGAAAGCGCGCTCGCCGGTGCGTTCGCAGGTCTGTCGCAGGCGCAGCAAACCGCCGGCAGGATGGCTCCTTATCCCACGGACATAGGCGCTTACGTTCTCGATGACTCGTACAACGCCAATCCGCATTCGATGGCTGTGAGCCTCGAGGCCGTGGTGACCTTGGCAGGCACCACGCAGGGGCGCTGTATTGCGGTCCTCGGCGAGATGAAGGAACTCGGCGCCGATTCTGTGCGGGAGCATACGAGAATCGGAGAGCTTGCTGTGCGACTCGGTCTCGACATGCTGATCGGAACAGGTCCCGAAATGGCGCACGGGACCGCAGCTGCTGCGCGTCTGTCTGCCGGACGTCTCGCACCCCATCCGACGCGCGTGGTTCATCTTCTCGAGCCACTCGATGCCGTGGCGGTAGTGAAAAGCGTTTGGCGCGAGGGTGATGTCGTGCTGGTAAAAGGTTCGCGTTCTATGGGGATGGAGCGGGTCGTGCGAGCGCTGTGCGAGCAAGAGGAGACGCGGTCGTGATCTACTATCTTCTCTATCCGCTCAGCGACAATCCGGCTTTCTCCTACCTGAACGTACTCCGGTACATCCCGTTTCGCGTGCTGGCAGCAACGATGACCGCGATGCTGCTGACCTTTGGTCTCTACCCTTGGTTCATTCGCCATCTGCAGAGTAAGCAGATAGGACAAGTGATCCGTAAGGAAGGGCTTGAGAGCCACTTCTCGAAAGCCGGAACGCCCACGATGGGAGGCGCGCTGATCCTGCTCGCGCTCGTCACGGCGACTATCCTGTGGGCCGATCCCCAGAATGAGATGGTGTGGGTCGTCACGGCCGTGACCGCTCTCTACGGCGGCATTGGCTACATCGACGATGCGGCGAAGATCAAAAAGCGCAGTAGCGGAGGCCTCGCCGGCCGTTACAAGCTGCTTTTGCAGTTTGGCGTGGCCTTCATCGTGCTCGGCTACCTTTGGTACGCGGATGGTTTACCCTCCGATTGGGTCCAAATTCGCGACCGTTTGAGCATTCCCTTCGTCGCCTTCGACAAATATCCCATCAGCCTGCCGAGCTGGCTCTACGTGATTTTCGCCGCGGTCTGCGTGGTAGGGACCTCTAACGCGGTAAACCTTACCGATGGTCTCGATGGTCTGGCCATTGGCCCGGTCATGATCAATGCCGCTACCTACGGCATTCTTGCCTATGTCGCTGGCCTCATCTTCTTCGGCAACGATCTCGCGACCTACCTGCACATCCCGTCCATCACGAGCGCTGGCGAGCTCGCCATTTTCTGTGGCGCCCTGATCGGCGCAGGCGTCGGGTTCCTTTGGTACAACACGTATCCAGCTCAGGTCTTCATGGGCGATGTCGGCTCGCTGGCCCTGGGTGGAGGGCTTGGGATGCTCGCGGTGTGCACCAAGAACGAGCTTCTGTCGTTGGTGCTCGGAGGCATCTTTGTGGTCGAGTGCGTGAGTGTCATCACGCAGGTCGCATCGTTTCAGCTCACGGGCAAGCGCGTATTTCTGATGGCGCCCATCCATCATCACTTCGAGAAGAAGGGCTGGCCTGAGCCGCGGGTCATCGTCCGCTTCTGGATTATCTCCATCATGCTTGCCATCGCGAGTCTCGCGACCTTGAAGTTGAGGTGAACATCGTGTCGGCGAATCTCAAGGGCGCACGTGTGACGGTAGTGGGCTTGGGCGCAAGCGGCCTCTCGGCTGCGCGTTTCCTATTGAGCCAGGGCGCGGACGTCGTGATTAACGATGCGCGCAGCCAAGAGGCACTGAGCGACAAGGCCTCAGAGGCGCTGCGTCTCGGCGCCAGGCTCGACCTTGGCGGGCACAATACGGAGCGCCTGGCAGCCAACGATTTCATTGTAGTTTCGCCGGGAATCCCGCCGCTTGTGGAACTCGCCGAAGCTGAGGCGCGCGGTGTACCCATTTACAGCGAGGTAGAGCTCGCCTCCTGGTTTGTCCGCGGAACGATCATCGCCATCACGGGCACCAACGGGAAGAGCACCGTAACCACTCTGCTCGGAGAGATGTGTAAGGCCACGGGCAAGCCAACGTTTGTCGGCGGCAACCTTGGAACTCCGCTCATCGACGTGGTCGGAACGGAAGCGGCGGGCGAGGGCGGTTACGTGGTCGTGGAGCTCTCAAGCTTTCAGCTCGAGCGCATCGAGCGTTTTCGCGCAAACGTGGCTGTGCTGCTCAACGTTACGGACGATCACCTCGACAGGTATCCAAATTTTGCTGCCTATGCGGCGGTCAAGGGACGTGTGTTCGCGACGCAGAACAAGTCGGACCACGCGATTTTTCGTCAGGGCGATGCTTTGTGTGAATCCCTCGCGGGCGTCTCACCTGCAGCGCAGCACGGTTTCTTCGCAGACGGCGAAGTTTTCGTGGAGGGCGAAGTTTTGCAGGACCGCGTGAGTGGTCTTGCGATTCCGGTTCAGGACATCGGAATCAAGGGCGCGCACAATCTCGAGAACGCCTGCGCCGCCGCGCTCGCGGGCCGCCTGGCCGGCGTCGGGAATCGCGAAGTCGAGCAAATTTTGCGCAATTTTCAGGGCCTCGCGCACCGCATGCAGCGGGTGGTCGAGGTCGCTTCGGTGACCTTTTTCGACGACAGCAAAGCCACCAACGTCGGCGCCTCGGTGGCCGCTGTGGTTGGCCTTGCACAGCGTGGCTATCGCGTGGTCCTCATCGCGGGCGGCAAGGACAAGGGCGGAAGCTATGCGCCTTTGCGCGAGGCACTCGAGTCACACGGCGCGGGACTTGTTCTGATTGGCGAGGCAAGCGACCTCATCGGCAAGGCATTTGAGAACTCCATGCTGCCTGTCGTTCGGGCGACGAGCATGCAAGACGCAGTCGAAAAGGCACACGGTCTCGCCACAGCTGGCGACGCAGTCTTACTCGCCCCTGCATGTGCGAGCTTTGACATGTTCCGTTCGTACGCACATCGAGGGGATGTCTTTCGCGACGAGGCCCTGGCGCTCGCAAAAAGGATGGACGCATGAAAACCGTTCGCCTTACACGCAGTACGACGCCCCCACGCAAGAAGGTCTCTGCCAGTGGCAGCGTACGCTCTCGTGCCACACCGGAAGCGAAGGCCAAGAACGAGGCCGAGCCCAACTTGCCACGAAACGCGGCGCGCCATTCTGCCCCGCCGAAGCCAGCGTTGGCGGAGCGTATCGGGGCTGCCATCAAAGGGGTGGCGCTTCCGAAAGTCATCGGCGGCATGGATGGTGTGCTGTTCGGGACGGTGATAGCGCTCGTCGTGTTCGGCGTCGTCATGGTCTACAGCGCGAGCTCGGTGCGCGCGGTGCGCGTCTTTGGAGACGGGCATCACTACCTCATACGTCAGGCCATCTACGCGGCGATTGCATTGCCGATGCTCGTGGCCGTGGCGCGTATCGACTATCACCGCTACCGACCGCTCGCGAAGCCTCTGCTCGCGATTGCTGTGTGTTTGTTGCTCGTCGTCATCATGGGCTTTGGGCGTAAGGCCGGAGGCGCGTCGCGTTGGATTCAGATGGGCCCCATCAACATCCAGCCCGCAGAAGTCACCAAGGTTGCGATGATCCTGTGGCTTGCGGATTCGCTCGCCAAAAAGGTGAATCGGATTCGCAGTTTTTCCGTCGGGTTTTTGCCGCACGTTCTGATGGCGGGCTTACTCGTGGCGCTGTGCATGGCGCAGCCTGACTTCGGCAGCAGCGTCATCCTGATGCTACTCACCTTCGTCTTGCTGTTCACGGCAGGTGCGAAAATTGGTTACATGCTTGCCGGAGCGTCGGTGGTGTTGCCCATCGCGTATCTGCTCGTTCGGTCCTCTGAGTATCGGTGGCAGCGCATCATCGCGTTTACGGATCCACTGAAATACCGCATGAGTGGCGGCTACCAAATCGTCGAGTCGTGGATGAGCTTTGGCGGTGGAGGTCTGTGGGGCGTGGGGCTCGGAGACAGCCGTCAAAAGATGCTGTTTTTGCCCGAAGCACACACCGACTTCATCGCGGCCATCGTGGCGGAGGAGCTCGGATACGTTGGCTTCTGCTGCCTCGTTCTCGCCTTTGTCATCGTTGTGGCGCGCGGCGTGCGTACGTCGTTGCGCGCTGTGGACGACTACGGAACGTACTTGGCGATCGGCATCACCATGTTCATCGGCATTCAGGTCGTAACGAATCTGGCCGTTGTTCTCGGGCTTTTGCCGACTAAAGGTCTGACACTTCCTTTTTTGAGTTCGGGAGGATCTTCTCTGCTCGTGAACTGCGCAGCAGTAGGTATTCTCCTCAACATCTCGCGACCGCGTCTGGCGATTGAGACTCAGGAGAGTCCGTTGTCCGGCACGGAGAAGTGGGGAGCTGTGCGCGAGAATGCTCGACGCGAGCGCGGGGCAACAGTGCCGAACGATGGGATGCTCACAGGAGGCGCGCGATGATCGAACGCATCATCTTGGCGGGTGGCGGTACG
>CAZEWA010000087.1:0-19966 GCA_964515685.1 uncultured Polyangiales bacterium | reverse complement strand
TGCTCACCTACCTCATGGGCTTCGTGCTCGAGGAGTCGCTGAGCATCGACAACCTGTTCGTCATGGTGCTCATCTTCAAGAGCTACCGCATCCCGAGCGCCTTCCAGCATCGCGTGCTGTTTTGGGGCATTCTCGGGGCCATCGTGATGCGCGCCATCATGATCATGGGCGGCGTCTGGCTCGTCACGCGCTTCGAGTGGATCATGTACGTCTTCGGCGCCTACCTGCTGGTGCAGGGCCTACTGCAGCTGCGCCCGGAGAAAGATGAGGGCGAGGACGAGACGCCCGCCTCCACGCTGCTGGAGCGCCTGGTCGGCAAGGTGCTGCCTGTGCTGCGCGAAGACATCCCGAGCGGCAGGTTCCTCGTGCGCAAGGGCGGCGTCCTCCACGCCACGCTGCTGTTCGTGGCGCTGGTCAGTGTAGAAGTCACCGACGTGGTGTTTGCACTCGATTCGGTGCCCGCGGTGCTCACGGTGTCCACCGATCCCTTCATCGTGTTCACGTCCAACGTGTTCGCGATTCTGGGCCTACGCTCCCTGTACTTTGTGATAGCCGGCATGATGGACCGCTTCGGTCATCTCAAGTACGCGCTGGCGGCGATCCTAATTTTTGTCGGCGCGAAGATGGTAGTGCACAAGTTCTTCCACGTTCCCATCGCGGTATCGCTCGCTGTCATCGTGACGGCCGTGCTCGCCGGGGTGCTGAGCTCGATGTGGTCCTCACGGCCCACAGTTCAGACTGAAACCTGAACAAATGCACTGTGTTTTTGCGAGGCCAATCCGGGTCTCGTGTATTAGATGGGTGTCGTTTGTGGATCGCTTCTGAGCCGTCGCCTTGACGAGCGGCCCTCGAGACGCCACAAATGGCCCCTTCGTTTCGCGGCTACGCCCACATTTCTTGCTCGAGCCGCTTTGTTTTTGTTTTGGAGACGACCATGTCGAAGGTTTGTGAGGTCAGCGGCAAGCGCGCGATGCGCGGCTACAAGGTGTCCCACTCGAATCGCAAGGCGATCAAGTTCACCGAGCCAAACCTTCAGGAGAAGCGCTTCTGGTTCACCGGTGAGAGCCGCTGGATCAAGCTTCGCCTTTCCACGTCCTCGATCCGCGACATCGACAAGCGCGGCATCGACGCCGTGGTGCGCGACCTGCGCGCTCAGGGCATCAAGGTCTGAGTTGACCTGAAACCTGGGACTTAGCCCGCTCTTTCGGGAGCGGTCACTGGGTCGATAGGTTTCTAGGTGCGAAGTGAAGCCCGGCCGGGGAAACCTGGTATGCGGGCTTTTTCGCGTTGCATTTACGGTGTAACCGCGCCGCCAGCGCATATCTAAAACTGCAACCGCTGCTTCTTACTCGCTATGATGCGGACACATGTCGTAGGGCGGACAGGTTCTCATCTCTGTCCTCCGCAGGCCCAGCTCATAGGAGTTAAAGTGCTTCACTCGTCCCCGTTTGCTCTGCTCCGCTGGCTCACGCTCGCGGCCTTCATGTTTTCCGTCGGTTGTGATTCAGGCTCAGGCGGCGCCAAGTCGCTCAAGGCGCTCGGCATCGACGACGGTGCAGCGCTCGGTGAGAGCACCGAAGCCTTGGTCACAGAAGACGAAGAAGCGGTGCTCAGCCTCAAGACTGGGGCGCAAGTGAAGATCCCCCAGGGCGCCGTCACCAAGGACGTCACAATCTCCTTGAAGCGCCCGGCCGACAAAGAGGCCTTGGCGCTCGTCAAGAACCTCGACCGCAAGCAGAAGATCGCCAGTGCCCCCTACGTGATCACGCCGCATGGCACCGAGTTCACGCAGGATGTCGAGGTCACTTTGCCAGTGGCCAGGGGTCGCGATGCGAACAAGCTCAAGGTGGTCTGGCTCGAAGACGAAGACACGAAGGAGTGGAAGACCCTCGGCAAGCCCAGCGTCGCGGACGGCAAGGCCACCATCAAGGTCAAACACTTCAGCGTGTTCGCACTGGTGGAAGAGACGCCCGATCCCCTGCCAGGGGGCACAGACGCGAGTGCGCGGGCGCTCGCGCGCCTGACCCAGTGTGGCCTCGTGGAGAAGCAGGGCGACTACGCCGCCGTGGTTCTGAACACGCCCGCAGAGGAATGTGCGTTCAACTGCCAGCTCGCGCTGAACTGCGAGAGACTCGAAACGTTGATCTGTGGCACAGAAGACGGCTCCGGGCTCACAGAGGATCTTTCTTCATGCCTCGCGGATTGCGGCGTGTTGACCACCTGCAACGACGGCTCAGAAATTCCACAAGATTTCTTGTGCGACGGCGAGCCGGACTGCGCAGGTGGCGAAGACGAGCAGGATTGTTCGGGGTTATCTGCCTTCGAGTGCGGCGATGGCTCGACCGTTCCCACCAATTACACCTGCGACGGATATGTCGACTGCGAAGACGGATCCGACGAGGGTACCGCGCTCTGTCAGGGCAAGCTTTTCACGTGTGATGATGGGGAGCAGATCCCAAGCGACGGCGTTTGCGACTTCTACCCGGACTGCAGCGACGGCTCAGACGAGCCGGCGCGCTGCGCCAAGCTTGTGTGCGACCCCGCCTGGACGAGCAGCTCGGGACTCCAGGCCGGTGGCGTGGCCACGGAAGGCTGAGCGACTACAAAGGCGACTCTCCGTGCTGAGCCATGTCAGAGTCGGGCC
Organism: uncultured Polyangiales bacterium; assembly: GCA_964515685.1. Classification (GTDB taxonomy): domain Bacteria; phylum Myxococcota_A; class Polyangia; order Polyangiales; family DASUME01; genus DASUME01. Next base: position 17,322 of record CAZEWA010000087.1, on the reverse strand, counting down.
ATGTCTCAGCACCGCCGTATGCTGGCTGCACTCATCCTTGGTGCAGGCCTCGGAATCGTAGCGCGCCACACCGTTGCAGAAGAGCTGCTGTCCGCCCTGGTCGACCATGTCGCGCAGCCAATCGGGCAGATTTTCCTGCGACTCCTGTTCGTGCTGGTCATACCGCTATCGTTTTCGGCGCTGGTGGTCGGCATCTCCGATCTCGACCTGAAGCACCTCGGGAACCTCGGAAAGCGCACGCTGCTCTATACGCTGGGCGTCTCGACCACTTCCGCCCTGATCGGGCTCGTGCTCGTCAACGTCCTGGGTCCGGGCCGAGGCCTTGGCGACAGCATCCAAAAGCTCGGCGCCCAAAGCATCATCGAGCCGGGAACCGCCTCGAGCTTCGGCGATCTCAGTCCAAGCGCCGTGATCGTCAGCATGGTGCCGAGGAATGCGGTGGAGGCGGCGGCCTCCGGCGACATGCTCGCGTTCATCGTGTTCGCACTGCTCTTTGGTATCGCGCTCGCGGTCACCAAGACCGAGAACACTGAAGTGCTGCGCTCCGCGATCAAGGGTCTCTACGACGTGTGCATGACGTGGATCGACGGCGTCATTCGCTACGTCGCTCCGCTAGGCGTCGCCGCGCTTCTCTTTTCGATGACAAGCCGCATTGGCGCCTCCGTGCTCAGCCACGTCGCAGCCTACGTGGGTGTGGTGCTGCTCGGCCTCTCCCTGCACAACTTCGGCGTGTACTCCCTGAGTGTGCGTTTCCTCGGCGGCATGTCGCCGCTAGCATTCTTTCGGGGCGTGCGCGTCGCGATGCTGACCGCCTTCGCCACCGCTTCATCGAGCGCCACGTTGCCCACCGCGATTCGCGTCGCCGAAACTGAGCTCAAGCTACCGAGCCATGTCGCGCGCTTTGTGCTCACAGCCGGCTCGGCCATGAATCAGAACGGCACCGCCCTGTTCGAAGGTGTGACGATTCTCTTTTTGGCGCAAGTGGCCGGCATCGAACTGCCGCTCGGTAAGCAAATGTTCGTGATGCTGATAAGCGTGCTCGCAGGCATCGGCACGGCCGGCGTGCCCGCGGGTTCCATGCCTGTCATCGCGATGATTTTGTCGATCCTGGAGATTCCGCTCGAGGGGCTTGGCCTTATCATCGGCGTCGATCGCTTCCTCGACATGTGCCGCACCACTGTGAACGTCACGGGCGATCTGGCTGCAGCAGTGTACGTGTCCAAGGGCGAAGAAGATGTACTCGCAGCGAATGGCTAACGCCTGCTGCACGGGGTGCTGAGGTTCACTCGCCGCAAGCGGTGAGCGCTTGCTCCACCACGTGCACGCCGCGTTCGACCACAGTGCGCTTCCAAGCCATCGACTTGGGCGAAAATACCTCACGCAGCTCCGCACGCGCCTCGGCCAACACGTTGGGTTTGCCCGCCGCGAAATGGTGCGCGCGATTCTCGCGACGCATCGCCGTAATGACGCGCAACGAAGAGTACGTGCCGAACTCCGCCAGCAGCGTGTCGTACCGAGTGCCCGGAAACTGCTGCTCGAGCCAGCGCCCAAGACCACCTCGGATCTCGTAGAGCACGCCCTTGGTGTCGAACCCTTGCACGTAGGCGGTCCCGAATTCGCGACCTAGCTGAGCCACGCGCGGGTCGCCCACAGGCAAATCTACGCACAGCGCGTACGTGCCCCATTTGCCGAGACCCGTATGGAAATCCACGTGCAGCACGCGCTCTGGCTGACCGATGTAGCGCGGCGCGTGCTCCCGCAGAATCTGCTGAACTTTGCTCGGGCCCTTCCCGCCGTAGAACACGCCCTGCGGATACTCATATTGGCCTGTAGCTACCGCAGTTTTGAGCGCCGGGAAGCCATGCTTGAGCACTTCGCGCGCGAAGCTCAGCAAGAAGGGCTCAAAGCGGCCGGGCGGGGTCTGGGGATTGAGCAAGCTGTCGAGCGCGCGGTAACCATCGGGCGCTCCCGAAAACTCGGCCCCATCGAGCAGAAAATTGCGGTTTTGGTCGATGTTGTTCTCATTGACTCGACGCTGCCACGCGAATCCGTAGGGGTTCATCGCGTGCACCAGCACCACGGCCACGTGTGCCGGCAGCTTTACGCGCGCAAACAGCCCCCCCAGCAGGCCCAGCTGCACAGCCGAGCCGAAAAAGCCCTCGATGCCGTGGGTACCGCTTGAAACCACCAGCACTTTACGCGCGTCTTTCGGGCCCTTGCGCGCCACATCCAGGGTCAGGTCTCCGCCGTCGGGTCCGCGCGGATCGATGCCGTGGGCCGTGAGCGAGAAGCCTGCGGCACGCGCGGCATCCCGAAAGCGCGCCCGTGCGGTCGCGTAGTCCGGCGAGAAGAGAAGCGCCAAATCCCCTGATGTCACTCTTCGCAGCTTTCTCCTTAACGGCTTTATCCGCAAGCGATTAGGCAAGGGCTTACGCGTCACGAATCGGCGCACCCACTACGTGTCCTCATTAGGTCCTACGGAGTACACTTTGCCCCTGGGGCTTGGGGTCGACGGCGTCGACCTAGGCGTGGACTGCGCGGGGACAGGATCAGAGCATGGCAAAAGGGGACGGCTCGTGGGGGCAGAAATTGCTCAGACTCGCGGAACAAGCGGGGCAAACCGCGCAAAATGCGCTGGAAGTCGCCCGGCTTGGGCGGCTGTCTCCGCAGCACCGCACACCCTATGCGGTCGCGCGCGCAGGCAACGTCTTTGAGCTTCGCCACTACGCTGCACAGCCGAGCCCCCAGCCTGTCACGCATCCGCTGCTGCTCGTCCCCGCCCTGATGGTGCGTTCCGACATCTACGACCTCGACCCTGTCTCGAGCGTGGTGTCATTTCTCACACGCGCCGGTATCGACACCTGGCTTGTCGACTTCAGCGACCCAAGCGACGCCCAGGGCGGCTTCGAGCGCACCCAGGATGACTACGTGCGCGCGGTCAACGAGTGCATCGAGACCTTGCGGGAGCACACCGGGACAGACGTACACCTGGCCGGCTACTCGCAGGGCGGCATGCTGGCCTATCAGGTCTGCGCGATGCGCCGCTCCGAGGGCATCAAATCGCTCATCACGCTGGGCGCTGTGGTCGACCTGCACGCCACCTCCACGCTCGACCCCGCCTTGCTTGGGAAGTCTCTGGAGCTCGTGCGAAGTGGCCTGCTACGCACGCTCGGGTCGCTCGAGTCGCTTCCGAGCAGCTTGACCAGTGCGCTGTTCCGGGCCGTGTACTGGGACAGGCGCGCCCTCGATTTCCTGCAGTTTCTTGGGGTCCTCCACGACCGCCGGGCCCTCGAAGAGGGCGAGAGCAAGCGGCACTTTCTCGGGGGCGAGGGCTTCGTGGCCTGGCCCGGACCTGCCCTGACGCGCTTCACCGACGAGGTCTTGCTCGGCAATCGCCTGATGCAGGGCGGCTTTGTCATCGATGGTCGCGTCTGCTCCTTGGACGACATCACCTCGCCGCTGCTGTACTTCGTGGGTGAGCGTGATGCCCTGGCTTCCTCGCGCTCAGTCAGCGCGATAGAACAGGCGACGCCGCACGTGCCTGAGCTCTACAAGATCCCCGTGGCGAGCGGACACGTGGGGTTGGTCGTCGGCCGTCAGGCTTTCGAAGTGACTTGGCCGAGCGTCATCGAGTGGCTGCGTTGGCGCGAAGGTGTGGGCCCCAAGCCCGTGCGTCTGGTGGGGCACGAAAAGCGCGGCGGCGTCGAGGGTGCGCTGGATGAGCTCGCGGGCAGTCTCGACCTGCTGCAGGGCGCCTCGACCGGCGTGCTCACAAGCCTACGTGAACGCGTGCAGCGCGCCACACGCTCGGGCCTCACGCTGAGCGAGAATCTACGTTTCCAGGTGGCACGCTTTGCCAAGCTCGAGCGCCTGACGCCGAAAACCCAAGTGAGCTTCGGTCTCGCACTAGCGGAGCAAGCCGCGCGCAATCCCGACGGCGCCTGGTTCATCTACGATGGCCGCGGGCAAAGCTACGCGGACGCCAATAACCGCGTCGATCACGTCGTACGCGGGCTGATTTCGTGTGGCATTCGTCCAGGGCAGCATGTCGGCGTCGTCATGGGCAATCGCCCAAGCTACCTGTCCATCGTCACCGCGCTCAGTCGACTCGGCGCTGTTTCGGTGTTGCTCAACCCCGATGCCACTCCCGCCGCCTACGCACAAATGCTGAGCATGGCGCCGCTCGAAGCGCTGGTCTCAGACCCGGAGCACCTGGTCGCATGCCGTGAAGCCTTCAAGGGCAAGTTGCTGTTGCTCGGCGCACCCAAGGGGCCCCGCCCGCGCGTGGCCGATGTCATCGACATGGAAGTTTTGGAGACTTCACGGGTGGTACTCCCCTCCTGGTATCAGGCCAATCCGGGCCGTGCCTCGGACCTCGCCATGATCATGTTCTCCACCGACCGCGCCGACAGTCTGCGCGCAGTACGCATCACCCATCGACGCTGGGCCGTCGCGGCCTACGGGGCCGCCGCCGTGGCCTCGCTGAGCCCCAAAGACACCGTCTACGCGTGCACGCCGCTCCACCATGCCTCGGGCATCATGCTGGCCGCAGGGGGCGCACTCGTGGGGCGCGCGAGGCTCGCGCTCACGCAGCAGTTTTCTGCCGAGCGCTTCTGGCCCGAGGTGCGGCGCTGCGGCGTGACCGTCGTGTTCTACGCAGGCGAGATGCTGCGCGAGCTCGCCGATGCGCCAAGCTACCGCGGCGAACAACAAAACCCGCTGCGCTTGTTCGTGGGCAGCGGCATACGCGTCGATGTCTGGCGGCGCTTGCTCGCACGCTTCGGCAATGTGAATGTGCTCGAGTTCTACGCTTCACCTGAAGGCACGGGTGTGCTCGCCAACGTAGCCGGAGAAAAGATAGGTTCGTTGGGGCGCCCGTTGCCCGGCGAAAATCACATGCTTCTCGTCGCCTTTGACTTCGAAAAGCAGCGCGCGCTGCGCGACCGAGACGGGCTCTGCATCGAAGCAGGTGTGGACGAACCCGCGCTCTTGCTCTCGCGCATCGATACCGCACAAGCCATGACCACGTTCGACGGTTACGTCGACAGCCAGGCCAACGAGAGCCGCATCCGCCACGATGTGCGAAGGCGCGGCGACACCTGGTTTGTCACCGGCGATGTGATGCACCGCGATGGCAAGGGCGATTATTGGTATCTCGATCGTTTGAGCGACGTCGTACGAACCGCCCACGGTCCCGTGTTTACGCGTCCAGTGGAAGACGCTCTCTACGATCTGTCCGAGGTACGCATCGCAGCTGTGTTCGGACGCCTTCAAGAAGACGCAGGTGCCCAAGTCGTGGAGGCCGTACTCAAGCTACACGAGGGACGCACGCTCTCGACCGAGGCCCTGTCGCGCCTGTGCACCCAACGCCTCGAACCCAACGCGCGTCCCGCACGCGTGCATGTGGTGGAACATATCCAGATGAGTGATGGCCATCGCCCGCTCAAGAGCCTCCTCAAGCAGGGTCGACACAGCGTGCTCGCAACGTACCGCTTCGAGGAGACCGATTCACGCTACGTGCTCGAAACCTGACACTGCCACGCTCCGGCATCACACGAAGTCGCTTGGCGGAACCGGCGTCATCCTCGATAATGCAAAGCAATGCAAACGCCGCGCATGGGCTTGGTTGCGTACTGGAAGGGTTATGACCGCAAGCGCTACCTGAAGGCGGTGCAGCTCGCCGACGATCTCGGCTACGAATCGTTCTGGGTGCCCGAAGCTTGGGGCTACGACGCCTTCTCCTTGCTTACGGAAATGGCCCTCGTCACCAAGCGCATCAAGCTCTGCACGGGCATCGTGAACGTCTACAGCCGCTCCCCAGGCTTACTCGCCATGAGCGCCGCGACCCTGCACGAGATAAGCGAAGGCCGCTTCGTACTCGGCATCGGCACCAGCGGGGCCCGTGTTGTAGAGGGCTTTCACGGTCGACGCTTCGACAAGCCTTTGAGCGAGACGCGCGAGGTCATCAAAGTGGTGCGTGGTCTGCTGCGGGGCGAGTCCCTCGATCAGGTGGGCAGCGATTTGCGGCGCTATCGTTCCTTCAAATTGGCAACCCTGGGCGCAAACTACCAGGTGCCGATTTACGTGGCGGCCCTCAAACAGAAAGCCATCGAAAGTGTCGGAGAGCTCGCCGACGGCTGGATGCCCGCTTTCTGGCCGTTCCATCAGTTCGACCGCGGCCTTGACTGGCTACGCACGGGTGCAGAGCGCGCTGGGCGCAACGTGCGGCAAATCGAAATCGCTCCTTTTACGGCTGCCATTCCGCTTGGGGATCGCGGACGCGTGATGGCCAAGGAGATCGTGTCGTTCTACGTGGGCGGGATGGGAGACTTCTATCGCGAGCTGCTGAGTGGCCTGGGCTTCGCCGAAGATTGCGACCGCATCGCCGCGCTCTACGCCAACAAAGAAACGCGCGCGAAGGCCAAGGACGCCGTTCCAGACGACATGATCGATGCCATGACGGTATCCGGAGATCCCCTGAGCTGTCGTAGCAAGCTGCTGGGTCTTGCGGAATTCGGCGTAACGCAGCCTCTGTTGGGCTTACCGCCAGGCGCCTCCTTTCCGGCATTGTCTGCTTACCTGCGCGTGATGGCACCCAACCGCTCGCCAAGCCTGCTTCAGCTCATGACGAGCGGCGCCATGCGGCTTGCCAACGCGCTACGCTGATCTTCGCGTCAGGTTGTGCCCAGAAAACGCCGCCTACAAACGCAGCATCGCGCCCACTTTGCCAGCCAAGGCGGCCATACTAAACGGCTTCTGCAGATAGCCGCGCGCGCCCGCTTCAAGCATGCTTTGCGCGTCGCCATCCAGGCTGTAGCCCGAAGCCACCAGCACCCGCACGCTCGGATCAACCGCTTTTAATGCCAGGAGCGTCTCTAGACCCGACATGCCGGGCATGATGAGATCCAGCAGCACGAGGTCTATTTCTTGATGGTGCTCGCGGAAGTAGGCGAGTGCACTCTTACCATCCTGCGCCACGGACACGCTGCACCCGAGCGCCTCCAGCAACTTCATGCTGGTTTCCCGCACCGCACTCTCGTCGTCGACCACAAGCACATGCCCATGCAGACGCAGCGTGCTCGGTTCACCCTGAAGGCCACGCGCCAAAGCGCCGGGCCTGGCTCCAGGTAAGTACATCGTAAACGTGCTGCCCTTCCCCACTTCGCTCAAGACGCCCACGCCTCCTTTGTGGTTCTTGGCTGTTCCGTACACTGCAGCAAGCCCAAGCCCCGTACCTGCGCCTGTCTCTTTCGTCGAAAAAAACGGCTCAAAAATGCGCTCTTCGAGGCCGGGTTGCACGCCGACACCCGTGTCACGAACTTGAACCGCCACATAGCTGCCCGCGCTAAGTCCGTACGGTGGCGGCTCATCTGGAACCTCGGCAAACTCCACGTTGAACGTGACGATCGTGAGCGTCCCACCTTGCGGCATCGCATCTCGCGCGTTGAGTACCAGGTTGAGAATGGCACTCTGCAGCTGCGACGGGTCACCCAAGGTCCACATTCGCTCCGCTTTGAGCACTTGCTCTATCACGATTCGCTTACTCAAGCTGCGCTCCAGCATCGGCAGCATCTCAGTCAGCAATGCGTGCAAATCCACAGGCTGAACCAAGAACTTTCCTTGTCGCGAAAAGGCCAGCAGCTGCGCCGTCAAATCCGCCGCCACTCTCGCCGCGCGCGTAAGCTGTTCCAGAAACCCGAGCAGCTTCGGATTGTCCTGCGCGGTGAGCCGCGCCAGATCTGCATACCCGAAAATGCCCGCAAGCTGATTGTTGAAGTCATGGGCCACGCCACCAGCGAGACGACCTATGGCCTCCATTTTCTCGGCCTGCCGGAGCCGCCCCTCGAGTTCCACGCGCTCAGTAAGGTCGCGAATGATAGCGCAGCTGTACTCCCCACCCTTGAAGAGCAAAAAGTGCGCTTCGACCTCCACGTTTAGGATGCGCCCGTCCTTGCGCAGGTGACGTGCCTCGAACGTACGCGTGCCGTTGGCCTTTAGAAGCCCCCAGATAGCGGGCCATGTATCGCGGTTCAGATCAACGTTCAGATCGATCATGTACATCGATCTGAGCGCCTCAACGCTGTACCCAGTGAGCCGGCTTGCAGCCGCATTGGCGTAGAGAATGCGCGCATCTTCCGCAATCCAATAGACCCCGGCGGACAATGATTCGAGTGCCATGGACGCAAAACTCGTCACGTCTGGCTGGTCCCGCATGACCTCATGGCCCCCTTTTTCCTCGCAGCGACAAGCCACTTATCGGTGAAGTGTACGCCCCTGGCAGTATAGATCGCACGGGAGTTTCGATACTCCCGTATTGGCACAAGACAAGAGGGTTAGATCGGCCCGAGCAGCACGCTATGCGCTAAACGTGCACAACTCTCTCGCGGTCCGCACAAGTCATGTCATCGTAAATCATGATCGTCACGCTCGAGAGCAACGCCGAGCCGAGCGCCGTCGAAGCCGTGCTCCAAGTCGCCGCGCGCTTCCCAGGCATCGAACCCAAGACGCATACCTTTCGTGGCACGGGTGAAATCGCCACGGAAATCCACCTACTTGGCGCAACGCAACAGATCCCCACCGCAATCTTCGAAGACCTCGCATGGGTAAAAAGTGTTGTGCGCGTGTCGAAGAAGTACCGGCTTTTGGGGCGCCACCATGTGGGCCAAAAGAGCGCGAACTTCAGCTGCAACGGCGTCTCGTTCGACGACGAACATCTCCATCTTTTTGCGGGATTGTGCGCGGTCGACAGCCGAGAAAGCGTCGCCGAGGTGATGTCGGCGCTCTCGCAAATGGGCATCGTCACAACGCGCATGGGTGCCTACAAGCCGCGGACGAGTCCCTACGACTTTCAGGGCCTCGGAGCCCAATGTTTGCCGTGGGTGTTCGAGCTCGCAGGCAAGTACGGCATCAAAGTGATCAGCATGGAAGTCACCGACGGTCGCCATGTGGAGGAAATTCGTGGGGCACTTGCGGTAGCGGGCAATCCCACCGGGGTCATGCTGCAGATCGGGACGCGGAACGCACAGAACTTCGAGCTGCTCAAGGAAGTCGGTCAGCAGCAGGATTTCCCGGTGCTCGTCAAACGCGGCATGGGCATTACCCTCGAAGAGTCGCTGAATGCCGCCGAGTACATCGCGAGCGAGGGCAATCCACACATCGTGTTTTGCTTGCGTGGGGTCAAGAGTCACCTCGGTGATCCCATGCGCAATCTCGTGGACTTCGCCCACGTGCCGGTCGTTCGCAAGCTCACGCGTCTTCAGGTCTGCGTGGACCCATCGCACAGCGTGGGGCGCGCCGATGTTGCGCCCGACGGCATCCCTTACATCTTTCACGTCATCGGGCAGGGCATCGTCGCCGGTGCCACAAGCGTCCTCGTGGATTTCCATCCCAAGCCCGAGATCGCCCTCTGCGATGGCCCGCAGGCCCTTACGCTCAACAAGCTTGAAAAGCTCATGCGCTACACGGAAACCATGCGCGAGGCCTACCGGGCGGCCAAACTCGTGTTTGCCGAAGAACGGCCAAGCATCTTGTTGCCGCTGCGCTCGGCGCGATGCACGCGAGCCTTTGAAGCCTCAACGCCCAGCGAACTCGAAGAGTCGCTGCTTCCCTGACGATGATTTGAGGTTCGTCGCCTAGATGTGGCGAGAGAGAGCCTGTGGACTAACGGCGTCCGCGAGAAGGCGCACTCATGCGCGGCGGAGCGCTCATCCGAGGTGCGCTCATTCGCGGTGGCGAACTCATCCGTGGCGGAGCACTCACGCGCGGCGGAGCGCTCACCCGAGGTGTACTCATACGCGGCGAGCTCCCGCCATGCCGGTAAGTAGAGGGCGAGCTCGTGCGCGGCACGGAGAAACCTCCTCTACTCACGCCTCGGTTGCCGCCGTTTTGAAGCTGCGAACCAGAACTCTGTCGCGGTACGGCTTGGCCCGGCGTCACCACACGCCCCACGCCATCGGTGGCTCGACCGCCGGACAGACGCGGCGGAGCGAATTGGGCTCCGCGGTACAAGGGGGAATCGGAAGGCCGAAAGCCCGTATCCCCCGGCATGCGCCTAGGCGTCACCACCGTGTGGGCGACGCCTCCGCCGGTTCGCAATCCGCGGCCCGGATCGACCACGCGACTCGGCGTGAACGAACGCACCGTCGCGTAGCTGGTCGGGCGCGGCGCCACGCGATGCACGATGACCCGGCTGCCCGGATAGGCCCAGCCGCCAGGACCGTACCACCAGTAGTTGCCAGACCAATACCAGCCCCCCGGCATGTACGCGTAGCCGATGCGCGGCGGACACCAGTAACCCGGCAGCCACATCCAATTGTTCGAGGCCCACCACCAGTAGCCTCCGACCCAAACATAGTTCGTGGCGGGTGGCTGAGGCCGTTGCTCCACGAGCGGCTCAGGAGGCGGCTGCGTCGAGCGCTGCGTCATCTGCTCGTACGGCACGTCGGCCTGGAACGGCTCGCTGAGTTCGCCCTGCGAGAGCGGCAAAGGAGCCGGTGCTGCGTGCTGCCCTTCGGCTCCCGCAGGAGCTCCCGTGTCAGACGCCTCAGCTCCTTCGGCGGCGCCTCCCGCTGCATCGGGCGGAGCTTCGCCCCCTGCACTCGGCTCGCTGCTCGCTGGATTGGCACCAGCATCGGCGCCAGGCCCCTGAGGCGCCTGAATGATCTGGCGACCACCGGGCGGAGGCGCCGCGATGATTTCACGCCCCGCGGGCGGAGGCGCCGCGATGATCTGGCGTGGGCCACTCGCTGGGCTGGAATCGCGCGCTGCATCTTGGACGCCGAGCTTGCTCTCGTGACCGTGGCGCAAGCGCCCCCAACGACACGCACCGCCGTCCTCGCAGACCTGCGTGTACACCGCACCTCGCCCGCAGCCAAAGGCGCCGTAGCGATTGTTCGCGATCTCATCGACCTCGACGCGATTGCAGGACAGATCGTGCTGCGCAACACGAACTACGCTTTGATGCGTGGAGCCGGCGCAGCCGGAGAGCGCCCCCACCAAAATCGCGATGCCCGTGATTTGCAGCTTAGCCATGGCCCACATAAAACGAGCATGCCACGCAAATCATTCCGCGCAGAGACGAAAGCGCCCATTTACGCTGTTTCTACGGACTTCCAGCGTCCCGGAGCCGCGAGATGGCTCAGCATCCGGGGCTCTACGTCGCGTAAATCGAGCAGCACCAAGTAATCGGTGACTCCGAAAGCGCGATCGATCGCCGGGCCGCCACAAACCTTGGCACCCAGGCGCAGATAGCTCGCGAAAAGCGGAGGAAGTTCCGCGAGTTTGGAATCCGCCTGGCCCGCCTGGCCCTCGATGCGCGGCGCGCGCAAACCTGAGCGAACCTGCGCGTGGTATCGCGAATGCATGTGCTGTTGCGCGGTCAGTTGCTGCGAAAGCGCCCATATTTCCGAGGCATCGAGTGTGGGTACCGAGCAACAGCCGAACACGTAGCGCTTGTCGTTCCAGTCGAGATAGCGCGCGATTCCCCGCCACAAGAGCTGAAGCACGCGCCCATTTCGATGTTCCTTCTCCACACAAGCCCGTCCGACCTCTGCGCCGTGGCGCAAGACCACGTCGGGAACCTCCGACAGCTCAAACTCGCTCTCCGTGTAGAAAGGCCCCTCGCCCGCTAGCTCCTTGGTCATGAGCCGATAGGTGCCCACGAGCTGCGCGCTCGGTTCATCGAACACCATCAAGTGATGACACGCGAGGTCGAAAGCATCGCTGTCGAGTCCGCGTGCATAGGATTCGATGAGTCCTTCGCGCAGCTCGAGATTGAAGACCTGAAAGCGCAGGCGCTGCACCGCGTGCAAATCGTCGTGCGTCTGCGCAAAGCGGACGACATAGCGACCTGAGCGATGGATGCCTGGAGGTACACGGGGTGCGTGCTGAGGATAGGCTTTTGTGGCCGTATCGGGCCGGGCCGCAGGAAAGAGGAAGGGGGAGTACTCGCGTTCAACTATACTTTGATTCGTGAGTGTCATGCTCCAGACTCTAGAAATCGCAGGCCACACCGTGACGTCGCCCTTGCAACCTTGCGTGACAAGCAGGCAACTTGAGATCATCCGCGGGGCCAAGCCAAAAACGCTGCGTGCTCGCGCTGTGCACGCTCTACCGCGGTCGGAAACGCCCAGGCCTCGGAGCTCGCCATGGCATGCAACAACAGGTCGAAAAGCGCCAGATGTCGCCGCAATGTGCGCGCGAGCCGATGCGGCAAGACCGGGTTGAACGAGCCAGCGCGCGACCACATTTGGCGAGGATTTTTGCGCACCCAGGCCCATGAGCCCATCTCGAGCGTGAGCGGAACAAACACGCGTTCAGGCGCCTCCGCTCGCTGCAGATCGTAGAGATGATCCCATAAATCCCCTTGAATCGTGTACGCATTGGCCTGCGGCTCCATGCGGTACACATGATGCGGAAGACTGCGGTCGAGCAGACGCTGGATGCCGACGACTTCTGCGAGCCTGGGAAAGGGCCGACGCGTGCGTGCGTAGGGAAACCACAACCTGTCTCGCATTCCGAAGCCTGAGTGGCAGTCGATGGCCAGGGAGACTTCAGAAGTGAGAAGCTCCTGCTTTATCACCTGGATGAGCGCGCGACTCTCGCGCTCGAGCTCGAGCTCTGGCTGGCCTGCATACCAGGGTAATTTATTCGACAGGCGCTGCCCTCCCACGAAAAACGTGCCGTGCCCGTGCGGACTGCGTGGCGCATTGCGCATCAGGTCCACGCCGCGCGGATTGGCTCGACGACTCAGCAGCATTCCACCCGGATTCAGCAGCGGCACGAACACAAGGCGCACGCGCGACAAGATCTCGTGCAACACGCGATCCCAGGCAAGTCGCGCTTCCAACGTGCGCATGTACGCGAGCACCACCTGCGTACCGATACGCTCGAGCCCATGCACTCCGCCCACATAGGCCAGACTCGGCGCTGCAGGGTCAGGATTGCCGAGTGTCAGACTCCAGATCGGTAAGGTTTCGGAGCCTACCGCCACATGCATCATGGCACGTGCACGCGCATTCTGTGGGTGCGCTGCACGCACGCGCTCAATCAGGTGCTCAAGTTCGATCAACTCAGGCAGCGGCAAAGGACGACTCAGCGTGACGCGAAAGACTTTGGACGTTCCTGTCCTGTGCAACACGCACGCGAGAGCGGAGCGCTGCGCTCACTGCGGAACGCGCGGCTTCTGCGGCCTCTGCAGCATCGCTCACGCTCTGCACGCGGAATGCCGGCAATACTTCGACCTCTACGCGTGTGCACCGATAGCGCATGCTCTTCATGTAGTGCGGCAGAAACGCATCCTCGCCGATCCACGCGGCCTCGGCACGCTCGTACTGCAAACATACCGGTACCACCGGCACGCCCACCTGAGCCGAAACTCCGAACATTCCACGCTTGAAAGGCAGCACCTCGCGTCCGCGCGTGGTCGTGCCCTCCGGAAACACCAGTACGGACACACCGCGCGCAAGCATGCGCCGCGCCTCGCGCAGACAGCGAGCACCGCTGTGGGCATCCTCGCGCGTTACGTACAGCGTCCCGAGCTTGCGCGACAATGCGCCTATCAGCGGCCAATCCAGCACCTCACGCTTGGCGATGGCGCTGAGGGGCAACAGGCTACCCAGCACGAGCGGATCGAAATACGTAATGTGATTGGCCACAACCACGCACGGTCCTTCGGGCAGCTGCAAGTCGCCCCGGAGCGCAGGCCTGAGACCGTGCAGTGCGCACATATTCTCGGCCACCCAGCGGGCCTGCTCTGCCTGTGCCCGAGCAGCGTGAGCCCCAGGAACGAGCAAACGCGACCAAGTCTCGAGCGCAAACGCAGCGAGGTACGCCATGCGCTGCCCCGTATCGGCAAACGATTGCAGCGGAAGCTGTGGTTGAGGCGAAGCTTGCATAGCTGCATGCTCCACCGCGCTTGTGACGTGCAGGCAACGGGCCGCGCACGACTCCGCTACGAAAGCGGTTTCAGTCTAGGGCGTGCTCACTGACGCTGGCGAGCGAACACAGAAGCTCGTCGCCCCCGCGCGCCGCCGCGAACGACAGCCCCACCGGCGCGCCAAACACCTCGCGAGCCGGCACCACAATCTGCGGAAGCCCCGCCAAGGATGCCAGCGCCGTAAGCTCCAACGTGCGCGTGCGGAATGTGTCGAGGCCGGCAGCAGACTCGTCCACACGCGGCGCCACGCCGGGTGCAGGCGGCAGGAAAAGCAGCGTGCCAGGCGTGAGCATGCCGTCTAGGTGACGCATGAGCTCTCGCACCGTGGCCGCGTCTTCTTCCACGCCTTCCTGCGTCTCGTACAACACGCGCGCACGCTCGATGCGCTGCGCTACGGCGTCGCTGAACTTAGGCTTCACCGCGTCGAGCCAGGCGCCGTGAGTCGCTATCACCTCGCGCCCCTGCATGCGCTGAAAGGCCAGGCGCAAGGGCGCAAAGCCCCTGGGAGCCACTTGCACGTGCTCAGTCTTGGCCCGCAGCTCGGAGATAACCTTCGCCCCCAAGTGCTCGAGCAACTCAGGGATGCCCGCGTCGCACAGGGCAAACGCATCGTCCGCTATCAGCACGCGCTCGACCTGTGGCACAGGCTTCATGGGTGCGAGCAAGACCTTCGCCACGGCATCAAACGTACGCGCGTCCCGGGCAAAGAACCCCACCGTGTCGAACCCCTTCGCCAGCGGCACAGCGCCTCGTGAATCGATGCGGCCATGGGTGGGCCTGAGGCCGAACAAGCCGCAAAACGAAGCTGGCACGCGGATCGAGCCGCCCGTATCCGTGCCCAACGCGAAGTCGCACAAGCAGCCGGCCACCGCAGCCGCAGAGCCGCAGGACGAACCTCCGCACAGACGCTCCGGGGCACGCGGATTTTCAGGCGTTCCAAAGAACGGATTCTGGCCCGCCAGGCTGTAGGCGAGCTCGTCCATGATGGTGACGCCCACGAGGTCGCCCCCCGCACCCAGCAGCGAGTCTACGACCGGCGCATCCGACTCGGCGCTCTCGTGGGAGCGAGCCCAGTCGGGGTGGCCCGCACTGGCGCGATGGCCCCGCAGGTCAAACAAGTCTTTCACGGCAAACGTCAGTCCCGACAGGGACCCCTCGGCGTTGCGCGCGCGCGCAACCTGAGCTCCGGGAACGAATGCGAGCGGAGAGCTCGACATAGAGATCACCTCGTGCGGGTGGTATGCCCTGGTTGTCCCCCGTAGTACAGCACGGCTGCGGAGCGTGCTGAAGGCGGGTTTGTCCGGGAGTTGCATCGGGCCCAGGAAAGTGAGCCCCACGCGCAAAAACCCGAAGGAACTTTGTCCCTCCGGGCCTCGCTCGAAATCTGCGAATTTTCCGACGCTTGCCTAGAAATGACCCCACTCCCCGCAGGGCGAGGCGGCCCCGGCGCATGCCTAGCCACTCACCTCACCCCAAGCAGGCGCGGCCCGAACTAGCCGGGCAGGCGCCGGAACTCACGCGACATGCGAAACGCACGCTTATAAGAAACAGCCACTGCCACCGCCGTCAGCACCTGGGTGCTGGCCTGGCTGATCAGCCGTGATGCCGTAACGCGATCCAAACGAATCTCAAAGCCCCCGAGCCTCATGTATCCCCCCTAAACGCGTCGACTACCCCAGCGGCCGACGCAAACGAGTCATGTTCCCCCGAACAGGTCGGTTTTTGTCATTCCTTTTGAACTCATGCAACCGTCAGTCGTGCGAATTGTTCCGGCTCGACTAAATTTGTCTCCTGTCGCCGCCTTTGTCAGTTCGGCGCGCACTGCCAAAAAATGACTCATTTGGGGGCACCGTCGAGGCTCGTTTCTGGCAGTAAAGAGCTTGTTTTGTGACATAGCCGGGCACATGCACGTATCCGAGCAGGTGCGTAGACGCGCGTGGGTTCCCCAACTCACACAAGCGTTCAATATGCGTCTGCCATGCCGCTGCCGTGCCGCTGGACACAAAGCTCAGCCGATCCAGGTCTGCCACTTCTCGTGCATATGGTTGAGACCCAGGCGCTCACGCATCGAAGGCAGGTGGCGGGGCTCGCCGGGCACGCGCCGCAGCTCCATCCGCGCCTCCTCCGGCGTACGGCTGCCCTTGAGGTGATTGCAGGGCCTGCAGGCAGCAACGACGTTGTTCCAGCGCGTGAGGCCGCCCTTGGCGCGCGGCAGGACGTGATCCATGGTCAGCTCCCGCACCTGGGGCGTCTCGCCGCAGTACTGGCAGGCGAAGTTGTCTCTCAGAAGTACGTTGAAGCGCGAAAAACGGATCACCCGAGGTCGCCTACGCGTGTTCTTCAGGAGCCGCACCACTGCGGGCATGCGGATGACCAGACTCGGCGAGCGAATCACCTCGTCGTACTCCTCTAAAACCTCGACTTTTCCGCCAAACACCATGCAAATCGCACGCTGCCAGTTCACCACGCGATGGGGGGCGTAGCCCTGATCGAGGACGAGGACGTGCATAAAATTACTGTCAGGCTAACGCGCTTTGTCTGCAAAATGAAGCAACTTGCGCAGTTCGAATACCGCACAGTGCGGGCCCTTGCTGTTCCAACCTGAGGCCCATGTGCGCGCCCACCCACGCATGACCGCTCTCTAGTGTGGGGGCATGTCCTAGGCCTCTCGTTGTTCCCACTAGGGTGGTATGCTCGCGCGCGATGCCGAGCCTCAAACTCTTAGCCACCGTGGGAAAGCCCAAGATCTTCCCCGTTTACAAGAAGATCACCACCGTAGGCAGAACCGGGGGCAATGATGTGTGCCTCGAGGCAGCGGGCGTCTGCGATTACCACGCGCAAATCGTGTTCGACGGCCGCGATTTCAACCTGTCCGAGGTCGACCGCGAGGGCGACATTGCCATCAACGGCAAGAAAAAGCGCCGCGCCAAGCTGTTCCACAACGACCGCCTCACCTTCGGCGCGGTGGAGCTCGTGTTCTCGGTCTACGACGAATCCGCGAGTCTGAACCCGGACGACGACGACGACGCAGGGGAGCTTGCAGGCCTGCGGAAGCTCTACGAGTTCAGCCAACGCCTGATGGACATCAAAGACGTGTCGGGGCTCTTGCGCAGCCTGATGGACGCGGTGATCGAAGCCACCCACGCCGATAAGGGCTTTCTGCTCTTGGTACGCAACGAGACGCCCGAGATCGCCGTCGCGCGCAACATGCGCCACGAAGACATCCCCAACGGCGTGCGGCACCTCTCAGACAGCATCGTCGCCAAGGTGCTCACCCAGAAGCGTCCGCTCATCGTGAGCGACGCGCTGCATCACGAAGAGTTCAAGACCAGCGAGAGCGTGATGAACCTCAAGCTGTGCTCGGTGATGTGCGCGCCGCTCATCGC